>JAGQUV010000019.1 GCA_020438295.1 Solirubrobacterales bacterium
TCCCGGCCGCGACCCTGCCCGGGGCCGGGATCCCGTCCGGCGGGGCCCGGCTCAGCGCCTCCGGGATCTGCCCCCGGCTGAAGCGGCTGGCCCGCACCGGCAACGGCCGGGCCGGCCTGATGGTCAAAGACCTGGGCAGCGGCAAGACGGTCTGCGGCCTGAATGCCAAGGGCAGCCGGTCGCTGGCGTCGAACACCAAGCTGTTCACCACCAGCACCGCGCTGGCCCGGCTCGGCCAGGACCACCGGTTCAAGACCCGGGTCTTCACCGACGGCAGGCTGAACGGGAAAGGCGTGCTGTCGGGCAGCCTCTACCTGCGCGGCGGCGGCGACCCCACGCTCGGCACCGACGCGTTCCTGGACAGCTACCTGGCCGGCCGGGGCGCCTCGATTTCGAAGCTGGCGGCCCGGGTCAGGCGGGCCGGGGTCAAGCGGGTGACCGGCAGGCTGTTCGGCGACGACACGATCTTCGACCGCCTGCGCGGAGTGGCCGACTCGGGCTACTCGACCAGCCCCTGGATCGGCCCGCTCTCGGGACTCTCGTTCAACGCCGGATTCACCAACTCGAGCCTCAGCCGCTTCAGTGTCGACCCGGCGAAGCTGGCGACCAAGTCACTGGTCAGGGAGCTGCGCAAGCGGGGAGTGAAGATCCGGCCGGAGATCGCGATGCGAAAGACACCGGCCAAGGCCAGGTCGCAGATGATCGCCAGGCAGGGCTCGCCGAACCTGACCTGGATGGCCAGGTTGACCAACCTCAACTCCAACAACTTCTTCGCCGAGACCCTGCTCAAGGACATCGGCGCAATGGTCCGGGGCTCGGGCACCACCCGTAGCGGCGCGATCGCGGTCAGGCGGTACGCGGCCGGCCTGGGCTCGACCGTCTCGCCGGTCGACGGCTCCGGGCTGACGATCTCCAACCGCTCCAGCGCGGCCGACGTGGTCACCCTGCTCAACCAGGTCCGCCGGCGCCCCTTCGGCAAGGCGCTGATCGAGTCACTGCCGGTGGCCGGCCGCGACGGGACCCTGGCCGACCGCATGAAAGGCACCGCCGCGGCCGGGCGCTGCCACGCCAAGACCGGCACGCTGACCGGCGTCAGCGCGCTCTCCGGCTACTGCTACAACCGCTCCGGCCGCAAGTTCGCCTTCTCGATCCTGATGAACTCGGTACGCGACACCTACGCCGCCCGGGCCGCCCAGGACCGGATCGCCGCGCTGATCGCCGCCCTCTGAGCCCCATTTCCCGGCCCGTCTGCTTGAAACGCCGGCCCCGTGGTGATAAAAGGCAAAGACTGATGAGGGAAAGGCGCAAGATGCTCTTGGTGTTCCTGATCGGTTTCCTGATAGCGACCGTAGGCACGGCCGCGGCAACCAGACAGCTCACCGGCCGGGACATCAAGAACGGAACGATCACCGCCAAGGATCTCTCAAAGTCCCTGCGTACCCAGCTGAAGAAGGCGGGGCGTCGCGGGCCCCAGGGTCCGGCCGGACCCCCCGGTAAGACCGGGGCGACCGGCACGGTCGACACGTCGAGCTTCTACACCAAGTCGCAAAGTGACGCCAGGTTCCCCAGGATGGAGGTCACGGAGAAGTCGGCGCAATACGGCATATCGGTCCCGGCCAACGCCCAGTCGCCCTATCCGGCGCTGAACTGTGGTGACAACGCGCTTCCCGGGAAGGGCAGGTTCGAAACCATCGGGTTCGACTCGAGCTACGTGGATGAAGCCTACGGGTCGCACAGCTACCAGGTAACGGTGATCAACCCGACCGGGTCGACGCTCTACGGCAGCATCAAGATCGCGCTCAGCTGCGTCGGAATCGATCCGAGCACGGCCCCGGTACCGGCCTTGCCCTGAACTTGAGATCAGCCTGAGCTCAGTAGACGGTCGAGGCCGTCGCGGTCGAGCACTTCGACACCCAGCTTCTCCGCCTTCTCGAGCTTGGACCCTGCGGATTCCCCGGCGATCACGAAGTCGGTCTTCTTCGAGACCGAGCCGGTCACCTTGCCGCCGGCCCGCTTGACCATCGCCCCCGCCTCGTCGCGGGTCAAGCCGGGCAGGGTCCCGGTCAGGACCACGGTCTTGCCCTGCAGCGGGCCCCCTTCCGGCCGGCGTTCGGAATCGTCCAGCTCCATCTTCAGGCCGGCCGACTCGAGCCTTTCGACCAGCTCCCGAGTCCGCTCTTCCCCCAGCGACTCGGTGATCTGGCGGGCCGTGATCGGGCCCACCCCCTCGGTCTCCTCGATCAACTCCGGATCGGCCGCGCGCAGGGCGTCGATCGAGCCGAACTGCTCGGCCAGGGCCTCGGCGGTCACCTCGCCGATCCCGGGCAGGCCGAGTGCGAACAACACCCGGGGAAAGGGGGTTTCGCGGGAGCGGTCGATCTCGGCCACCAGGTTCGAGGCCGAGAGCTCCCCCATGCCGCTGAGCGACTCGAGCCGGGCGGCGGTCAGGTCATAGATGTCGGCGGCGTCGGCGATCAGCCGTTCATCGAGGAACCGGGCGACCTGCTTTTCCCCCAGACCCTCGATGTCCATCGCCCCGCGCGAGACGAAGTGCTTGATGTGCTGGAAGGTCTGCCCGGGGCAGCCGGTGCGGTTGGGGCAGATCGAGAAGACCGAGTCTTCCGGCTTGACCACCGCGGTCCCGCAGGCCGGGCACTTTTTCGGTGGCTTCGGCTTGCGGGCGCCCTTGGGCCGCTTCTGCGGCAGGGCCGAGACCACCTGCGGGATCACGTCACCGGCCCGCATCACCACCACCTCGTCCCCGGCCCGGACGTCCTTGCGCTCGAGGTCCTCCTCGTTGTGCAGGGTCGCGGTCGAGACCGTCACCCCGCCGACCCGGACCGGCTTGAGCAGGGCCCAGGGGACCAGATGGCCGGTCCGGCCGACGTTCCAGTCGATCTCCTTCAGCCTGGTCGTGGCCGTGGTCGGGGGGAACTTCCAGGCGATCGACCATCGCGGCTCGCGCCCGGCCGTCCCCAGCTCGTTCCACAGGTCGAGCCGGTCCACCTTGACCACCACCCCGTCGATCTCGAAGTCGAGCTCGTCGCGTTTGTCGAGCCACCACTGGCAGCGTTCCAGCACCTCGTCGATGCTGCTGTGGACGGCGGTGTCGGGGTTGGTGTTGAACCCTTTGGAGGCCAGCCACTCGATCTCGGCCGAATGGGTTTCGAACGCCTCGCCCTCGCTCACCCCGATCCCGTACGACCAGATCGCCAGCGGTCGCTCGGCCGCCATCTTCGGGTCGAGCTGGCGGATCGAGCCGGCGGCCGAGTTCCGCGGGTTGGCGAAGGCCGGCAGCCCCTGCTCGATCCGGTGCCGGTTCAGCTCGGCGAACGCGGCGATCGGCAGGTAGACCTCGCCCCGAACCTCGATCAGGGGCGGCGCACCATCGATCTGCTTGGGCAGCTCGTCGATCGTCTCGATGTTGTGGGTGACGTCCTCGCCAACCCTCCCGTCGCCCCGGGTTGCACCCTGGACGAACCGACCCCGCTCGTAGGTCAGCGAGATCGCCAGGCCGTCGATCTTGGGCTCGGTCACGTAGGTGAGTTCGCCGGGATCGACGTCGGCCCGCTCCAGGCGATGGTGGACCCGCTCCCCCCAGGCCTCGAGCTCCTCGGCGGTCCGGGCGTTGGCCAGCGACAGCATCGGGATCGCGTGCTCGACCGGGGCGAACGCCTCGACCGGCGGCGAGCCGACCCGCTGGGTCGGCGAGTCGCCGGTGATCAGCTCGGGGTTTTCCCTTTCGAGCCGCTCCAGCTCGGCGTAAAGGCGGTCGTATTCCTCGTCGGAGATCTCGGGCGCGTCTTTGGCGTGGTAAAGCTCGCTGTGGTGGCTGACCTTCTCCCTGAGCGTCTTGATCCGCTCGGCGACCGAGTCGCCGGCCCCTCGCTGCCCCTCGGCCGGGTCCCCCGCCCCTTCCCTGCCTGCGGCCGGCGACATGCCGGCCTCACTCCCCGAGCGCCCCGAGCATGCGCTCGAAGTCGCGCTGGCGGAGCCCGTCGAGACCGCCGTGGTCGGTCAGGTCCAGGTGCAGCGGGGTCACCGAGATCCGCTTCCTGGCGATCGCCCCGATATCGGTCCCCGGCTCGTCGTCGGCGTCGGGCTCGTAGCCGTAGATCTGGTAGTGGGTGCGGCCGCCCGACTCGTCCTTTCTGATCTTGCGCAGCTCGTCGCGGTAGAGCCGCTTGCCCAGCCTGGTCACGTCGATCCCCTCCGGCTCGGCCCCGGGGACGTTGATGTTGAGCAGGCTGCCGCTCGGCATCGGGTGCTCGATCAGCTCGTGCACGGTCGCCGCGGTGAACCTCGCCGCCAGGTCGAAGTCGAAGTCGCGCTTGGGCCGGTAGCCCATCTCGCGCTCGTTCGACTGCTGGGAGACCGCGACCGCCGGCAGGTCGAGGATCACCCCTTCGAACGCTGCGGCCACGGTCCCCGAGTAGGTCACGTCGTCGCCCAGGTTGACCCCGTGGTTGATCCCGGAGACGATCAGGTCCGGGCGCTCGCCCAGCAGCCCGACCGCGGCGAAGCGGACGCAGTCGACCGGGGTGCCGTCGGTCGCGTGGCCGAGGTCGCCGTCGTCGAACCGGATCTCCTCGACCGAGAGCGAAGAGCGGGTCGTGATGCTGCGGGCCGAGGCCGAGCGGTTGGAATCGGGCGCGATCACGTCGAGCTGGACCCCGTCCATCTTGCGCAGCTCCCGCCTCAGGGTCTGCAGGCCGGTGGCGCCTATTCCGTCGTCATTGGTCAGCAGAATCCGCACGGCCTAAGAATAGGGACGGGGGTTCGCCCAGGGGCGGCGGCTCGGGGTAGTCGACCCGGATCAGGTACAGCCCCTCCGGCGGCGCCGTGACCCCGGCCGAGCGACGGTCTCCACCGCCCAGCAACTGCCGGAAACCTTCGATCGTGCGGGAGCCGTCGGCGACCTCGACCATGGTCCCGACCAGGATCCGGACCATGCTGCGCATGAAGCTGTCCCCGGTGATCCAGAACTGCAGGGTGTCGGTCCTGGTTTCCAGCCCGCTCGCGGGATCGCCGAACCCCGGCTCGTCGATCCACTCGGCCGCGTGGATGATCCGGGTGAAACGGGTGTGGTAGGTGTCGGTCGGGGTGAACGCGGTGAAGTCGTGGCAGCCGAGGATCGCCGCGGCGCAGAGGTCGAGCGCCTCGCGGTCGATCGGCCGGCTCAGCCACCAGGCCCGGTGCGGTGAGAACGGGTTGTCCGGCCGCCGGGTCAGCAGCCGGTAGCAGTAGGTGCGGGAGACCGCGTCGCGGCGGGCATCGAAGCCGTGCTCGGCCGGGGTCACCGCCCGGATCGCGATCTCGACCGGGGTCAGCCCGTTCAGGCTGCGGATGATCGTGTCCGGCATCTCGCCGTCGTACTCGAAGCTCGCCACCTGGCCCAGCGCGTGCACGCCGGCATCGGTCCTCCCGGCCACCGTCAGCCGGATCGGCTCCGTCCTCAGGACCAGTTCCAGTGCCCGTTCGATCGCTCCCTGGATCGTCGGCGCGCCGTCCTGCCTGGCCCAGCCCTTGAACGGGGTGCCGTCGTATTCGATGTCCAGCCGCCAGAACACCCGGCAAGGATAGGCCGCGGCGAGGGCCCGGGGCCTCCGATGGCCGCTACCACCAGGGGCGGATCAGCTTCAGGGTCGAGCGGGCCTTCTTGCCCCAGACCTTGGCCTTGATCCTGACCTTGCCCTTGACGTTGCGCCTTACCTCGACCTTGATGCTGTCGGTCTTGGTCCAGCCCGGCTTGATCCGCTTGAAGTGCAGGTACGGAGTGACCGACACGCCCTTCCTCGACGCGAACAGGTGGACCCAGACGTCCTTGGCTGCCGCCTTGCCCTTGTTGGTCACCGCGACCTTCATGTCCAGATAGCCGTCCCGGTAGACCCAGCCCTTCTTCGGGATGATCTTCACCTTGGTGATCCGGGCCTTCTTCTTGTTGCCCGACTTGCCGCCCCCTCCGTTGCCGTTTCCATCGCCCGGATCGACCGGCCCGGTCGGCCCGGTGGGGCCGCTCGGCCCGGTGGGGCCGCTCGGACTGGTGGGTCCGGTCGGTCCGGTGGGATTGGTCGGTCCGTACGGACCGGTGGGACCGGTCGGTCCGGTCGGACCGCCGATCAACTGGATCCGGCTGTTGCCGGTGTCGGAGACGTAGATCACGCTCCCGCTGCCCGGGGTCACCCCGGCCGGGAGGCTGAACTCGCCGCTGCCGCCTTCGGCCCAGGCGGCGAGGAAGCCGCCCCCGGAGTCCACCTTCTGGATCCGGTTGTTACCGGTGTCGGCGATCAGCAGGTTGGCCGACCCGTCGACCGCCACCCCGCGGGGATTGTTGAACTGTCCATTGCCCGACCCCGGTTCCCCGATCTGCAGCTGGAAATTGCCGTTCGGATCGCTCTTGATGATCCTCGAATGGCCGGTGTCGGCGACGTAGACCGTGCCGCCGGCCGATTCGGCCACGCCTTCCGGCCCGCTCAGGCCGCCGTGGTCGAAGAACTTCCACTCGGCGTAGCAGAAGCCCCACACCGTGCACCGCTGGATCCGATTGTTGCCGGTGTCGGCCACGAACAGGTCGCCGACCGTGTTGACCGCCACCGCCGACGGGGACAGGAAGTAGCCCAGCCCGCTACCGCCCGACCCCCACTCGGCCTCGAACGACCCGTCCGAGCGGAGCCGCTGGATCCTGTGGTTGCCGGTATCGGCCACGAAGATCGTGCCGGAGCTGTCGACCGCGACCCCGCGGGGATTGCTGAACTGCGCCTGCCCGTTGCCGGCCGAGCCGAAGACGGCGAGCTGCGTACCGGACGAGTTGAACTTGACGATCCGGTCGTTGCCGGTGTCGGCCACGTAGACGTTGCCGGACGAGTCGGTGTCGATCCCGCGGGGCCCGGAAAGGCCGCCGAACGCGGCCGAGGCCGTGGTCGCCGGAATCAGGGCGATTGCGAGCAGGGGCAGGACGAGCCGGGAAAGGGGCACCCTGACAATCCGGCCAAGCATCTCCCATGCTTGCTTCGTGCGCAGCATCAACGGATCGACGATAGCAGAGCGATTCGCTGCCGCAGGGAATCTCCCAAACGGCGGACGAAACCTCCCGATCCGGCGCCGGGACTGCTCGAAGCGGCTTTCTCAAGCGGCCGGCCGGGACGGCCGGGACCGCTCAGACCAGTTCCAGGAAGACCATCTCGGTCGAGTCCGACTTGCGCGGACCGATCTTGATGATCCGGGTGTAACCGCCGGGCCGCTCGGCGTAGCGCGGCGCGATCTCGTCGAAAAGCTTGTGTACGGCGAACTTGTCCTGCCGCAGCGTCGAAAGTGCCTGGCGCCGGGCGTGCAGGTCACCGCGCTTGGCCAGGGTGATCAGCTTCTCGATCTCGGGCTTGGCCGCCTTGGCCCGGGCCTGGCTGGTCTTGATGCGCTCGTGCTCGATCAGTTCTTTGGACAGGTTGCTGAGCAGCGACTTGCGGTGCGCTGCATCGCGGCCCAGCTTGTTCCTCTTCTTCGCGTGGCGCATCGTCTTCTCCTCGTAACCTGCCGCCCCGGGTCAGTCCTGGCGCAGTTCGTACCCGCGGCCCTGCAGGTTCTCGATTACCTCTTCGATCGACTTCTGGCCGAAGTTCGGGATCGCGCCGAGTTCGGACTCCGACTTCTGCAGCAGCTGGCCGATCGTCTCGATCCCGGCCCGCTTCAGGCAGTTGTACGAGCGCACGCTGAGCTCGAGCTCGTCGATCAGGATCTCGTTGTCGGGGCCGGCCGGGATGCCGCCGGTGGCCTCGACCGCGGCCTCGGCCACCACCGGCTCGCGGGCGGTCAGCTCCTCGACCCGGTCCGGGTCGCTGAAGATGGCCAGGTTCTTGATCAGGATCTCGGATGCTTCGCGCAGCGCGGTGTTCGGCTCGATCGAGCCGTCGGTCTCGAGCTCCAGGGTCAGCTTGTCGAAGTCGGTGCGCTGGCCGACCCGGGCCGCCTCGACCGTGTAGGCCGACCGGCGGATCGGCGAGAAGATCGAGTCGATCGGGATCACCCCGATCGGCTGGTCCTCGTCCTTGTTCTCGTCGGCCGGGCGGTAGCCGCGGCCGCGGCCGATCGTCACGTACATCTCGAGCCGGGTCTTCTTCTCCAGCGTGGCGATCGGGGCCTCGGGGTTGAGGATCTCGACCCCGGCCGGCAGGTCGATGTCGGCCGCGGTGACCTCGCCCGGGCCGGTGGCGACGATCGGGGCCTCGACCGCGTCGGCCTCGGTGTGCATGCGCACCACCAGGTCCTTCAGGTTCAGCACGATGTCGGTCACGTCTTCGGTCACCCCGGCGATCGAGGAGAACTCGTGCGATACGCCCTCGATCCGGACGCTGGTGATCGCGGCGCCGCCCAGCGAAGAGAGCAGCACCCGCCGGAGGCTGTTGCCGAACGTGTAGCCGAAACCCTTGTCGAGCGGCTCGATCGTGAAGACGCCCTTGTTCTCGTCGATCTGTTCGGAGCTGATGGTCGGTACCTGGAAGTCAGTGCTCATTAGTCCTCGGTTACTGGTTGAAGGTGAAAACTGGTGGAAGCTGCCCGGGCGCTAGACGCGTCGGCGCTTGCTCGGGCGGCAGCCGTTGTGGGCCTGCGGGGTGACGTCTTTGACGCTGGTCACGTCGAGCCCTGCCGCCTGCAGCGAGCGGACCGCGGTGTCCTTGCCGGATCCGGCCCCCTTTGCGAAGACCTCGACCTTCTGCATGCCGTGTTCGATGCCCTTCTTGGCGGCCGCGTCGGCGGTCACCTGGGCGGCGAACGGGGTCGACTTGCGCGAGCCCTTGAACCCGGCGCTGCCGGCCGACTCCCAGGCGATCACGTTGCCCTCGAGGTCGGTCAGGGTGACGATCGTGTTGTTGAAAGAGGTCTTGATGTGGGCCTGCCCGACCGCGACGTTCTTGCGGACCTTGCGGCGGGTACGGGTCTTGGCCGGTTTCTTGGCTGCCATGTCGGTTCCTCTACTTTCCGCTCGGCGGCTTGCGCTTGCCGGTCACGCTCATCCGGCGCGGCCCCTTGCGGCCCCGCGCGTTGGTCTTGGTCCGCTGGCCGCGCACCGGCAGCCCGCGACGGTGCCGCAGGCCGCGGTAGGAGCCGATCTCCATCAGCCGCTTGACGTTCTGGGAACGCTCGCGCCTGAGGTCGCCTTCGACGTCGAGTTGGTCGACCGCCTCGCGCAGCTTGACCACCTCGTCCTCGGTCAGGTCCTTGACCTGCGTGCTGTGGTCGATCCCGACCTGGTCGAGCAGATCCTGGGCCGTCGGCTGGCCGATCCCGAAGATGTAGGTGAGGCCGATCTCGGCCCTCTTGTTGAGCGGGATGTTGACCCCGGCGATGCGCGCCATCTACTAGCCCTGCCTCTGCTTGTGTCGCGGGTTCTCACAGATCACCAGAACGCGTCCGCGCCGGCGAATAATCTTGCACTTCTCACACATCGGTTTCACCGACGCCCGTACTTTCATCGTCGTCTCAGGTCCAGTCTCGAAGAATCCTCGCGGCCTCCAGTAGACGAGGCTGCAAAGCACCATTAATGGGGCCCGGAGGCCGACCGGGAACAATAACAGGCTTCAGCGCCGCTTGAGCAGCCGCCCCGCGCTTGTCGATCAGTCGCCCGCGCTGCCGTCCAGCGGTTGCCCGCGCCGTCGTCGAGCAGCCGCCTGCGCGGCCGGTCAGGCCGAATCCCACGGAGTGAGGATCCGGGGCCCGTCTTCGGTTGCGGCGACCGAGTACTCGAAATGGGCGGCCATCGAGCCGTCCTGTGAAAACACCGACCAGCCGTCGTCGTCCATGTAGATCTCGGGGCCGCCCACGTTGACCATCGGCTCGATCGCAAAGGTCATGCCGGCCTCGATCTCGGGGCCGCGGCCGGGCGGGCCGTAGTTGGGGATCTGCGGCTCCTCGTGCATGTTCTGGCCGACCCCGTGGCCGACCAGGCTGCGGATGATCGAGAAGCCCGCCGCCTCGACCGTGGTCTGCACCGCGTGCGAGATGTCGCCGATCCGGTTGCCCGGCACCACCTGGGCGACCGCGTCGTCGAGCGACCGCTTGGTCACCTCCAGCAGCCGTTCGGTGGTCTCGTCGATCGGGCCGACCGGAATCGTGCTGGCCCCGTCGGCGACCCAGCCGTCGAGCGTGACCCCGATGTCGAGCGAGAGGATGTCGCCTTTCTCGAGCTTGCGGGGCCCGGGGATCCCGTGCACCACCATCGAGTTGGGCGAGGCACAGATTGAGCCCGGGAAGCCGCGAAAGCCCTTGAAAGTCGGCACCCCGCCCTGGGAGCGGATGAACTTCTCGGCCGCCCGGTCGAGCTCGGCCGTGGTCACCCCCGGCCTGACCTTGGCGGTCAGCATCTTCATGCAGCGGGCGTGGACCGCGCCGGCGGCCGCCATCTGGTCCAGCTGCTCGTCGGTCTTCCTGATGATCATCGGGCGCCGCGGGGCAGGGCGGCCTAGCCCTCTTCGAGGCTCAGGGTCGAAACCAGCGACCTGATGCTCTCGGCGACCTGGTCCGGGTCGGCCGAACCGTCTACCCGGTTCAGCAGGGCCTGCTTCTCGTAGTAGCTGACCAGCGGCGCGGTCTTCTCGTGGTACTGGTCGAGCCGGTTCCTGACCACCTCGGGCCGGTCGTCGTCGCGCACGACCAGCTCCGAGCCGTCGATGTCACAGACCCCTTCGGTCTCGGGCGGGCTGAACTCGACGTGGTAGATGTGGCCGCCGTCGGCGCAGACCCGCCGCCCGGTGATCCTGCGGATGATCTCGTCGTCGGAGACGTCGATCAGGATCACCGCCTCGAGCTGCCGGCCGAGCTTGTCCAGCTCGGCGTCGAGCGCCTCGGCCTGCGGCACCGTGCGCGGGAAGCCGTCGAGGATGAACCCGTGCCCGGCCGGGGAATCGCCGAGCCGCTCGGCGATCACGCCGATTATCACCTCGTCCGGGACCAGGTCGCCCCGCTCCATGTACTCGCGGGCGGTCTGCCCGACCTCGGTCCCCTCCTTGACCGCGGCCCGGAGGATGTCGCCGGTCGCGTAGTAGGGCAGCTCGAGGTCCTCCTGGAGGCGTTCCCCCTGGGTCCCCTTGCCGCTGCCTGGCGGTCCGAGCAGTATCAGGTTGAGATCGGGCATAGGAAGTCAGACGCCCGACGGCCGGATCCGGCTGTGCGAACGGACCCGACAAGCGTATCGGAGGACGGCCGATCCGCGCCCCCGGAGGCCCGTGAACGGTCGCATCACGCCCGGAAGCGGTCACATTGGACCCGGGAACGGTCGGATCGAACCGCGGTGATCCAGCTTTGCCCCCTTGGAGGGGGGAGAATCTGGATCACCGCGGTCTGCGGGCCACGATGACCCGATGTACGGGGGAGGGCCCGAGCTCCGGGGGAGGGCCCGAACTCAAGGGAAGGACCGAGCCCCGGTGGGCACCAGGGCTCCGGGGAACGCCTGAGCTACTTGAGGAAGCCTTCGTAGTTGCGCATCATCAGCTGCGACTCGAGCTGCTTGACCGTGTCCAGGGCGACGCCGACCACGATCAGGATCGAGGTGCCGCCGAAGAAGAAGCCGCCGCCGGTCTGGCTGAACAGGATGGTCGGGAAGGCCGCCACCGCGCCCAGGTACAGCGCCCCGGGGAAGGTCAGCCGGGACAGCACCCGGTCCAGGTACTCGGCGGTCGGCCGGCCCGGTCTGACCCCGGGGATGAAGCCGCCGTACTTCTTCAGGTTGTCGGCCTGGTCGACCGGGTTGAAGGTGACCGCGGTGTAGAAGTAGGTGAAGACGATGATGAAGAAGACCTCGCCGACCACGTAGGCCCACTGGTCCGGCGCCAGGAACGCGGCGAAGTCGAGCGCCGCCGGCGTGTTGATCAGCTGGGCAATGGTCGGCGCCATCGCCATGATCGAGGCGGCGAAGATGACCGGGATCACGCCGGCCATGTTGACCCGGAGCGGCAGGTAGGTCGAGCCGCCCGAGGTCATCTTGCGGCCGACCACGCGTTTGGCGTACTGCACCGGGATTCGGCGCTGGCCTTCCTGGACGAACACGATCGCCAGCACCACGCCGAGGATGATGAACGGCAACAGGACGACGAAGACCTGGTCGGGGTTGGTCCACCAGGTCTGGACGCCCGGCAGCACCCCGGAGACGATCGAGGCGAAGATCAGCAACGAGATGCCGTTGCCGATCCCGCGCTGGGTGATCAGCTCGCCGATCCACATCAGCAGCGTGGTTCCGGCGGTCAGGCAGATCACGATCAGGGCCACGTTGGGCGCGGTCATCTCGCCGACCACGCTGGCGGTCCCGGTCGGGGTCAGCGAGTTGAAAAGGAAGACGTAGGCGAACGACTGCATGAAGGCCAGCGCCACGGTCAGGTACCGCGTGTACTGGGTGATCTTCTGCTGGCCGACCTCGCCCTCTTTCTGGAGGCGTTCGAGCTGCGGCACGACCACGGTCAGGAGCTGCAGGATGATCGAGGCCGTGATGTACGGCATGATGCCCAGCGCGAACAGCGAGAGCCGCGAAAGGCTGCCTCCGGAGAACAGGTTGAGGAAGCCGAGGATGTCGGAGCCGGTCAGCTGGTCTTCCAGCGTCTTGACCGCGTCGACGTCGATTCCCGGTGCCGGCACGTAGGCACCGAGCCGGTAGAGCGCCAGCATGGCCGCGACGAACAGGAGCTTCCGGCGGATCTCCGGGACGGAGAAAGCTTTCGCGACCGTTGCCAGCATCAGGTTTCGATCAGCTCACAGCTTCCACCGGCGGCTTCGATCTTCTGCCTGGCCGAGGCGCTGAAACCGTGGGCGTGAACGGTCAGGGCCTTCGAGAGCTCGCCGCCGCCCAGCACCTTGACCGGGTCGTTGCGGGTCGCCAGGCCGACGCCTTTGAGCGTCTCCGGGGTGACCTCGGCCCCGGCCTCGAACCGGTCCTCGAGATCGGACAGGTTGACCGGCTGGGTCGCCGTGCGGAACTTCTCGAACGGCATCGACTTCTTCATGTGCGGGCCGCGCAGCTTGCGCATCCGCCTCTGGATCGGGGTCTGCCCGCCCTCGAGGTTGGTCTTCCGCTTGTTGCCCGAGCGCTGGCCCTGCCCGCCGTGGCCGCGGCCCGACGTCTTGCCGGTCCCGGAGCCCTGACCCCTGCCGATCCGCTTCTTCGGGCGGCGGGAGCCCGGCTTCGGGCTCAGGTTGTGCAGGCCGATCTCGTCGGCGCGGCTTTCCTGTTTGTCGGCCATCAGGCCTCCTCAACCTCGACCAGGTGAGTGACCACCCTGAGCTGGCCCTGAAGCTGCGGCGAGTCGTCGCGCTCGACGCGGCGACCGCGCTTGCCCAGGCCGAGCGCCTCGAGCGTGCCTTTCTGGTGCGGGTTCGAACGGATTTCGGATCGGGTCTGGGTGATCGTCAGCCTGGGCATCAGGAACCTTCTCCCTTGCCCCGCGCGGCGGCCTCGGCATCCTCGGCCGACTCTTCGGCCTGCTGGACCTCCTCGGCGACTGCCTCGGTGGACGGAGCGAGCTCGCTCTCGGCCATGACCTCGGCCTCGACCTCGGACGGAGCGATCGTCGAGGGGTCGGGGACGACCGCGCCGGACTGGCCGGCCTGGTCCTCTTCCGCCTTGGCCTCGAGCGCGGCGATGTCGGCCGGGGTGGCCGGAGCGTCGTCCTCCGGGGCTTCGCCCGCGGCGGCATCGGCGGCATCCCCGGCGTCCGGTGAGGCCGGTTCGGCACCGGCGCCGGCTTCGGCTTCTTCGGTCGCGGCAGCCGCGTCGGCAGCCTGTTCGACCGCGGCCGCGCTGGCCTCGTCGTCGGCCCCGCCCTGGTCGGCCCCGTCGGCGTCGGCCTCCCGGTCGATACCGAGCACCTCGCTGATCGTCAGGCCACGCAGTTCGGCGACCTCTTCCGGCCGGCGCAGGCGGATGATCCCGTCCATCGTCGCCTTGACCAGGTTGATCGGGTTCTGGGTCCCGATGCTCTTGGTAAGTACGTCTTTGACCCCGCCCAGCTCGAGCACGGCACGGACCCCGCCGCCGGCGATCACGCCGGTACCGGCGCTGGCCGGCCTCAGGACCACGTGCCCGGCCCCGTATCGGCCGATGATCTTGTGGGTGATCGTGTCGCCGTACTTGGGGATCTGGACCAGGTTCTTGCGGGCGTTGTCGACCGCCTTCTGGATCGCCAGCGGGACCTCGCGGGCCTTGCCGTATCCGATGCCGACCACCGACTCCTCGTCGCCGACCGCGACCAGCGCGGTAAACGAAAAGCGGCGACCGCCCTTGACCACCTTGGCCACGCGGTTGATCTCGATCACGCGTTCCTGCAGGTCGAGCCCCTTCGGGCTGACCATCTCGACGCGGGCTGTATCCATTCCCTTCATATCAGCTGTTCACCGTAGCGAAGTCGATTGAACGACCGGATCGCGAAAACGCGCGGTCCATGCTCAAAACTCCAGCCCACCCTCTCTCGCGCCCTCGGCCAGGGCCTTGACCCTGCCGTGGTAGCGGTAGCCGCTGCGGTCGAACACGCACTGCTCGACGCCTGCCTTCTTCGCGCGCTCGGCCAACAGCTCGCCGGCCTTCTTCGCCTGGTCGGTCCGGTCGAGATCGCGCAGCTCGGCCTCGGTCCAGTTCGCCGCGGCCACGGTCCTGCCCTCGACGTCGTCGATGAGCTGCGCGAAGATGCCGCGGTTGGACCGGTAGACCGAGAGCCTGGGGCGATCGGCGCTGCCGGAGATCTTGGCCCGTACCCGGTGACGGCGCCGCTGCCGGCGCTGGCGGTTGGTGGTGACGCTCATACGCGCTTGCCGACCTTTCTGGCGACGTGCTCGCCGCTGTAGCGGACGCCCTTGCCCTTGTAGGGCTCCGGCGGGCGGCTCTCGCGGATGTTGGCCGCGATCTGGCCGACCTTCTGCTTGTCGATCCCGCGCACGACCACCTCGGTCGGCTGCGGCACCTCGAACTCGATTCCCTCGGGGGCCTCGATCGAGACCGGGTGCGAGTAGCCGAGCGCCAGCTCCAGGTTCTTGCCCCTGGCCGCCGCGCGGTAACCGACCCCCTGGATCTCGAGCCGCTTCTCGTAGCCGTCGGTGACCCCGACCACCATGTTCGCGATCAGGCTGCGGGTCAGGCCGTGCAGGGCCCGGTGCGGGCCGCGGTCGGTCGGACGCTCGACCGTGATCGCCTCGTCGGCCGAGCTGACCTTCATCTCGGGCGAGACCGGCTGGACCAGCTCGCCCTTGGGGCCCTTGACCCGGACCTCGCCGGGCTTGATCTCGACTTCGACCCCGCTCGGGATCGGGATCGGCTGTTTTCCGATTCGGCTCATAGGTCCACCCTCACCAGACGTAGGCGACGACTTCGCCGCCGACCCCTTCCTTCTTGGCCTCGTGTCCGGTCATCACACCGTGCGAGGTGGTGACGATCGCGGTTCCGGTCCCGCCGTGGACCCGGGGCACGGCCCCGCTGCGCACGTAGCGGCGGCGGCCCGGTCGCGAGACGCGCTCGATCCCCGAGATCACCGGCTGGTGATCGCCGGTGTACTTGAGGTCGAGCCTGATCTTCTCGCCGACCTCGGCCGGCTGCTTCTCGAAACCGGAGATGTAGCCCTGCTCGGTCAGGATGCGCGACATCTCGAGCTTCAGCTTGGAGCTGGGCACCTCGACGTTGGCCAGGCCGGAGCCGAGCGCGTTGCGGATGCGGGTCAGGTAATCGGCTATCGGGTCGGTCAGCATCTGCCTACCAGCTCGACTTGGTCATGCCGGGGATGTACCCCTCGTGGGCGGCCTCGCGCAGGCAGATCCGGCAGATGCCGAACTTGCGGTAGTAGGCGCGGGGCCGGCCGCAGCGGCGGCACCGGTTGTATTCCCGGGTCTTGTACTTCGATGGACGCTGCTGGCGCGCCCTCTTGGACGTCTTGGCCATCTGGTGCTAGCCCTCCTGCGCTTCGGTATCGGTGTTTTCGTCGTCGCCTTCGGCCTCCGCCGCTTCGGCTTCTTCGCCCTGCTCTTCGTCGCCGGCCTGCTCGGCCTGCTCGGCGGCCAGCTGCTCGGCGGCCTCGGCCTGCCGGGCGGCTTCCTCCCGCTTCGCGGCCTCGGCCTCTTCGGCAGCCTTGGCTTCAGCGGCCTCGGCCGCGGCCGCCTCGGCCGAACCCTCGGCCATCGGGCGGCCTTCCTGGGCGAACGGCATGCCCAGCGCGAGCAGCAGCTCGAACGCCTCGTAGTCGGTCGGGGCGCTCGTGGTGATCGTGATGTCGATGCCGTGGGCCTCGTCGACCGAGTCGTAATCGATCTCGGGGAAGATCAGCTGTTCCTTGACCCCCATCGAGTAGTTGCCGCGGCCGTCGAACGAGTTCGCCTTGAGCCCGCGGAAGTCGCGGATCCGGGGGATCGCGATCGAGCAGAGCCGGTCCAGGAACTCCCACATCCGGGCGCCCCGCAGGGTGACCGCGCAGCCGACCGGCATCCCCTCGCGGACCTTGAACGAGGCGATCGACTTCTTCGCGACCCGCACGTTCGGGGCCTGGCCGGCGATCAGCGCCAGCTCTCCGGTCGCCTTCTCGCGGCTCCTGGTGTCCATGTGCGAGCCGAGCCCCATGTTCAGCGTGATCTTCTCGAGGCGGGGGGCCCGCATCGGCGACGAGTAGCCGAACTTCTCGATCAGGCTCGGCAGGACCTCCTGCTGGTAGGTCTCCCGCAAACGGGGCGGTGGTACTGCCTGCTGGGTTGTGCTCGCTGTCGCTTCCATCGGGTTCCTAGATTTCCTCGCCGCTGCGCCTGGAAAAGCGCTGGCGCTTTCCGTCCTCGGTCCGGCGGATGCCGATCCGGGTCGGCTTGTTGTCCTTGGGGTCGAGCAGCATCACGTTGGAAACGTGGACCGGCCCCTCCTTCTCGATGATCCCGCCTTCGACGCCGGGCCCCTGTCCGCTCGGGGACGGCTGGGCCCGCTGATGGCGCTTGATCATGTTGAGGCCGTCAACGTACACGGTTTCCTTCTTCGGGTCGGTCCTGATCACCGTGCCCTGCTTGCCGGCGTCTTTGCCGGCGATGATCTCGACCATGTCGTCGGTGCGAATCCTCATCAGAGCACCTCCGGGGCCAGCGAGATGATCTTCATGAAGTCGCGGTCGCGCAGCTCGCGGGCGACCGGGCCGAAGATCCGGGTCCCGCGCGGGTTGTTCTGGTCGTCGATCAGGACCGCGGCGTTCTCGTCGAACGCGATGTAGGTGCCGTCGGAGCGGCCGAGTTCCTTGCGGGTACGCACGATCACGGCCTGGACGACCTCGCCCTTGCTGACCCCGCTCTGGGGGCTGGCCTGCTTGACCGTCGCCGTGATCACGTCGCCGATCGAGCCGTACTTGCGGTGCGAGCCACCCTTGACCCGGATGCAGAGCAGCTCCCGGGCGCCGGAGTTGTCGGCCACGCGCAGTCTCGATTCCTGCTGGATCACGGTCTACCTGGCCTTCTCCACGATGTCGACCAGCAGCCAGTGCTTGGTCTTGGACAGCTTGCGGGTCTCGACCACCCGAACCACGTCGCCGACGCTGGCCTCGTTGTTCTCGTCGTGGACGTGGATCTTGTGGGTCTGGCGCACGATCTTCTCGTAGACCGGGTGGCGGCGGGCCGAGTCGATCTGGACGGTGATCGTCTTGTCGGCCTTGTCCGAGGTGACCAGGCCGCGACGGGCCTTCGGCTTGCCGGTGCGGGTGCGCTCGGCCACCGCGGTGCCGACCCCTTTCTCGCCGGTCGCCTTCGCCTTCGCGTCGCCGCGGCGCTTGCGCCGGGCGCGAGCCTTGGCGGCCCGGGCCTTTAGCCGGTCCTCGTTACGCTGCTCCGGGCTGCGCTCCGGTCCGGGCTCGCCGGACTCGCGCGACTTGAGGATCCGGGACCGGGTCTTCCAGTCGAGGTCGGCCAGCGAGTCGTCGCCGGACGGGGCCGCCCCGCCGCCGCCTTCGGCTTCGGCCTCGGGGGCCTCTTCGGCGTCACCGGCGTCGTCGGCCTCACCAGCGTCACCGGCGTCGTCGGCCGGGGCCTCTTCGGCAGGGGCCTGCTCGGCCTCGTCGGCCTTGGCCTCGCTGTCCGGGGCCTTTTCGGCAGCCGCTTCTTCGGCGGCCGGGGCCTCTTCCGGTGCTTCGGTCTGTTCGGTCTCTTCCTGCTTTTCTTCTTCTGCCATCAGTTCTGCCTAGTTGCTCGGGCCCTGTTCGCGCTCGAGGTCGATGTTGCGTTGACGGGCGATGGTCAACAGCCGGGCCACGTCCTTCCTCGCCCGGCGCAGGCCCGAGGAGTCCTCGAGCTCGCCGGTGGCGTGGCGCAGGCGCAGGTTGAACGACTCCTCGCGGGCCTCCTTGAGCTTCTCGACCAGCTCGATGTCCTGCAGGTTGTGTGCGTCGCTGGCCTTCACTCGCCCGCTCCTTCCCGTGCCACGAACTTGGTCCGGATCGGGAGCTTGTGCCCGGCGACCCGCATCGCTTCCTTGGCCAGCTCCTCGGACACGCCGGAAAGCTCGAACATCACGCGGCCGGGCTTGACCACCGCGACCCAGGCCTCGGGGTTGCCCTTGCCCGATCCCATACGGGTTTCGGCCGGCTTCTTGGTGATCGGCTTGTCGGGGAAGATGTTGATCCAGACCTTGCCGCCACGCTTGATCTTCCTGGTCATCGCGACCCGGGCGGCCTCGATCTGGCGGTTGGTGATCCAGCCGCGGTCGATCGCCTTCAGCCCGTACTCGCCGAACGTGACCTCGGTGCCGCCCTTGGAGTAGCCGCGCCGGCGGCCACGCATGACCTTGCGGTGCTTGACCCGCTTCGGCATCAGCATCAGGAACGACCTCCCCCGCGGCTCTCGGCGGGACGGCGGTCGCCACCGGGGCGGCCGGCTCCGCCGCGCCGGTCCTGCTCGTCCTCGGCGTCCTGGGCCATCCGGGCCGACTCGAAACCTTCGGGCATCACCTCGCCCTTGTTGATCCAGCACTTGACCCCGATCCGGCCGGTGCCGGTGATCGCCTCGACGAACCCGTAGTCGATGTCGGCCCGCAGCGTGTGCAGGGGGACCCGACCATCGTGATAGCGCTCGAAGCGACCCATCTCGGCGCCACCGAGCCGGCCGGAGATCTGGACCTTGACGCCCTTTGCGCCGGACCGCATGGCCGAGGTCAGCGCACGCTTCATCGCCCGGCGGAAGGCGACCCTCGAGCTGCTCGGCGATCGACTGGGCGACCAGCTTGGCGTCGAGCTCGGGCCGCTTGACCTCGCGGATGTTGACCTTGACCGCGCCACCGGTGATCTTGTGCAGGTCTTTGCGCAGGGCGTCGACCTCGGAGCCGGACTTGCCGATCACGATTCCCGGGCGGGCCGTATGGATGTCGACCGAGACCTCGCCGCGCCGCTGGATCGTGATGTCGGACAGCCCGGCGTGGGCCAGCTTCTGCTCGATGTGGTCGCGGATCGCCAGGTCCTGCATCAGCAGGTCGGCGAAGTCCTTCTCGGCGAACCAGTTCGACTTCCAGTCGTGGATGTAGCCGACCCGGAAGCCTTCGGGATGGATCTTCTGTCCCATGTCTTCCTAGTCCTCTTCTTCCGGGGTCAGCGCCACCGAGATGTGGCAGGTTCGTTTGTTGATCGGGGTCGCACGGCCCATCGCGCGGGGCCGGTAGCGCTTCAGGGTCGGGCCCTCGTCGACCCGGATCTCGTGCACGACCATCTCGTCGCCGATCAGGTCGTGGTTGGCCTCGGCGTTGGCCGCAGCGGACTCGATCACCTTGGCGATCTCGTCGGCGGCCGACCGGGGCGAGAACTGGAGCAGCGAGCGGGCGTCGTCGATGTGCTGACCGCGGACCTGGTCGGCGATCAGACGGGCCTTGCGGGGCGAGATCCGGACGAACCTGGCCGAGGCACGGACCAGCACCGGCTCGAGCTCTTCCTGCTTTTTGGCGGTGGCGGCCACCGGCTACTCCTTGCCCCCGGCGGTATGGGAGCGGAAGGTGCGGGTCGGCGCGAACTCGCCCAGCTTGTGGCCGACCATCGACTCGGAGATGAACACCGGCACGTGCTTGCGGCCGTCGTGGATCGCGATCGTGTGTCCGACCATCTCCGGGAAGACGGTCGAGCGGCGCGACCAGGTCTTGACCATCTGCTTGTTGCCGGCTTCGTTCATCGCGTTGATCCTGCTCATCAGCCGTTCCTCGACGAACGGGCCCTTCTTGGTCGATCTACCCATCGTCTACCTGCCCTTCTTCTTGCCGCGGCGGCGGCCGCGCACGATGTAGCGGTCTGAAGCCTTGGACTTCTTGCGGGTCCGGTAACCGAGCGTCGGCTTGCCCCACGGGGTGACCGGGTGGCCACCGGGCGTCTTATGGGCCTCGCCACCGCCGTGCGGGTGGTCGACCGGGTTCATCGCGATGCCGCGGGTCTGTGGGCGCTTGCCCTTGTGGCGGCTACGACCGGCCTTGCCGACCGCCATGGTCTGGTGCTCGGAGTTCGACAGCGAGCCGATCGTCGCCCGGCACTCGGCCCTGACCATCCGCATCTCGGACGAAGGCAGGCGCAGGGTGACCATCTCGCCCTCCTTGGCGACCAGCTGGATCGCGGTGCCGGCCGAGCGGCCGAGCTTGCCGCCCTGCCCGGCCTTCAGCTCGACGTTGTGGACGATCGTGCCGACCGGCATCTCGCCCAGCGCCAGGCAGCTGCCGGGACGGATGTCAGAACCGGGCCCGGACTGGACCATGTCGCCGACCTTGATCTGGGCCGGGGCGAGGATGTAGCTCTTGGCGCCGTCGGCGTAGTGCAGCAGGGCGATGTAGGCGCTGCGGTTGGGGTCGTACTCGATCGTCGCGACCTTGGCCGGGATGCCGTCCCTGGTCCGCTTGAAGTCGATCAGGCGGTAGCGGCGCTTGGCCCCGCCCCCGCGGTGGCGGCTGGTGATCCGGCCGTTGGAGTTCCGCCCGCCGGACTTCTTGATCCCCTCGGTCAGCTTGCGCTCGGGCTCGTTCGCGGTGACCTGTTCCCGCAGCGGGTAGGTCGCGAAGCGGCGTCCGGGGCTGGTCGGTTTTGTCTTTCGGTTTGCCATGGTCAGGTTCCCTGTCTTCCGTTAGCCCTCTACCGCCGCGCCTTCGAACAGCTCGATCGTGTCGCCGGGAGCGAGTTCGACGATCGCCTTCTTCCAGGACCGGGTCCGGCCGGAATGGAGCCCGCGCCGCTTCGGCTTGGACCGCACCTTGAGCGTGCGGACCTTGACCACTTCGACCCCGAACGCCTGCTCGACCGCATCGGCGATCTCGAACTTGTGGGCCCGGTCGTCGACCCGGAACGTGTACCGGCCGGCGGCGATCAGGGCGTAGGTCTTCTCGGAGATGACCGGTCGGATGATCACGCTGCGCGGATCCATCACTCACCACCCTCCTCGGTCCCGGCGTCGGCCGAACCGAGCCCGGCCTTGCCGGCCAGGACCTCGAGCGCGCCTTCGGAGACCACGATCGAGGCGGTCCCGATCACGTCGACCACGCCGACCGCCCCGGCCTCGAGCACCTCGACCCGGGGGATGTTGCGGAAACTCTTCAGCAGCTCGGTCTCCTCGCCCAGGATCACGACCAGAGTCGGCAGCTTGGCGCCCCACTTCTGGAGCGCGGCGGCCGCCTCCTTGGTCGACGGGGTCTTGAAGTCGGCGGCCTTGACCACGGCGACGCTGCCGCGATCGGCATGGACCGAGAGGGCCGAGCGGAGCGCCTTCCTGCGGGCCTTGCGGTTGACCTTGACCGTGTAGTGACGGGGCTTGGGGCCGAACGCGGCGCCGCCGCCGTAGCGGCTGGGGGCGCTGAGCGCGCCGACCCGGGACCGTCCGGTGCCTTTCTGGCGCCAGGCCTTGGCCGTGGTCATCGAGACCTCGGACCGGGTCAGGCTCGAGGCGGTGCCGCGACGGCGCGAGTTGGCGTCGGCCCGCGCCGCCTCGTGGACCAGCGACTGGTGGAACTCCTCGGTGAACAGCCCGTCCGGGGCGGAGGCCTTGGTGGTCTTGCCCAGCACCGGGATCTTTGTCGCCTTGGCGCTGGCCATCGGTGCGGATCTCCACGATCGAGTTCTTCGATCCGGGGACGGACCCCTTGATCATCAGCAGGTTGCGGTCGGCGTCGATGTCGGCGATCTCGAGCCCCAGCTGGGTGGCCCGCCGGTTGCCCATCTGGCCGGGCAGGCTCATGCCTTTGAACACGCGGGCCGGCCAGGCCGAGGCGCCGATCGAGCCCGGGGCGCGCACGTTGTGCGAGCCGTGGGAGACCGGTCCGCGACCGAAGTTGTGGCGCCTGATCGTGCCCTGGAAGCCCTTGCCGATCGAGACCCCGGAGACCTTGACCTTCTGGCCGGCCTCGAAGTTCGCGACGGTCACCTCCTGGCCCAGGCTCACTTCCCCGTCCTCCTCGCCACCGTCGATCTCGGCGTCGCGGAACTCGACCAGCACGCGCATCGGCTTGGCGTCGGCCTTGGCCAGGTGACCGGCCTCGGCCTTGGTCAGCTTGCTCTCGCTGACCTCGTCGAACGCGAGCTGGATCGCCGAGTAGCCGTCGCGGTCCTGTTTCCTGATCGCGGTCACCGGGCAGGGGCCGGCTTCGACCACGGTCACCGGCACGACCTCGCCGTCTTCACGGAAGATCTGGGTCATGCCGAGCTTTTTGCCGAGGATCGCCGACATCTGTACCTAGAGGCGGATCTCGATGTCGACGCCGGCCGGCAGCGAGTCGAGCCGCTGCAGCGAGTCGACGGTCTTGGGGGTCGGCTGCTTGATGTCGATCAGGCGCTTGTGGGTCCTGATCTCGAAGTGCTCGCGCGAGTCCTTGTCCTTGAACGGCGAACGGATCACGCAGTAGATGTTGCGCTCGGTGGGCAGCGGAACGGGCCCGGACACGGAAGCCCCGGTGCGCTCTGCGGTGTCGACGATCTCGCGGGCCGCCCGATCGATCGCGTCGTGATCGTAGGCCTTGAGTCGAATCCTGATTTTCTGTGCGGCGATTGCTGCCACTTGGGCTTCTCTGTCTGCTTTCTTCTTCTGTGGGCGCGAGCCGGCTTCCGCCAGCGTCCCGCTGATGTCAAGGTGCCCCGCCGCCTGCGCGGTACCCGGTTGACCCGGGCCGTCCGCGTGGTTCGACTAACTGGGGTACTTCAAAGGTCGTATCTGAATTTTCGTACTGCGCCCGCCCCGCGGGGCGGAAATCGGGGCGGACCGAAGGCCCGCCCCTGTGGAGCATCCGTTACTCGATGATCTCGCTAACGACTCCGGAACCGACCGTCCGGCCACCCTCACGGATGGCGAAACGGAGGCCCTGCTCCATGGCGATCGGCTGGATCAGCTCGATCGTCATCTCGATGTTGTCGCCCGGCATGACCATCTCCGTGCCCTCGGGCAGGTTGGCGACGCCGGTCACATCGGTGGTGCGGAAGTAGAACTGCGGCCGGTAGCCCGAGAAGAACGGGGTGTGACGCCCGCCTTCCTCCTTCTTCAGGCAGTAGACCTCGGCCTTGAACTTGGTGTGCGGCGTGATCGAACCGGGCTTGCAGAGGACCTGGCCGCGCTCGATCTCCTCGCGCTTGGTGCCGCGGAGCAGGCAGCCGACGTTGTCCCCGGCCAGACCCTCGTCGAGGATCTTGCGGAACATCTCGACCCCGGTCACCGTGGTGGTCGTGGTCGGGTTGATCCCGACGATCTCGATCTCGTCGCCGGTGTTGACCTTGCCCTGCTCGATCCGGCCGGTGGCGACCGTGCCGCGGCCGGTGATCGAGAAGATGTCCTCGACCGGCATCAGGAACGGCTTGTCGAGCTCACGCTCGGGCTGCGGGATGTAGCTGTCCAGGGCCTCGCCGAGCTCGACGATCTTGGCCTTGTACTCCTCGTCACCCTCGAGCGCCTTCAGCGCCGAGCCGGTGATGATCGGCGTGCTGTCGCCGTCGAAGTCGTACTCGTTGAGCAGGTCGCGGACCTCCTCCTCGACCAGCTCGATCAGCTCCTCGTCGTCGACCTGGTCGACCTTGTTGAGGAAGACCACCACGTGCGGCACGTTGACCTGGTGGGCCAGCAGGATGTGCTCACGGGTCTGCGGCATCACGCCGTCGGCCGCCGAGACGACCAGGATCGCGCCGTCCATCTGGGCGGCGCCGGTGATCATGTTCTTGACGTAGTCGGCGTGGCCGGGGCAGTCGACGTGGGCGTAGTGGCGGGCCGGGGTCTCGTACTCCACGTGGGAGGTCGCGATCGTGATCCCGCGCTCCTTCTCCTCGGGAGCGTTGTCGATCTCGTCGAAGCTCTTGGCCTCGGTCTCGCCCTCACCGGAAAGCGTGTTGGTGATCGCAGCCGTCAACGTAGTCTTGCCATGGTCGACGTGACCGATGGTTCCGACGTTTACGTGCGGCTTATCGCGCTCGAACTTCTCCTTGGACATCGCTCTCCTTAAACCTTTCTCTGATCTTCTCTGTGGTCTCTTTTGTTTCTCGTCTGATTGAACTGCTAAAGCTTGTTGGTTGGCTCGGCTGGCTTACCCGCAACCGGGCGAACCTCAGAAATATAGCCATTCGGCCTGCGCGGGGTTGCCCGACCCGTCAGGCCACTCCTGCCCCTGTGCCGGATCGGTGCTCGGCGATCTCCTCGGCGATGTTGCTGGGCACCTCTTCGTAGCGCTCGAACTGCATCGTGTAGGCGGCCCGGCCCTGGGTCGAAGACCTCAGGTCGGTCGCGTAGCCGAACATCTCGCTGAGCGGCACGTAGGCGTGGACCGCGAGCGCGTTTCCGCGCTGCTCCTGGCCCTGGACCTTGCCGCGGCGGCGGGAAAGGTCGCCGATCACGTCGCCGAGGTAGTCCTCCGGCGTGATCACCTCGACCGACATGATCGGCTCGAGCAGGGTCGGGCTTGCCTTGCGGGCGCCCTCCTGCAGGGCCATGGAGCCGGCGATCTTGAACGCCATCTCCGACGAGTCGACGTCGTGGTAGGAGCCGTCGATCAGCTCGACCTTGACGTCGACCATCGGGTAACCGGCCTTGACCCCGTTCTCGAGCGCCTCGGTGATTCCCTGCTCGACCGCCGGGATGTACTCGGTCGGGATCACCCCGCCCTTGATCTTGTTGTCGAAGACGAAGCCCTCGCCCGGAGCCGGCTCGATGTTGATCACCGCGTGGCCGTACTGGCCGCGGCCGCCGGTCTGGCGGGCGAACTTGGCGTTGACCTTCGCGACCGGCTTGCGGATCGTCTCGCGGTACGCGACCTGCGGCTTGCCGACGTTGGCCTCGACGTTGAACTCGCGGATCATCCGGTCGACCAGCACCTCGAGGTGCAGCTCGCCCATGCCGTGGATCAGGGTCTGGCCGGTCTCTTCGTCGGACTCGATCTTGAAGGTCGGGTCCTCCTCGGCCAGCCGCTGCAGCGCGGTGCCGAGCTTCTCCTGGTCGGACTTGGTCTTGGGCTCGATCGCCACCGCGATCACGGTGTCGGGGAAGTCCATGCTCTCCAGCTCGATCGGGGCGTCGGGCGCCGACAGCGTGTCGCCGGTGCCGGTCTGCTTGAGGCCGACCCCGGCGCAGATGTCGCCCGAGTAGACCCGCTCGATCTCCTCGCGCGAGTTGGCGTGCATCATCAGGAGGCGCCCGATCCGCTCGGTCTTGCCGGTGGTCACGTTGAGCACCCGGCCACCGGCCTCGAGCGTGCCCGAGTAGACCCGGAAGTAGGTCAGCTTGCCGACGTACGGGTCCGACATCACCTTGAAGGCCAGGGCCGCGAACGGGCCGCTGTCGTCGGCCGGGCGGGTGGCCTCCTCGCGCTCCTCGGCCCCCTTGGCCAGCGGCAGAAGGCCTTCGACCGGGGGGACCTCGAGCGGCGACGGCAGCAGCGCGACGATCTTGTCGAGCAGCGGCTGGACGCCCTTGTTCTTGAACGACGACCCACACAGCACCGGGGTGATCGAGATCGCCAGGGTCGCCGTCTTCAGCGCCTTGATCAGATGGTCCTCGGAGATCTCTTCCTCGTGCAGGTAGAGCTCCATCAGCTCGTCGTCGTGGTCGGCACAGGCCTCGATCATCTCGGCCCGGTACGACTCGGCCTCGTCCTTCATGTCGTCGGGGATCTCGATCACTTCGATCTGCTCGCCGAGGTCGTCCTTGTAGACGGTCGCCTTCATGGTGACCAGGTCGATGATCCCCTCGAACTCGGCCTCCGAGCCGATCGGCAGCTGGATCGGCACCGCGTTGGCGCCGAGCCGGTCCTTGATCGTGCGGACCGACATGTAGAAGTCGGCCCCGGTGCGGTCCATCTTGTTGATGTAGGCGATCCGGGGTACCTGGTACTTGTCGGCCTGGCGCCAGACCGTCTCCGACTGGGGCTCGACGCCGGCGACCGAGTCGAACACGGCGATCGCGCCGTCCAGCACCCGCAGCGAGCGCTCGACCTCGACCGTGAAGTCGACGTGGCCGGGCGTGTCGATGATGTTGATCCGGTGGCCGAGCCACTCACAGGCGGTGGCGGCCGAGGTGATCGTGATGCCGCGCTCCTGCTCCTGCTCCATCCAGTCCATGGTCGCGGCGCCCTCGTGGACCTCGCCGATCTTGTGGGTGCGGCCGGTGTAGTAGAGGATGCGCTCGGTCGTCGTCGTCTTGCCGGCGTCGATGTGAGCCATGATCCCGATGTTGCGGGTCTTTTCTAGGGGGAAGGAGCGAGCCATTTTCTCTCTGCGTTTTCGAAGTTTCCGGATCGATCGGTAGCTGGGCCGGGAGCCGGACCGGCTCCGGGCCACAAAAAAGCCCCGCGGCTTGCGAGGCTTGCCCGAGCGACGGACGACTATACCAGAGCGAGGGCGCCCAATCCAGCCGCCGATGCCCGAAATCCGGTCCCCGCCGGAGCCGCCGGGCCGCGGCCGCCGCGACACGACCGGCTGCATCCATCCCAGGGGGTAACCTGCGAGTCCGGTCGCCGCCGCAGAACCGGCCGGTGGCCCCGACTCACTGCCCCGCGGAGAGAGAGAAATTGGACCCGAACAGACCCGGTGAAACCGAACCGCCCGACAGCGAAAGCGAGTCAGGGAAGTCGGCCCGGGAGCGGGCCGACGCGCTGGGCAGGCCCCCCGACGAGAAGGGCACGCCCGACAAGCCAGCCGAGCCCGGGAAGCCGGACGAACCAATGAAGACAACCCAGCCAAAGAAGCCGACCGAATCGAAGCAGCCGGCCGACGGCAAAGAACCGGTCCTGGCCGGCTCCGGCTCGGCCGCCGAGCGGCGCTCGCGGGCGCGGCTGACCGAAAAACAGCGGATCGAGGCCCGGAAAAAGCGCCGGGAACGGCGCCGGACGCCGGTTTCCGGCAACGTGCTTTCGCGCGGCGTCCGGGCCACCGGGCACGAGATACATCGGACCTCGCTGTTCGTCGGCCGGGCGATCCTGAGCGGGCTCGACTCGCTGCGACCGGTCGGCGGGATCGTGGTCGGCTGGCTGGGGGTCGCGCTTGCCGCGCTCGGTACCGCGCTGGTCGCGATCGTCCACGCGATCGCTGCGGTCTTCGCGGTGCTCGGACGGGCGGTGATGGCGCTCGACCGGGTGATCACGCCGCGGCGGGCGCTGCTCACGATCGCGCTGGTCGGGACCGGCATCCTGGTCGTCTCGCAGTTCACCGACTACCGGGCGATCGAGATCGGCCAGCCGGGGTATGCCGGCCTGACCGGTATCACCGGGGCTCCGCAGGTCGAGGTGAAGACCCCGGTCGACACCCACTCGATCCTGCTGCTCGCCCTTGCCGCGGTCGCGCTGGCCGGGGCCGCCGGCACGGCGCTCACCGGGCGTCGCCAGTACGCGGCGGGGATCGCGCTGGCCGGGGCCGGGACGCTACTGGTCGCGCTGGCGATCGACCTCCCGAACGGGCTCGACGCGGCCGAGGCCGAGTTCAGCTACGCCGGGGTCAAGGCGGTGCTGCTGTCCGGTTTCTGGCTCGAGCTGGCGGCCGGCACGGTGCTGGCGGTGACCGGGCTCTCGCTGCTGGTCAGCCCCGCGGGCCGGACCGCGACCGCCCGCTCGCGGCGCGAGGACCGCAAGACCAGCGCCCGGCAGCGGGCGGTCGCCGGAGGCCGAGCTTGAGCGCAGCCCCTGGAAGCGGGAAATGACCAGCGGCCGGTTGACCCTGGTCACGGTCCTGCTCGGGGCGCTGGTCGTCGTGCTGTCGCAGTTCGTCACCGCCTACACGCTCGAGGACCCGTTCGGCGCGACCATCGCCACCGTAACCCTGGCGGGCAAGCACGGCCTGGCCACCACGCTGCTCGCGGTGGTCGCCGCCCTGGCCGTGCTCTACGCGATGCAGTCCGGGTCCAAGGCCGCATCGATCATCGTGATCGGAATGGGAGTCGCGGTACTGCTCGTGTTCCTGATCGTCGACCTGCCCGACCTTGACTCAGTCGGCCTGTACAACGTCGAGGGCGCCGGCAACCTCGACGCCACCGGCCATGCCTCGGCCGGCCTCTGGATGGAGCTGACCGGGGCGATCATCCTGATCCTCGGCGGCCTGGCCATGGCCACGCTCAACCGGGAGCAGCTCCAGGCCGCCGGTCCGGGCACCACGCCGACTTGACACGCCGCTCCCCGGCCCTCCGTACGAACGCTCCACCGCCCCGACCCGGGACGTCACACCACCCTCAACGCCGGACTCAGCCCAGGGTCGGACTCGGCAACCGGGTCGGAAGTTGCCGGACAGCCCGGCAAGACCGGACCCGGTTCAGCCGATCGACCGACCGGGCACCTCGTTCTGGGTCCGGTTTTTCCGGATATATGCCGTTATCCGACCCAGTGCGACCGGGTGGCCCTTCGGAGGGCGGCCTCTCGAGCGCGGCTGGTCGGTCGCGTCGGTCCTGTCGGCCGCGTTGGCCCGCGCCGGCTGTCGAGTGCGGCCCCCTGGACCGCGGGGCCTCACCAGCGGTAAACCGCGTCGGTGCTACCAGCGGTAGTGGGCGAACGCCTTGTTGGCCTGGGCCATGCGGAAGATGTCGTCCTTCCGCTTGTAGGCGTTGCCCTGCTGCTTGGTCGCGTCGAGGATCTCGTTGGCCAGCCGCTCGGACATCGCGTACTCGTTGCGGGCGCGGGCGAAGTCGACCAGCCAGCGCACGGCCAGCGTGCGCGAGCGGCGGGCCGGGACCTCGACCGGGACCTGGTAGGTGGCACCGCCGACCCGGCGGGAACGGACCTCGAGCGCCGGAGTGAGCTGCTTGATCGCCTCTTCGAGCGTCTCGACCGCGTCCTCTCCGGAACGCTCGCCGACGATCGCCAGCGCGTCGTAGGTGATCCGCTCGGCGGTCGACTTCTTGCCGTGGCGCATCACCTTGTTGATGATCTGCTGGACCAGGCGGCTGCGGTACTTGGTGTCGGCCTCGAGCGGCCGGATCGATGCTGCGGAGCGGCGGGCCATCAGCTCGCCTTGACCCCGTACAGCGAGCGGCCCTGCTTGCGGTCGGAGACGCCGGCCGCGTCGAGCGTGCCGCGCACCACCTTGTAGCGGACCCCGGGAAGGTCCTTGACCCGGCCACCGCGGATCAGCACGACCGAGTGCTCCTGAAGGTTGTGGCCCTCGCCCGGGATGTAGGCGGTGACCTCCATGCCGTGGGCCAACCGGACACGCGCGATCTTCCGCAGAGCCGAGTTCGGCTTCTTCGGGGTGACCGTGGCGACGCGGGTGCAGACGCCGCGGCGCTGCGGCGCGGCCACCTTCTTCTTGTTGCCCTGCCCCGACTTGAGACCCGGGGTGGTCACCTTCTTGTTGGGCCGTTTGCGGCCCTTGCGCACGAGTTGATTGGTATTAGGCACGGCGGGGGATACTACAGGTATCGCGGCATTGCTGCGCCTCACGGCGGACCGCGCTACCCGTACGATTCGGGCGTGAGCGAGCTGCCGATCCTGGCCATCGACGTCGACGGGGTGATCAGCCTGTTCGGCTTCGACGCCGCGCCGCCGGCCGAGCTGGCCCGGTTCGAGCTGATCGACGGCACCCCCCACTGCATCTCGCTGGCCGCCGGCGAGCGGCTGACCAGGCTGGCCGGCCGTTTCGAGATGGTCTGGGCGACCGGCTGGCAGGAGCGGGCCAACGACCGGCTGCCCGCGATCATCGGGCTGGGGCCGCTGCCGGTGATCGAATTCGACGGCCCCGGGGCCGCCCCGCTGAGCGGGCCGGCCCACTGGAAGCTGGGGCCGCTGGACCGCTTCGTCGGCCGGCGGGCGGTCGCCTGGATCGACGACTCGTTCGACCAGAGCTGCTTCGACTGGGCCGAACGGCGCGAATCGCGAGGCTCCCCCACCCTGCTGGTCCCGACCGAGCCGGAACTGGGGATCGAGGAGGGGCACGTCGCCGCGCTGGAGCACTGGTCCGGCAGCCTCACCCGGATATAGGAAGCCGGGACCCCGTACAGCTGTACCCCGTATAGCTGTATATAGGGCCAATAGCCATACCGCCTATGTGTTTCAGCGGTCGCGCGGGCAAGCTACAATTGCCGCGTGGAGGGGTATCTCCCAGTCTTCTTCCTGATCGCCGTGCTGAAGCTCCCCGTGCTCGGCATGATCTACCTGCTCTGGTGGGCCTCGAAGCCGGCCCCGGACGAGCAGTCGGCCGGCGACGAAGGTGACGGCGGCAGCCCCGACCGGGTGATCCCGAAGCCGAAGTTCCCGCGTGGCCCGCGCCGCGATCCGCACGGCGGCGGCTCGCTCAGGTCCCCGGCCCCGTCCCGTGGGCAAAGGACCCGCGGCACCATCCACAAGCCGACCCGGGTGCCGGTCAAAGAAGAGGCCGGCCACTCGGCCGGCTAGAGGGGGCAGGACCCGGGCTCAGGCTCAGGCGGCGAGGACTCGCCCAGCCGCCGAGGACAAGGGCTCAGGCGGCGGCCGGGACCCGGCTCTCCCTGCGCTCCTTCTCGACCAGGCGTCGGTAGTCGTCGAAGTCGACCTGGATCGTGTGGCGCTTGGACGCAACGTAGCGCCGCTTCATCCTGGCCTGCTCGCGCGCGACCTCGCGGGCCATGGTCGAGCGGTCCGGCAGCGCGCACTTGCCCTCGATCAGGTCGGCCACCCAGGCCGACTGGGCCTCGGCCAGCGGCATGATCGCCCCGAGCGGCTGGATCAGCCCGATGAAGTAGAGCCCGGGGTACTCGATCGAGGCCACCCGCCGGTAGAGGTCGACCCGGTTGTCGTCGGCGCTGATCACCTCGTCGTCGAGGAACGGGAACGTGATGCGGTAGCCGGTGCAGTAGATGACCAGGTCGATCTGCTCCGAGCTGCCGTCGGTGAACACGACCTCGCTGCCGTCGAAGTGGTCGATGTTCGGCTTGACCTCGAGGTCACCGTGGCCGAGCCGGGCGATCAGGTCGCTCGAGACGGTCGGGTGGGCGTGCAGCGGGTCGTGGTCGGGCTCGGGCAGGCCGAAGTCGGTCAGCCTGCCGACCGTCATCCGCAGCGAGCGCTTGAGGAAGAAGCTCTGGACGGCCAGCGGCGTGCGGCTCATCGGCCCCGACATCGCCTGGTCGATCGGGGTACTGCCCAGGTACTTG
>JAGQUV010000020.1 GCA_020438295.1 Solirubrobacterales bacterium
GGGTCCATCAGCCGAAAGTGAATGCGTAGGCCTCGATCCCCTTGTCGGGAATGAGGGTGAGTTGGTGGCGCCCGGCCTCCGGCATCTCGACCAGCGAGTAGAGCTGTTCGTCGTCGACGGTCACCGAACCGTTCGCGACGTCTGCGCCGGCCATCGGACCGGCGATCGGCCTGCCGTCGAGCAGGACCCGCACCTTGCGGGGGCGGTCCGGCGAACCGAGCACGAGAAAGACCCGCCTTGCCCCGAACTCGAGTCCCAGCTCGCCACCGTCGGCGACCGCGAAGTCCGGGCTGATCCGCCACTTTCCACCGAACGAGAGGTGATCCGGGGGCGGCGACCGGAGCCGGCCGTAGTCGTGCACGCCGTCGATGATCGTGCCGTTGACGAAGCGGTCGGCCCGGGCCGAGCCCAGGTAGCTTTCGGGCGTGGTGATCCGGCGCGACGCGGTCACCCCGTCGGCCCCGGAACCGCCGCGGCCGGGATCCCGCCCGGCCTCGGCCAGCAGCTCGCGGATCACCTTCTCCTTCTCGTCGTAATCGCCCTCGCCGAAGTGGGCGTACCTGACCTGGCCGTCGGCGTCGATGAAGTACTCGGCCGGCCAGTACCGGTTGGCGTACGCGTCCCAGGTCGCGAAGTCGTTGTCCTGGGCCACCGGATACCCGATCCCGGCCCGCTTGATCGCATCTTCGACGTTGGCGGCGCTTCGCTCGAACGGGAACTCGGGGGTGTGGACCCCGACGATGGTCAGGCCGTCGGATCGGTAGCGCTCATCCCAGGCCTTCAGATACGGCTGCGTCCGGATGCAGTTGATGCAGCTGTAGGTCCAGAAATCGACCAGCACCACCCGGCCCTTCAGCCGGTCGAGTGAGAGGGCCCGGTTTCCCGGAGTGTTGAACCACTGCTGGGTCCCGGTGAAATCGGGCGCCGCGCCGAACTTCGGCAGGTCCGATTCGACCGGGGGGCCCGAACCCGATGATTCCCTCTCCTGCTGCGCTGCCGCCCCGTTTGCGATCTTTTCGCCCTCGGCGCTGACGTCGGCCCGACGCAGGTCGGCCAGCGCCTCGCGCGCGGCCGTAGTCGACTCGAGTTCCCGGGTCGGGTTGACCACGAACGCCGGCAGGTCGTCGGCGATCGCGTTCTGGAAGCGCAGGTCATAGTCGCCGACCATGACCAGCGCGAACACGATCATCACCGCTCCCATCCCCGCCTGCAGTTGTGGCAGGCGCTTGGAGAGTGGGACGGTCAGCCGGCGACCACCCAGCATCAGCAGGTACAGCACCAGGGCCGAGCCGAGCGCGTAAGCGAGGGCCACCGCCAGCCGCCCTGCCGTGAACGGCTGCGCCGCCGACACGGTGATCACCCCGGCCAGGATCGGCCCCGCACACGGCGCGTAGACGAAGCCGAGGCTGACCCCCACCAGCGTGCCCGACCAGAAGCCGTCCGCCGACCGCTCGGGCTGGAAACGGCCGGTGAACCGGCTGACCGAAGCCTCGATCCGGGACGATAGGGCCGGTACCAGCAGTGAGATCCCGAACAGGAGCAGCACCAGGATGGCCAGGTTGCGCAGCAGTTCGTCGGGCAGGCCGAACGCGTCGATCGCGTATACCAGCGCGACCGTGGCGAAGGTGAACGAGGCGACCAGTCCGGCCACTATCCCGATCGGCCGTCGTCTGCCGCCGGTCGCCCCGGCCGCCAGCGCCACCGGCAGTACCGGCAGGATGCAGGGAGAGACCGCGGTGGCCGCACCGGCGATGAAGCCGAACAGGATCAACAGTGCCATGGCAAAAAGCATGGCACCGCCACCTTACGAGCTTGTGAACGGGTGGTTCCGGGGTCGGGCCCGGGCTCAGAGCAGCCGCTTGATCTCGAAGGTCCGCTCGCCGCTGGGGGTGGGGACCGCGACCCGCTCTCCGGCCGCCCGGTCCCTCAGCGCCTGACCGATCGGCGATTCGGCCGAGAGCCGGCCTTCGGCCAGGTTCGCCTCGGTCGATCCGACCAGGCTCCAGGTGAGCTCCCGCCCGTCCGGGTCGATGACCAGGGCGGTGCGGCCGAAGCTGAACCGGTCACCGGTCGCCTCGTCGCCCTCCGCATCGACCACCACTGCGTTGTTCCGGCGCTCCCTGAGTCGCTGGATCCGGGTCTCGAGATGGGCCTGGTCTTCCTTGGCGATGTGGTAGTCGGCGTTCTCCTTGAGGTCGCCCAGCGCCCGGGCCGCTTTCAGCCTCGAAGCGATCTCCTCTCGGGCCGGCCCCTCGAGCTCGGCCAGCTCCGCCTCGAGGTCGGCCAGGCCCTCGGCGGTGATCGATTCACCGGCGGTCGCTTCGCCGCCCGCCGGTTTCCCGTCTCCGCTCCCGGCGCTCACCGCTCGACCATCACCTTGAGCAGGTCGCGTCCGTCCATCTCCCGGCAGCGGTGTGGAAGCCCCGCTGCCCGGACGTCTCCGGCGTCGTACGCCACGGTCGTGCGCATGGGCCCACGCTAACACCGGCGTCCGGGTTTTCGCAGCCGGTCGGGTCGGCAGTCGAGGCATTGCGGCGGACGTACTCAGGAAATAGGCTTGGCACGTGGATCGCAAGACGCTGCTCTCGCTGGTCGCAATGGGGCTCGGCGTTTTCGTGATCGCCAACGACATCACGGCGATGAACGTCGCTCTGCCGGCGATCGAGCAGCAATTTGACACCGGGGTCTCGACCGCGCAGTGGGTGATCAATGCCTATGCGCTCTGCTTCGGCGTACTGATAGTGACCGGGGGCCGCTTGGCCGACCTGTTCGGCCGCCGGGAGGCGTTCTTCCTCGGCGCCGGTATCTTCGCCGGGCTCTCGCTGCTCGGCGGGGCAGCGCAGACCGAGGCATGGCTGATCGCCTGCCGGGCACTGATGGGCATCGGAGGGGCGTTGATGTGGCCGGCGATCCTCGGCATGACCTACGCGGCCCTGCCCAGCGACAAGGCCGGACTGGCCGGCGGCCTGATCATCGGGGTGGCCGGGCTCGGCAATGCCCTCGGCCCGTTGATCGGTGGTGCGCTGACCGAGTTCCTCAGCTGGCGGTGGATCCTGTTTGCGAACGTGCCGATCTCTCTGCTGGCGATGACGGTGGTCTACCTGTACATCCACCAGCCCAAGCCGGAAGACGACGAGCGGCGGATCGACTACGGGGGGATCGTCACGCTGTCACTGGGACTGGTGCTGTTCATGGTCGCGCTCGACCAGGCGATCGACGTGGGCTGGGGGGATCCGCTGATAATCGGGGCGGTGGTCGCTTCGGCGGTTCTGCTGGTCTCGTTCGTCCTGGTTGAAAGGCGGGTCGGCCCGTACGCGCTCGTGCCCAGGGACGTGATGCGGAACCGGAGCTTCGCGGCGACCTGCCTGGCGGTCCTGCTGATGTCCGGGACCTTCTTCGCGACCTTGCTCTACGTCCCCCAATACCTGCAGAAGGAGTTCGACTACTCGGCCTTCCAGAGCGGCCTCGGGCTGCTGCCGTTCATGGGCATATTCGCGCTGAGCTCATTCGTGGCCGGGCCGCTGTACAACCGGCTTGGCGCGAAGCTGATCGTTTCGGTCGGCTCGGCTTCGTTCTTCCTGGGGCCCCTGCTGATCGGGCTGGGGATCGAATCGAACGGCGCGTTCACGGCGATCGTTCCCGGGATGATCCTGCTCGGGATCGGGGTCGGGTTGTTCTACTCGGCCGCGACCACGGCCGCGGTCACGTCGGTCGACGAGTCCCGGTCGAGCCTCGCCGGCGGCATCATCTACATGTTCCAGATCGCCGGAGGATCGGTCGGCCTGGCCATCACGACCACCGTGTTCGCCGGCCAGTCGGGCCTGATCTCCGGCCTCCACGCCGCGTTCGATCTCAACGCGGCCCTGGCCCTGGGCGGGTTCCTGGTCACCCTTTTCTTCGTCGGCGGTCGGCTCGGCGGGAAAGGCGTGGAACCGGCCGGCTGAACGCGTACCGACCGGTCAGCCGTCTGCGGTGGCCGGAAGTTCGTCGACGACCCAGTCCTCGGGGAACGCTCCGGCCGGTATGTCGAGGCCGTAGTCGGGAAAGAACCGGAGCGCGATCCGTTCGGCGGCGGTACCGTCGAGCAGCGGCCGCAGATCACCGACCGTCAGCAGCACCCGGGCCGTCGCGCCGATCTGGAAGTCGGCCGCGGTCGGCTGGTTGCCGTCGATCAGGCCCCGTTCGGCGAAACCGTCGACCCGGGCGATCAGGCTCGGCAGCAGCTTCAGGTCGTCGGCCAGCCTGACCGCACTTATCCCGTGGTACTTCCAGGTGCCGTGGATCAGCTTCATCGCGTAGTCGGTCCCGGCCGGGTCGAGCGGCTGCCCGCCGGCCATCGTGCCTGCCGCCTCGGGCCGGAAGCGGAGGGCGCCCCACGAGAGTCGTCGGCCGAGGTCCTGTAGATCGCCGTTTGCCCACAGTTCGGCCTCCCGCACCGCCTCGCCGACCGGCTCCGGGTAAAGCGGGTTCTCGGGGTATTCCCGGTCGATCCTTTCGAGGATCGCGACCGACTTGTGGATCGGCTGATCGCCGATCGTCATGCCGGGCACGGTCCGGTTGCCCGGACCGTAGACCTGCTCCATCGTGTCACCGAACGTGGCGAAGTCGAGGGTGACCAGTTCGAATTCCACGCCTTTGTATTCGAGCGCGGCCCTCGCAGTCATACAGGGATGTGAAGGCGGCAGCACGTGAAGGGTCACTTTCTCGGCGGTCGGCATGCCGGCAGGTTACAGTCGCGGCCCAGGTCGGACCTCTGCCGGGGCCGCCGGCCGACCTTGACGTTCGGGCATCGGCTCAGCGCCGGGCGATACCCTCCCGGCATGGCACGCCGGAACGCGTTGATCGCTGCCTTCGGGCTTTCCCGGGTCGGGTTCGGGATCGCCGAATGCCTCGCCCCGGCGCGGATCGGCAAGGCCTGGATAGGGGAGCCGGGGGGCGGGCGGCCGACCGGAATCATCGTGCGGGCCGTGGGGGCCCGTGACATCGCGCTAGGCGCAGGCATGGCCGAGGCGGCCCGTCGGGACGCGGCCACGCCGTGGCTTGCGCTGTCTGTCTTTGCCGACCTGGTCGACCTGGCCGCCACCGCCGCCGCCCGCGACCGGATCCCGACGGCCGGCCTGGCCACTACCACGGCCGTCGCCGGAACGGTGATCACCGCCGGCCTGGCGCTACTCGCGTTCGACTCCCGGTCGGGTGATCCCGGGCGCGTCGTGGACGGCGGACCGGGGGCCGGGTCCCTGCCGGGCGGGGTCTGAGGCGTGACCCGGCGACCGGACGAGCCCGTTCCCGAGGCGATCGCCCTGCCGATCGAGCGGAGCGGCTCCGCGACCTCTCTGCTCAGCGAATACTTCCAGCTGACCGCACTGGCGCGCGGTCCCTGGAGCCCCGACGCCGCCCACGGCGGCGCACCCGGTGCCCTACTGGTCCGGGCGGCCGAGCTGTTCGGCGGCGATGAGATGCGGCTGGCCTCGCTCTCCTGCACGTTCAACGGCCCGGTCACCCTGGGCGAGATCGGGATCGAGGCCGAGGTGAGCAAGCCGGGCAGGAAGCAGAAGGTGATTTCGGAAAGGCTGGTCACGGGCAACCGGACCCTGATCGACGCCCGGGCCGTGCTGCTCAGGCGCGGTGAGGTGCGACTGCCCTCAGGGGTGGCCGAGATCACGCCTTCGATGGCTCCGCCGGAAGAGGGCAGGTCGGTGGAGAGCGGGGTCTGGGCCGCCGGCGCCAGCCTCACCTTCTACGGGACGGCCAACACGATCCGGATGATCGAGGGCGGCATCGACGAGGTCGGACCGACCGGGTCGGGCTGGTTCCGGCTCGAGTACCCGGTGGTCCCCGGTGAGACGCCGACCGGGGCGCAGCGGGCGGCGGCGGCTGCTGACTTCGGCAACGGACTGGCCCACCCGGTTCCGTTCGGTGAGTACATCTTCGTCAACTGTGACCTCAATCTCTCGCTGTTCCGGGAGCCGGCCGGTGACTGGATCGGGGTGACATCCGAGACTTCGGTCGATCCGATCGGCGCCGGCCTGACGGTGACCGCGCTCCACGACCGGGAGGGCCCGTTCGGGGCGGCCAGCCAGACTCTTTTCGTGGAGCGGTCCCGGGACAACTGAACGGATGCCGGCCGGGCTTTTTGTCCACCGGTACATGGACCGGACTCCGGTCGGCCACTAGATTCTGGGCATGCCCGACCTACCAGCCGACTGCCGTGCGCTGCTGCTTGACATCGAAGGGGTGCTGTACGTGCACGGTGAGCCGATCGCCGGAGCTGTCGAGGCGTTCGAATCGCTGCGGGACCGGGTGGAATCGGTTCGCTTGGTCACCAACACGAGCTCGATCTCGCGGCGTGCCGTGGTCGATCGGGTTCGGCGTGCCGGTTTCGAAGTGACCCCGGACGAGGTCCTGACCCCGGCCGCGATGGCGGTGCGCCACTGCCGCATGATGGGTCACGAGAAGGTGAACCTGATGGTCGCCAAGTCGCTGCGCGAGGACCTCGAGGAGATCGCGCTTGTGGGGACCGACGAGCAGACCGACGCGATCGTGCTCGGCGACCTCGGTCCGATGTTCTCGGCCGAGACCCTGAACCACGCCTTCCGACAGATCATGAACGGTGCCGAGCTGATCGCGCTCCAGCACAACCGCTACTGGGAGCGCGCCGACGGCCTGGCACTCGATGTCGGTGCATACTCGGCCGCGCTCGAGTACGCGAGCGGGCACGAGGCCGTGGTGGTCGGCAAGCCCTCGGTCAGGTTCTTCGAGATGGCATTGGCCGATGCAGGGATCCCGGCCGGGGCCACAGTGATGGTCGGCGACGACATCGAAGGGGACGTCGGCGGCGGCCTGGAGTCGGGGATCGCTTCGGTCCTGGTCAGGACCGGCAAGTATCGGCCCGATCTGGTGGCCGAGTCGGGGATCGAGCCGACCGCCACGATCGAGTCGATCGCCGACCTGCCGGGTCTGCTGGAGGCCTCGCAGTGACGGCGCAAAGCGGTGCCGGTCCGGGTAGGCTGCCGGAGTCTCGATTTCCTCGATTTCCAGTCGAACTAAGGAAGGGTCTTGATGTCCACGCTTTCCCACGCGGTCGATTCCCCCCGCGTCCCAGTCATTTCCGATGCTTTCGCGAGCAGCCGGGTCAACACCGCGCTGCTGGTCCTCGGTGGTGCGCTGTTCACCGCGCTGATGGCGCAGATCACGATCCCGATGGAGCCGGTCCCGATGACCGGCCAGACCCTCGCGGTGGTCCTGGTCGGTTCGGCGCTGGGCGCCAGGCGGGGCATGGCCGCGCTGCTGCTCTACGCCCTGATGGGCCTGATGCTCCCGGTCTACGCCGACGGCAATTCCGGGCCGGACGTGATCTGGGGCGCTTCGGGTGGCTACATAATCGGCTTCATCTTTGCCGCGTACGCGGTCGGCTGGCTGGCCGAGCACGGCACCGACCGCAAGTTCGTGACCGCCTTTCTCTCGTTCGTGGTCGGGCAGCTGATCATCTTCGCGTTCGGGCTTGCCGGCCTCAAGCTGGCGCTCGACATGAGCTGGGCCGACACCATCTACCACGGCTTCACGGTCTTCATCCTGGGCGGCCTGGTCAAGGCCGCGGTCGGAGCCCTGCTGATGCCGGCCGCCTGGAAGATCGCCGGGAAACGGCAGCAAGGCGAAAGCGGATAGCTTTCCCTCGGCGGCGCGGGCCGGTCCCCTCCGCCGGAGCCATTAGACCCCGAAAGGAATCAACCCGGTGCTACTAGCAACATACGAACTCGGTGACGCACTTCTCACCGCCCTGGCGATCTTCTTCTTCGTGATCTGGATCTGGGTCGTAATCGCGATCCTGATGGATATCTTCCGTGACCACGACATGTCGGGCTGGGGCAAGGCGATCTGGGTGTTCTTCCTGATCGTCTTCCCGCCGCTGACCGCGCTGGTCTATCTGATCGCGCGCGGTTCCGGCATGCGGAAACGTGCGCTCAAGGACCAGGCCGAGTCGCAGAAACAGTTCGAGCAGTACGTACGTGACACCGCCGGCAGTTCATCGGTCGACGAACTGCACAAGCTCGACCAGCTCAAGCAGAGCGGTGGCGTGACCGACGAGGAATACAACAAGTTGAAGGCAGAGATCCTCAGCTGACCCGATTCCTCGATCCGAATCCCGGCCGCGCCTCACGGCGCGGCCGGTTTTCGTTAACCGGGCCCATGTCTCGCCTAGACTCCGCCGATGCGAACCCGCCTTCTGGCCCTCGGAATCCTCGTCGCCGTCCTGATTGCGGCCGCGACCGGACTGGCGATCGTGAAATCGAATAGCAACGGTGGGCAGACCGGAGGGGATACCACCACCGACCCGGTTCCCGCCCAGGTGACCGGCACGACCTCGGTGGTCCCGTCTGCGAGGCCGGTCGAGCCGGGCCCACTCAGCGGCCTCAACCTGACCGCCTACACCAGCGACGGCTACTCGGCCGGCGAGGACGACCTGGCCAGGATCAAAGAGCTCGGCAGCACCGCGGTCACGTTGGTCCCGACCTGGTACATGGACACCGCCACGTCGGACGAGGTCCACTCCGAGAAAGGCAAGAGCCCGAACGACGACAGCATCTACCGGGCTATCGATGCCGCCCGCAATGCCGGACTCAAGGTGATTCTCAAGCCGCACGTCGACGTGCTCGACGGGACCTTCCGCGGTGACATCTCGCCCGCCAACCGGGCCGCCTGGTTCAAGTCGTACCGGCGCTTCATCGACCGCTATGCATGGATCGCCGCCGACGTCGGGGCCGACCTGTACGTGGTCGGCACCGAACTCAAGGGCGTCTCGGGCGAGACGGCCGAGTGGCAGGACCTGATCCGGTCGGTCGGCGAGAAATTCTCCGGCCGGCTGACCTATGCGGCCAACTGGGACGAAGTCGAGTCGATTCAGTTCTGGGACGCGCTCGACCTGATCGGGGTCGATGCCTACTATCCGCTGTCGAGCGAGGGAGAGTCCCCGACCGAGGAGGACCTGCTCGCCGCGTGGGCCCCGATCGTCGACCGGCTCCAGGGGCTGTCGGAGCAGTGGGACCGGCCCGTGATCCTGTCCGAGATCGGCTACCCGACCCAGGCGGATGCCGCCGCCCATCCCTGGGAAGTGCGAGTCGGTGGGCGACCGGACCAGGCGGCCCAGGCGCAAGCCTACGAAGCCGCATTCAAGGCATTTGCCGGTGCCGAGTGGCTCGAGGGGATCAACTGGTGGAGCTGGCGGGCCGAGCTCACGCCCGATGAAGACCCGGCGATCGACTACTCGCCGGAGGGCAAGCAGGCCGAAGCGGTGCTGTCGGCGGGCCAGGCGGGGCTGATCGAACCGTGAGCGGTGATCGGCTCAAGCTCTCGGTCCTCGACCTGATCCCGATCGCCGAAAGCGCGGGCCCGGGCGAGGCCCTGGCCGGGTCGACCGAGTTGGTCGCTCTTGCCGACCGGCTCGGCTACCACCGGCACTGGGTGGCCGAGCACCACAACATGCCCGGGATCGCCAGCTCGGCCCCGGCCGTGGTCATCGCCCACCTGGCGGCAAACTCGGAGACGATCCGGGTCGGCTCGGGCGGGGTGATGCTGCCGAACCACCAGCCGCTGGTCGTGGCCGAGCAGTTCGGCACGCTCGAGGCCCTGAACCCGGGCCGGATAGACCTCGGGATCGGCCGGGCCCCCGGCACCGACCGGGTCACGGCCGCGGCGCTGCGGCGCTCGGCCGATCCGCTTTCGGACGAGGACCTGCCCGAGCTGCTCGGCGAGCTGCTCGGTTTCTTCACCGGCGAGTTCCCGCCCGGCCATCCCTATGGCGCGATTTCGGCGGTCCCCGGTCTCGGCCATCAGCCCGAGATCTGGCTGCTGGGCTCGAGCGGTTACACGGCCCAGGTGGCCGGTCTGCTGGGGTTGCCATATTCGTTCGCCCACCATTTCAGCGCGCGCAACACCCTGCCGGCGATCGAGCTGTACCGGTCGCGGTTCACCCCGTCGCGCTATCTGGAGCGGCCGCGGGTGATGGTCGCGGTCGGGGTCGTCTGCGCAGAGACCGACCAGCGGGCACGCTGGCTGGCCGGCCCGTCCCGGCTGGCATTCGCCCGGCTCAGGAGTGGCAACCCGGGCCGGTTCCCGACCCCGGAGGAGGCCGAGGCGCACGAATTCACGCCGGACGAGGACGCCGTGGTCCGTTCAGTCGCCAAAGGCCACCTGTTCGGCTCACCGGAGACGGTCAGGACCGGCCTGGAGAAGCTGGCCACCGACACCGGGGCGGACGAGCTGATCATCTCGACCATGGTCCACGACCGGGACGATCGCCTGCGCTCGTACGAGCTCGTCGCCGAGGCCATGGCCGATTCCTCTTTCTGCAACTGATTTCCCAGCCGGCCGATCCGGTCGGGCCGGTTGCCGGGCGTCGCTACCGTGGTGATTCGCCCGTTTTTGGCTTGCGGGCTCAAATGGAAACCGATTTCACCGAAACTCAGAGCGGCCGCGGTCGCGTAGCTACCGCTGTGGCCGCTTCGGCCGCAGCCATCGCCTTCTGCCTTCCGGCCCTGGCCGTCGGCCCGGCGACCGCGGCCACGCCGCAGCAGCGCTACGACCGGGCGCAGGAGAAGCTGGCCGAGATCTCGGGGTCGGTCGATCAGCTCCGCGAGCAGGTCGCGGCCGACAACCGCCGAGTCGACGCGCTGATCGCAGAGCTATCCCCGGTCCGGGCGAGAGCCGACGCCCTGGAGGCCGAGCTGGCCGCGAAGCAGGCCGAACTGGACGCGATCGAGGCCGACCTGGCCCGGGAGAGGGCGCACCTGAAAGAGGTCAGGGCGAGGCTCCAGCGGGCGCTCGACGTGCTGCGCGACCAGCTGGTCTACCTGTACATGGCCGGCACGCCGGAGGTTTCCGACATAGTGCTCGGTTCGTCCAACTGGGCCGACCTGGTCTCGCGCTCGGACTACGCCGAGAGCATTCAGGACCACGATGAGCAGATCATCGACCGGGTCACTGCGCTCCGCGACGAGATCACGGCGATGGTCGAACGAATGGAAGCGCAGGAAGCGAGGCTCAGGGAGGCGCGCGACGAGATAGCAGTGAAGGAGGCGGCCGCGGCCAGGGCGCGCGACACGCTGGAGGCTCGGCGTGCCGAGTTCCTCGCTGCCCGCGACACCCGCAAAGCGAGGATCGCGGCCCTCCAGGAACGGGCCGGCACGATCGAAGGAAACCTCCCGGATCTCTCGGTCGATCCGGCCAGCAGCTCGGCGGCCCAGTCGGGGGCTTCCGCTCCGGCTCCGGTCCCCGGTCAGACCGCGGTACTCGGCGCCGATGGCCTCGCCGCCGCACCGGCCGGCGCCCCGCAGGCGGTCAAGGACGTGATCGCGGCGGCCAACGCGATCGTCGGCAGACCGTACCTGTGGGGCGGTGGGCACGGCTCCTTCGAATCGCCGGGCTACGACTGCTCCGGAGCGGTCAGCTACGCCCTGCACGGTGGCGGGCTGATCTCCAGCCCGTTCGACTCGACCGGGCTGACCACCTGGGGCGAGCCGGGCGAAGGAAACTGGATAACGGTGTACGGCAATTCCGGCCACGCCTACGCGGTGATCGCCGGGCTGGCCTGGGACACCTCGGGCACCGGCGGGACGGGCCCGAAGTGGCAGACCGCGATCCGTGACAGCTCCGGCTTCATCGCCCGCCATCCGTCCGGTCTCTAGGGCCGGTTATCCGGTTGCTCCGGTTCCGCGGAGGGCGGGTTGAGAAACCGCTGGGCGACGGCACCGGTGAGCATCGCTATGAACGAAATGCCGATCAAAAGGATCACCGTCGCGGTGATCTGCGATCCGGTCGTATGGGACTCGTACTGGGTCCCGAGCGTGGTCATCGTGCCGATCGCCCAGTAAAGGCCCTCCCATTCGGTGAGTTGCTGCGAGCCCTGCTCGAAGGCGCGGTAGATCGCTCCCCCGGCGACCGCGGTGACCGCGGTCATCAGCGCCGCATACTGGAGGCCCCTGCCCGAGAAGAGCTGGTTGGACAGCTGGGCCAGCTTCAGCAGGCGGAGCAGGCGGAGCAGGCGGATCGCCCTGATCGACTGGAGGCCGGGAGGCAGGACCGGGGGAGTGAGCACGACCACGACCACCAGGACCAGGTGGTGCCGCAGGTAGGTGCGTCGGTCCGGGACGAGGACCAGCATGATCACCAGCTCGATCGCGAAGGCGAGCCAGGTTCCCCAGTTGAGCACCGCCCCCAGCGTTCCCAGCCATCCGGTGGCGGCCGATTCGGTCAAGGCCACCGCCGGCAGGGTCAGGGCCGCCGCGATCATCAGCGGCGTGTTCATCAGTCGTTCGGCCCGGACCGCGCGGTCGCCGACCACGCCGTCTCCGGGGCGTGGCCTGCCGGCGAGTTTCTCGCTCAGGCCGGGCTCGTTCGCTGTGCCTGGGTCCATCGGGGAACTATTCGACGCGCCCGTCCCGACGCCTGTCGCGGCCCGGTCCGGACCGGTTGTCGGTATATCCTCGTTGACCAAGCAGCTACCGAACCGGAGGAGAGCGTGGCCGGAATTCCCGAGGAGGCCGTACCGTTGCTGGAAGGAAGACACCTCGCGCACGTCGCGACGGTGATGGCCGACGGATCGCCGCACGTGACGCCGGTCTGGATCGACCACGAAGGCGACACGCTCGTCTTCAACACGGCTACCGGCAGGCTCAAGGCCCGCAACCTCGAAAGGGACCCGAGGGTCTCGGTCTCGATCGTCGACCCGGAGAACCCGTACGCCCCGCTGACCGTCCGGGGTCGGGTCGTCGAGATCACCCGCGAGGGGGCCGAAAGTCACATCGACGAACTGTCGCGCCGCTATCTGGGCGAGTACCCGTATCGGCACAGGCGGCCGGGAGAGGACCGCCTGATCGTCAGGATCGAGCCGGAGAAGGTGAGCTACCGCCTTCCCTAGGGCGTCGGCCGGCCGCGGCCGGTCCGCTCACTGCCAACCGTCGCCCCCGACGGTCGTCGCCGAAGTCGAGACGACCGCCCCGGAAGGCGGCCGTCTCTTCGGCGGGATATCTGAGCCGGAACCGGCCCGGCCCGCCGCTTCCTATTCGGTGTAGCCGAACTCCTTCAGGTACTCGGCGGCGACGTCGGCCGGCTTCTCCTTGTCGATGTCGACCCGGGCATCGAGCTCCTGCATGACCTTCTCAGTCAGGTTGCCCTGGACGTCCACGATCGTCGATTCATAGTCGGCCCCGGCCTGTTCGGCGGTGGACTTCTTGGTCAGGAAGACCACGTTCCCGGCCGGCAGGACCCCTTTGTCGTCCTCGAGGATCGTGTACTTGTCCGAGGCGCCGAGCTGGGCATCGGTGGTGAACACGATCGAGAGGTCGGCCTGGCCCTTGTCGAGCACTTCGTAGCGCAGGCCGATGTCGACCGGGGTGAACGACTGGAACTCGAGCCCATAATTGTCTTCGAGCCCGATCAGGCAGTCGACTCGCTGACGGCATTCGGGCGAGCCGTACAACTTCAGGTCCTGGCTTACGCCCTCGAGGTCCGAGATTGTCGAGACTCCCAGTTCTTCCGCCTTCGAGGTCAGCAGGCCGACCGCGTTGGCACTCGAGAACGGGGTCGGAGGAAATGCTTCCAGGCCGTCCTCGTCCAGCAGGCCCTGGACCTGGTCGTAGGCATCCTGCGAGTCGGCCGGGATGTCTTCTGCCGGCACGTCGTAGAACGAGGTCAGGGCGGTGCTCACGTATTCCGGGTAGCCCGAGATCTCACCCTGCTTGAGTGCCTGCAGGGCGATCGTCTCGGAACCGAGGTTGAGGTCGGTCTTGACCGTGTAGCCGGCCGCCTCCAGCCCCTGGGCGTAGATCTCTCCGAGCACGATCTGCTCGGTGAAGTTCTTCGAGCCGACGGTCAGGGTGGTGCCCGCGTTGTCGGGGTTCGACTGGATCAGTTCACCCGACCCGCCCGATCCGTCGGATGAAGAGCTGTCACTGCTATCGTCGCTGCCACAGGCGACGAGTCCCAGCGCCAGGGCAAGCGCCCCGAGTATCAGCAGGTATTTGAGCTTGGGCAATGACATCAGTTGTTCTCCTTGGTTGGACTTCGGGTTTGCACGCTTCACTCAGCTCTCCGGATCCTGAGCCCCGGTGAGGTCAGTTTCCACTGAACACCGGCCAGGGTCAACTCCAGGGCGAGCGCCATCAGCGCGACCAGGATCGCTCCGGCCAGCACGCCGGCGTCGCCGTAGACGTTGCGGGAAATGATGAAGTCTCCGAGGGTCAGGATGCCGGCGAGCGGAGCGATCGTGGCGGTGGCGATGATGTTGATCGCCGAGGTCCGGACCCCGCCCATGATGGTCGGGACGGCCAGCGGCAACTCGACCTTCCTGATGATTTCGCCGTCGGTCATTCCCATGCCACGGGCCGCTTCGACCGAGACCCGGTCCACCTGGCGGATCCCGACGAAGGCGTTGGTCAGGATCGGTGGGATTCCGAGGATCGCCAGGGCGACCACGAGGTTGAACAGGCCGACCCCGACCGCTGCCGCCATCAGCGCGATCAGGGCGAGCTCGGGAATCGCCCGTCCGGCGTTGCCGGCCGAGACCGCGACGAACTCACCCTTCCCGTGGTGGCCCAGGAACACCCCCACCGGGAGGGCCAGGACGATCGAGACCGCGAGTGCCAGCAGGGTCACCTCGAGCTGCTTGCCGGCCAGGTCCAGGACCTGGCCGGTCCCGCCGACCGTCACCCCGCCGGTGGCCGCTTCCTGTCCCTGGAAGACGAACTGGAAGGCCTCGCCGAACAGGCCGAGCGCGGCGACCGGGGTCGGGATCATGCCTCGACCCGCTTCCAGGGCGCGAGCAACCGGCCGGTCAGCAGCAGCAGCGCATCGAAGGTGATCGCCATCAGGATCGCGATCGAGCCGGCGATGATTATTCCGGTCTTGAATGTGATGTTCGACCCGCTGACGATCTCGGCCCCGAGCCCGCCGCCGTTGGCGAACACGGCCAGCGTGGCGAGGGCCACCGTGCTGACCGTGGCGACCCGGAGCCCGGCGATGATCTCCGGCATCGCCAGCGGGATCTCGACCCGCCAGAGGATCTGCTTGGGAGTCAGGCCCACCCCGCGGGCGGCCTCGGTCACCTCCGGTGGCACGTTTCTCAGGCCGGTGGTGATGTTGCGGAAGATGATCTGCAGCGTGAACGCGGTCAGCGCGATGATCGCGGTCAATGCTCCCCGGCCGGTAATCGGCAGCAACAGGAAGAAGAAGGCGATCGACGGGATCGTGTACAGCACTCCGGTGGCTGCCAGGAACGGCGACGAGAGCGCGCGGTGGCGGTGGGCCAGTACGGCCAGCCCGAAAGCGATCAGGAAGCCGGCGGCAACCGCGCTGAAGACCAGGACCAGGTGCTGCAGGGTCGGATCGGTGTAGCGATCGATGTTGTCGATCGCCCAGTCGGGGCAGAACAGTTTGTTCTCCTGGATGCAGCCCCCGTCGGAACGGTCCCGGAAGAAATCGGACGGGGCGGCGGCGCCCAGCAGCCATCCGGGGCCCGCGAGCGGGTCACTCATGGGGCCTGTCCACCGCGGCCAGTTCCGACTCGGCTGCCTCCCCGGAAGAAAGGAAGTCGGCCACGATCTCGACCGAGAGGACTCCGCCGAGGCGGCCGTTGCCGTCCACTACCGGCGCATACTGGGAGCCCGACTGCAGCAGCGTGGCCAGGCCGTCGCGGAGGATCGAGTCGGCATCGATCAGCGGGTCGGCCGGGGTATCGGGCCGGGAGGGGACCTGGGGTGCGGCGAGGTCCCGTTCGGACAGCCAGCCGAGCGGCCTGCGGCCGGAGTCGACCAGCAAGGCGTGGGGGACCTCGGCCCCGGCCAGGTCCGAACGGACCGGACCGGTCGGGTCCCCGGCCAGGCAGATCGGCGCCTTCCAGAGGCTGGCGTCCTTGACCCGCATCAGGGCGAGTCTCTTCAGCGCCCGGTCGGCACCGACGAAGTCCTCCACGAAGTCGTCGGCCGGCTCCATCAGCAGCTCGGTCGGGGTGGCGAACTGGGCCACCTCGCCCCCTTTGCGCAGGACCGCGATCCGGTCACCCATCTTGATCGCCTCATCGACGTCGTGGGTGACGAACAGCACCGTCTTGCCCAGCTCCGCCTGGAGCCGCAGGAATTCGTTCTGGAGCCTCGAGCGGTTGATCGGGTCGATCGCTCCGAACGGTTCGTCCATCAGCATCACCGGGGGATCGACCGCCAGCGCCCGGGCGACGCCGACCCGCTGCTGCTGCCCGCCGGACAGCTGGCTCGGATAGCGGTCGCCGAATTCGGGGTCGAGCCCGATCAGCTCGAGCAGCTTCTCGACCCTCTGCTCGATCTCGGCCTGTTTCCAGCCGAGCAGGCTCGGGACGGTCCCTATGTTCTCGGCGATCGTGCGGTGGGGAAACAGCCCGATCTGCTGGATCACGTATCCGATTTCCCGCCGGAGCTCGGCCGCGTCGCCCTGCCTGACCGAGCGGTCGCCGATGAAGATCTCGCCCGAGGTCATTTCCACGGTCCGGTTGACCATTCGCATCGCGGTGGTCTTGCCACACCCGGACGGGCCGACCAGCACACAGATTTCGCCGGCCGGGACTTCCAGGCTGAGCCGATGGACCGCATCGTGGTCGGCCCCGGGATAGCGCTTGCTCACCTCTTCGTACCTGACCGGAGTCGCGGTGGACTCGTTCCCCGAGGACCGGTCCCCGGAGGCGTCGTCCCGATCAGTCTGAGCTGGAGGTCCGGCGGACACTCCGTCAATCCTATGCAGATACCGGGGCGGATTGGAAGCGGTGCGGTGGCCGGTTCCCGTAACCGCTCGGGTCGGGCATGCCCGGTCGGGGAGACGGCAAGCTTGCGTGCAGGTCGCGCGGCGGTCGCCGCTCAATGTGTGCATGTGCTTACACTCCGTCGGAGTGCACTCGATGAATCCCCTCACCGCCGGTCCCCAGCGGGGCCGACTGGTCGCGCTGCTGCTCGCGCTGGCGACCGTTGCCTGTGCCGCATCGGCCGGTTCCGCCGCCGCCTCGACCGAGGGCAGGCTCGATCAGACCCAGCAGAAGATCAGTCAGGCCGAACAGAAGAAGGGCGTGCTCACCGACCAGATCGCGGGTCTGAGCGGCCGGATAGCCGGCTTCGAGAGCCGGGTTTCGGCACTCAGGGCGAAAGAGCACGCGGCCGAGGTTCGGTTGGCGGCCAAGCAGGCCGAGCTCGACCAGGCCGAGGCCGAAGTGAAGGCGGCCTGGGACGAGCTGAGGGTCCTGGCAAAGCGGCTGCAACGATCGCTGGAGATCCTCCGCAACCGGCTGGTCGCGATCTACCAGAGCGGATCGAGCGACATCTCGGAGCTGGTGCTGAGCGCCAACGACTATGGCGACCTGCTCCAGCGATCGGAGTACCTGAGGCAGATCCAGAACCGGGACGAGACCGTGGTCGGTCGGGTGAGGAGCCTGCGCGACCAGCAGCAGGCGCTGGTCGTCCGCCTGAAGAAGGCCAAAGAGACGATCGAGGTCGCGCGCGACCAGATCGCAGCCGAAGAGCAGAACATCGCCTCGGCCCGCCAGGCGGTGGAGTCCCAGCAGAACAAGCTGATCTCCGCGCGGCGGGACCGCCGCGCAGTGGTCGGCAGGATCAACGGCCAGGTCGACCACCTCGAGGACGTCGAGGCCGACCTCCAGGCCAAGATTCAGCAGGAGATCGCCGCCGCGTCGGGACTCAACACCCTTCCCGCCGGCCCGCTCACTTCCCCCAGCGCAGCCGGACTGATTTGGCCGGTCAGCGGTGTGCTGACCTCGGGTTTCGGCCCCCGTTCCTCGCCGGGCGGCGTCGGTTCGACCTACCACGAGGGCATCGACATCTCGGTCCCGGAGGGGACTCCGATCAGGGCCGCCGCGTCCGGCACGGTGATCCTGGCCTCTGCCTATGGTGGCTACGGCAACTACACCTGCGTCGATCACGGCAGCGGTCTTTCGACCTGCTACGGCCACCAGTCGGCCTTTGCGGTGACAAGTGGCCAGAAGGTCGACCAGGGGCAGGTCATCGGATACTCGGGCAACACCGGGGCCAGCACCGGCCCCCACCTGCACTTCGAGGTCCGGGTGAACGGGGTCGCCCAGGACCCGATGGGGTACCTGTAGAGGTCGACCCGCGGATCGCGGGACGGGCCCGTCCCGCCCCGGTCAACGACCCACGTCCGCGCCTCCCCGCGCGCCCGGCCCGGAACCGAGCCCCAACCTGACCGAGCGCTCCCTGGCCCGGGCGATGATCTCGTCGGCTCCTTCCACCACGCCGCGATCCATCAGCACCCGGCCGCCGACCACGGTCGACCTGACCACTGAACCGGGGGCCGTGTAGACCAGGTTCGATTCCAGGTCGCCCAGGGCCAGTTCGGGTCGGTCGGGCTCGAGCAGCAGGAAGTCGGCCCTCTCACCCGGTACCAGCGGCTCGGGGCGGCCGATCAGCTCCGAGCGCCGGCCGGTGGCGATCGCCCATGCCTCGGAGGCCGGGATCACCTCGGCATCGGTTGCCGCATGGCGCTGGGTCAGGGCGAAGATCTTCAGGTCGGACAACAGGTCGAGCGAGTTGTTGGACCCGGGACCGTCGGTCCCCAGCCCCATCCGGACACCCAGCTCGCGGGCCTGGGGGTAGGGAAAGAAGCCGCCGACCGCGAGCTTCATGTTGGCCACGGGGTTGCAGGCGATCGTGGCGCCCCGCTCCGCAATCAATTCGAGTTCCGCCCGGTCGAGCCACACGCCGTGGGCGAGCAGCGTGTTCTCACCCAGCAGGCCGAGGCGATCCAGGTACTGGGCCGGTCGTAGCCCGTGCCGGTCGATGCAATCGCTGACCTCGCCTTCGGTCTCCGACAGGTGGATGTGGATCGGCAGGTCCCGCTCGCCGGCCAGCCGAGCCGCAAACTCGAGGCTTTCTGCGCCGACCGTATAGATCGAGTGCGGGGCCACCGCCGCGCCGATGCGATGGCCGAACGCGGCGAGGTTGTCCAGCCCCCGCTCGAGCGAGCGGTTTCGTTCCCTGATCGCGTCCTCGGCTTCCGGGTCGATCATCGGCCCGGCGATCGTCGCCCGGATCCCGGCGTCGTAGACCGCCCTGGCCACCGCTTCGGGCTGCCAGTACATGTCCCAGAACGAGGTGGTCCCGTTCCGGATCATCTCCACGCAGGCCAGCCGCGAGCCCCAGTAGACATCTTCTGCATCGAGCCGGGCCTCGACCGGCCAGATCGCCTCGCGCAGCCATCGCATCAGCGGCAGATCGTCGCCGTGACCGCGAAACAGGGTCATCGCCGAGTGAGTATGGGCGTTGACCAGTGGCGGGACCAACAGCGAGCCGCCGGCGTCCAGTACCGGTGCGGCCGGCTCCTGCCCGATTCCGACCCCCGGGCCGATCTCGGTGATTACCCCGGCGCTCGCCCGCAGGCCGACCAGCTCACCGTCGAGCACGGCGTTCTTGAGCAGCAGGTCCCGTCCCTCCGGCTCACCGTCCACCGCCACGCCGCCGCGATCGCTCACGCGGTCACCGAAGACCGGGAGTGACTCTGCCTGAGGAACTCGAACGAACCGAAGAACGGCGCAACGCATCCGAGCAGGGTGATCGCCACCGCGAGCCGCAGGTTGATCATGTTGTAGTGGACTGCGAACAGGCTGGTGATCGACATGCCGATCCAGATCAGGCCGTGGGTCAGACCCAGGATGAAGGTGATCGGCTGGGGACCGTCGAGCGCGAACGCGCAAATCAGGAGCCCCGTGTAGATCACCGAATGAAACAGGCTGACCCGTTCCATCCGGCCGAAGGTCACCCGTGCCCTGAACCACCGGCCGAACTCGCTTCGGCCGGTGTCGTCCGGACCTGTCCCGGACGTCTCAGCGGAGCCCGGCCCGGGCTCCGGTCCGGGCGCCCGGTATTTCGGCGGTGCGGGTTGCATTGCCGGGCAAGCTTCTCACGCCCAGCCTGCTCCGCGCCACCCCACCCACGGCCAGGGCCGAGGCGGTCAGCCGATCGCGGCCTCCATGCGGCCGAGACCGTGGTCGATCCTGAGCAGCAGCTCCGGCGGAACCGCCAGCCCGGCCAGCATCTCCCGGTCGGCCCGCCAGTTCTCGAGCCGCCGTTCCACCTCCAGGTCGGCCGGGTCGCCACCGGCTTCGAGCCGGGCCAGCAGCCGCTCGATCCCGGCCACGCGGTCGGCGGTGTAGACCAGCCTGGCCCGGGGGTCGGCGGTCGCAATCCTTCGCCGGTGGTCGGCCTTGCGCCGGCTCCGGTCTTCGATCGCGGGGTCCTGGCCCAGCACCACCACGAGATCGCGCATCTCCGGCCCGAACGCGCGCTCGATGTCGGCGGCCGTGGCGTCGGTCTTCTCGACCGTGTCGTGGAGGAAGGCGGCCGCCTCGGCGGTCTCGTCCCCGTACCCGGAGACGATCGCGGCCACCGCGGCCGGATGGTCGATGAACCGGCCGGAGCCGAAGCGGCCGGGCTGCCCGCGGTGCGCCCGCTCGGCGAACGCCCACGCTTTGCCGGGCAGGTAGAGCGGGTCCGAGCCGGAACGGCGGTCCGGGTGCTCGCGGTCGAGGAAGCTTCGCGCGCCCGACAGCATCTCGGGACCGCCGAGCAGCCGGTTGAAGCATTCCGCCTCGACCGCGAGCCCCTCGTCGAGCGGCCGGCCGAAGCCGCGTATCGTCGCCTCGAGATCGGTCCTCAGCGCGGGCTGGGGCAGCTCGGCGATCGTGCGGGCCAGTTCGAGGGCCCGCGGGAGACTGTGCCCGCTCCTGGTCACCTCGTTCACCAGGCCGATCCGCTCGGCCTCGGGCGCACCGATCACCCGGCCGGTGATGATCAGGTCGAGGGCTCGGCCCAGACCGATCAGCCGGGGAAGCCTCTGGGTTCCGCCGTCGCCGAGGCCGACGTTCCAGCGGCGACAGGTGACCCCGAATGACGCGTGCTGATCGGCGATTCGGAGATGGGCCAGGCAGGCCCACTCGAGGCCGCCGGCGTAAGCCGCACCGTTGACCGCGGCGATTATCGGTTTGTGGATGCCGGTCCACCGGGTCGGGCCGATGTTGCCCTCGGCCGGGATCGGCGACCCGGGCTGGGGCTCGAGCTCGTACAGCGGCTCGCCCGGCTGGTCGTCATCGAACATCGCTGCCACGGCGCCGAGGTCGGCTCCTGCGCAGAAGGCCTCGGTGCCGGCGCCGGTCACCACCAGGACCCGGGCCGAGTCGTCATCGCGGAATCGGGCCAGTGCCGTGAACAGGCCCCGGGCCTCGGTCGGCCCGATCGCGTTCATCCTGCCCGGCCGGATGATCGTCAGTACCCGGACGCCGCCGCCTCCGTCCTCGTCCCAGACGAGCGAGTCGGGCAGGTCGGGCCCCTCGCCCATCAGTCCGACGGAGTCGTCGACGGGACCGTGCCGGGGTCGGTCGTGGTCCCGGAGGCGGGCGGGATCGTGGTGTCGGGGACGGTTCCGGGATCGACCGCGGTGTCGCTGTCGGTCGTCGTGCCGGTAGTGGTCCCCGAGGCTGCCTCGAGCGCCGCGATCCGGGCCTCCAGCGCGGTGATCCGGTCGGCGTCGGAGTTCTTGGTCACCGAGATGTAGATCGCGGCGGCGCCGGCGCCCACGGCGAGGCAGGTCAGCACCAGGGCGATGATCGAGCGCTTCTTCAGCGACTCGTCGAGCTCACTCAACCAGCCCCGCTGGCCGTCCAGCCGCGTGTTGACGTCGGCGGGCGGGCGCTGCGACGCGGGGGGCTGGGTCCGGGGTGGAGGCGTTTGCCCCGGTCGGACCGAAGCGGCCGGTGGGCGGGCGGTGGCCGACTCGGGCCCCGGCGGCGCCGCTTCCGGTCTTGGCCGGGGGGTTCCCGGTCGGGGTTGACTGCTCATCCGCGGCAATCTACCGGCCCGCAAGGTGAAACTTCAATAACTTTCCCGTTACAAGAACCGGCCCGCCTCTCGGCGCGGGAGGATATTGCCGGCCGGAACCGACCAAGGAGATTCTCCCAATGCCTGAAGCAGTGATTGTGGACACTGTCCGCACCCCGATCGGACGTGCCTTCAAGGGCTCGCTTGCCCAAGTCCGTCCCGACGACGTGGGGGCCTTCGTGCTCGACCAGCTCCTCGAGCGAAACCCCGGGGTCGACCCGACGGCCGTCGAAGAGGTGTTCTGCGGGGTCGGCATGCCTCAGGGCAGGCAGGCCTACAACCTCGCCCGCATCCTGGTGCTGCTGTCCGAGAAGCTGACCCAGGAGACCAGCGGCGTCACCGTTTCGCGCTACTGCGCTTCGAGCCTCGACGCGATCCGCCACGCTTCGAACGCGATCAAGAACGGCGAGGGCGGCATCTACATCGCGGCCGGAGTCGAGTTCGTCAGCCAGTTCAACGCCCGGACCGAGATCGCCGGGGCCCGCGCCGCCGGCGAGGACGACCAGCACGAGAACCTGCTCGGAAACGACGGCCAGCCCAACGCCTATATCGACATGGGCGTCACCGCGGTCAACGTCGCCAACAAGTACGGCGTCTCCCGGGAGGACATGGACAACTACGCGCAGCGTTCGCAGGAGCTGGCGGTCAAGTCGCAGGAGGACGGCTTCTTCGATCGCGAGATCGTCCCGGTGACCCTGCCCGACGGAACCGTGGTCGAAAAGGACGACGGCCCGCGCGCCGGCTCGACCGTCGAGAAGCTGGCCGAGCTGCCGGAGGCGTTCGGCGGCGGCGGAGTGACCGCCGGCAACTCCTGCCCGCTCAACGACGGCGCCGCCGCGGTGCTGATTACCAGTGACGACACGGCGAAGGAGCTCGGGCTCGAGCCCCGGGCCCGGATCATCACGTCGGCCACGGCCGGCAACGAGCCCGAGCTGATGGGCGTCGCTCCGATCAAGGCGGTCAAGAAGCTGCTGGACCGCTCGGGGATGAGCATCGACGACGTCGGCACCGTCGAGTTGAACGAGGCCTTCGCCGCCCAGGTGATCCCGATCTCGGATGAGGTTGGCATCCCGATGGAGAAGCTGAACACCCACGGCGGGGCGATCGCGCTCGGCCATCCGTTCGGCATGACCGGTGCCCGGATCATGGGGACGCTGCTCAACGTGATGGAGACCGACGACCACCAGTTCGGCATCGAGACCATGTGCGTTGCCGGCGGCCAGGGCGAGGCGATGCTGGTCGAGCGCCTCAACTAGCCGACCTTCCGCCCGACCGGGCGGACACACCAGCTGCCGGAAGGCCCGCCGACGGCGGGCCTTCCGCGTTCCGGTCCCGGCGGCCGGGTCAGGCGGCCAGCGCCCGGTCGGCGATCAGGCGGGCCAGAGCGAGTGATGAGGTTGCGGCGGGGGAGGGGGCGTTGCGGACGTGGACCCCGTTGCCGATCCGTTCGATCAGGAAGTCATCGATCAGCCCGCCGTCCCGTCCGAGCGCCTGGGCCCGGATCCCGGCCGGACCGGGTTCGACGTCGTCGATTCCGAGCCCGGGAACCATCCGGGCAGCCTCCCCGACCAGCGCCCGCGGACTCAACGAATGGCGGAGTTCGCGCAGGGTGGCCCGCCAGTTTCGCCCGATCATCCGCCAGGTTCCCGGCCAGACCGCCGTTTCGGTCAGGTCGCGGGGACTCACCCGCAGCAGCCGATAGGCGTCCCTGGCGGCGACCAGGAGCGCGGTTGGCCCGATCAACAGCTCGCCGTCGATCGTTCGCGTCAAGTGCGCGCCGAGAAACGGAAGACGGGGATCCGGTACCGGGTAGACGTTTCCCCGGACCAGGTGCTCCCGACCGGGGCGGACCCTGAGGTAGCCGCCCCGTATCGGCACAATGCGGGGGGAGGGCGGACCGCCCGCGTCCCGGGCAAGTCGATCGGACTGTAGGCCCGCGCAGAAGACGGCCCGTCCGGCCCGGACCTTCCCGGCCGGTGTGGTCAGCGCGATCTCAGGTCGGTCGGTTGCCGTGGCGGGACGCGGAGGTCGCGCGACGGCCACCGGTGTACCCGGGTGGATGGTGCCGCCTGCGGCCTCGAAATCCGTCGCCAGGGCACCGGCTACGAGCGAGAAGTCGACCACACCGGTCTCGGGAGAGTGCAGGGCACCCAGGCCGCGCGCCTCCGGTTCGATTTCCGCAATACCCCGCTCGTCGACTCTGGCCAGCCCCGCCACCCCGTTCGCCCTGGCCCGCAACTCGAGGGCGTCGAGCCGTTCGAGATCGTCCTCGTCGGTGGCGATGATCAGCTTGCCGTTGGCCTTGCGGGGAACCTCGCGCTGGTCGCAGTAGTGGCGGAGCATCGCCGCCCCCTCGACGCAGAGCCGGGCGCGGAGTGAACCCGGCTCGTAGTAGACGCCGGCGTGAATCACCCCGCTTGAATGGGAGGTCTGGTGGGTGGCCAGCTTCGCCTCGGCTTCGAGCAGGCAGACCGAAGCATCCGGTACCCGGGACTTGAGCTCACGCGCCGTCGCCAGGCCGAGGATGCCGCCGCCCACCACAGCGAGGTCTGGGTGGCTGGGTGGGCGATCGGCCGGAATCACACTCCGATTATCGTTGCCGGGCCCGCGGGCCGGGAAGCCCCCACGGTGGGCTCCCGGTCATGCAGCCGTGGGATCGAGGGCCCCGGCCTCGGCTTCGCGCACGGTTTCGGCCAGATCCCCGAGCTCGGTCAGCAGCATTCCCAGCTGCTCCTCCACCTCGGGGTCGGAGATGGTGTCGCCTTCCCCCAGCTTCCCGTCGATCTTTCCGATCGCCAGCTCGCGTTCGACGGTGGGCGTCCCGGTGATCGTGAACGCCTTGCGGATCTGCTCGTTGGCCCAGATCGCGCCGAACGGCATCGGGCTCGCCGAGACGATCGCAGTCGGGAGGCCGGCCAGGGCGGAATTACCGTGAGGCCTCGAAGCCCAGTCGATCGCATTCTTCAGGGCCCCGGGTGCGGAGGCGTTGTATTCCGGGGTCACGATCAGCAGGGCGTCGCTCCCGGCCAGTCGGGCGCGGAGGTCCTCCACGGCCGGCGGCAGGCCCTCGGTTTCGAGGTCCTCGTTGAACCCGGGGATCTCACCCAGGTTCTCGTAGTTCTCGATCTCGATCCCGTCGCCCGCCACCGCACCCGCGGCGCGGGCGAGTCGCCCCGTGAACGAATCGCGCCGCAGGCTGCCGTGTATCGCCAAGACCTTCATTACTGCCCGTCCGCCTTCGCCGCCTCGACGGTGAGCAACAGGCGGACCTTCTCGGCCACGACCGCGGCCCCGCTGTCCAGCGACGCCGTCCAGGAGATTCCGAAATCGGTGCGGTTGACCTCGCCGCCGGCTTTGAGGCTGAGGACGCTGGCGCCGCTCATGCCGACGCCGGCGCCTTCCACCTCGACCTCGAGCTCGATCGGCCTGGTCACCCCGCGAAGGGTCAGGTCGCCGGCGACACGGTAGGTCTCATCGTCGACCTTGTCGATCGAGGTGGAGGCGAAGGTTCCCCGGGGGTTGTTCCCGGCGTCGAAGAAATCGGGGCTGAGCAGGTGTCCGGTCAGCTTCTCTTCCGGCACATCCACGCTGGCGACCTCGATCGATCCGTCGATCCTCTCGATACCGGACTCGCCCACCTCGATCTCGCCGGCGAACTCGCCGAAGCTGCCGCGGAACGTCGAGATCCCGAGGTGCTTCACCTCGAAGCCGATTTGTGAGTGGATGGTGTCGACCTCGTATCGCCCGGTCTCGATCTTCACTGACTGTTCGGTGGTGCCCATCTTCCTGGTCCTTTCGAAATTCGGTGATTGGTGACTGATTGCGCGCAATATGATTGCGTGAGCAACTATTGCTTCGGCAACCTATCAAATTTCGTTGCTTTGTCAACCAAACGGCTACAATCGATTCGATGGCACCCCTGATCGCAGCCGACGCCTCAGTCCGCAACCCGGCATTCGAAGTGGAGGGCACCGACACCGCCGCTTGGCGATCGGTCGGATCCAGCTACCTGATCCTGGTCGAGTACATCGAGTCCCGTTTCGCCCGTGCCGGCCTGCCGGAGCTGGCCTGGTTCGATGTCCTGGCCGCGCTCGAGGCCTCGGAAGAGCCAGTGCGACCCCGGGACCTGCTCTGTCGGGTCCGGGTCACCAAGAGCGGCCTGACCAGGCTGCTCGACCGGATCGAGACGGAGGGGCTGATCAGGCGCAGCCGCT
>JAGQUV010000021.1 GCA_020438295.1 Solirubrobacterales bacterium
CGCACCCGTGCGGTTGAACTGGCCGGTGAACTGGATCGTGCGGACAGGCTGTCGTACGCCGAACCGGACGTGGCGCTCGGGCGCGACGGCTATCCGGCCGACCTGTTCGACTCCGACCAGTGGTGGTTGAACCGGATCGTCAACCCGACCGACTTCACCCCGCCGGGGACGGACGGGCAGGGGCCGGTTCTGGCCCTGATCGAGGAATCGCTCGACCCGCTCCATCCCGACCTGACCCAGGCCAACCTCTCCGGCGCGGTCTCCAAGGGACCGACCCGGGACTGGCACGGGACCTCGGTCGCCGGGATCGCCGGCTCCCCGGGCGAGATGCTCGGGATACGCGGGGTCTGGCCGGGAGCGCGGATGCGGCTGTTTCCGTCCGGAACCACCTGCAGCACCGCGACCCGTGCGGTGATGAAAGCGGCAAGGGCGGGCAGCGACGTCATCAACATGAGCTACGGCTTCCCCTCCGACAGCTGCTACTCGCACTACGTAGCGACCGAATTCGCGGTCAGGGCCGGAGCGCTCCCGGTCGCCTCGGCCGGGAATACCGGCCTGATCGGCGGCAACGCGCCGTCGCGACCGGCCACCGACCCGCACGTGATCTCGGTGTCGGCGATCGACCGCGACGGCCTGGTCGCCGATTTCGCGACCCGCAACGACGGAGTCGACCTGACCGCTCCCGGCGTCTCGGTCCTGGGCCCGACCTTGGCTGCGGGGACCCCGGCCGACGATCCGTCGGCGGTCACGCGGGACTGGGGCCTGCTCAGCGGGACCTCGTTCTCGGCACCGATGGTTTCGGCCGCGGCGGCGATGCTGAAGCAGTTGCGCCCGAGGCTCGACGGACGCCGGCTCGGCAGGCTCCTGACCCGGTCAGCGAGTGATCTCGGCACGCCCGGGCGCGACCCCGAGTACGGCGAGGGGCTGCTCAACATCGATGCTGCGACGGCGGCCGGCAGACCGCCCGGGGACCCGATGGAGCCGAATGACGACATCGCCTGGCTGAACGGCTCGATGATCGCCGGTAAGGCCCGGTTCTTCTGGAAACCGCGTAGTGGCAAACGGCGCTCACTGACCGCAACCGTCGCCGTGGACAAGGATCCGGCCGACGTCTACCGGGTCAGGATCCCTCCCCGGAAGAAGCTCCGGATTACGGCGGCCCAATACCAGGGGGACGTCACGCTCTCGGTCCTCAAGCCCGGCGCGACGACGATCGCCCACCCCGGAAACCAGACCATCGTGGCGTCCGACCGGGCCTTCCCGAAGACCGAGGGGCTGAAGATCCGAAACCTCAAGTCCAAGCCGCGACTGATCTATGTCGTGGTCGAGATCGGCCCCCGCCAGAAACCGCAGTACGGACGCTACAAGCTCACCGTCTCCCGCCGCCGCTGATCCGGGGGACGACGCCCCGCCCGGCGGGCGGGGCGTCTCGCGCCGGAATCGCCCCTACCCGCCGGAGGCGCCGCTGACAGCCGGTTACTTGCCCTGCCAGTGCGGGCTGCGCTTGGCGAGAAAGGCCGAGATCCCCTCCCTGCCGTCGTCCGAGAAGAACACGGTGGCGAAACCCTGCTTTTCTGCTTCGATGCCTTGGTCCGGGTCCCCGCCCGTGAACGAGACCTGCTTGACCTGCTCGACCGCGAGCGGCGCCTGGCCGGCCAACCGGCGGGCCCAGTTGGTGGCGGTGTCGAACAGTTCCTGGTCCGGCACGACCCGGGTGACCAGCCCGAAGTCGAGCGCCTCGAGCGAGGAGATCGGATCGCCGACCAGGTTCATCTCCAGCGCCTTGTTGGCCCCGACCAGACGCGGCAACCGCTGGGTGCCGCCGAACCCGGGTATCAGCCCCAGCTTGATCTCGGGCTGACCGAACACGGCCGACTCGGCCGCGATCCGGAAGTCGCACGACATCGCCAGCTCGCAGCCGCCGCCGAAGGCGAGCGAGTTGACCGCCGCGATCGTAACCACGCGGTCCGAGCCGAACTGCTTGAGCAGATCGTGGCCGCTGTCGATCAGGCCCCGCCCGGCTTCGGGGGTATCCATCTTGGTGAACGCCTTGATGTCGGCACCGGCCGAGAAGACGATCGGCATGGTCGATGCGATCACCATCGCGCCGACCTCGTCGTTCGCCTTGACCTTCTCCCAGACCGTGCCGAGGTCCTCGATCACCTGCGGCGAGATCGCGTTCATCGGCGGGTTGGCCAACCAGGCGATCGCGATGTCGCCGCGGGTCTCGAGCTTGACCTTTTCCGGCTGATCGCCATCGTCGGGCTGCGGGTAGGGATAGAAGCCCTGACCCGAGTTGAAGCCGAGCCGGCCCTGCGCAACCAGGCGCTTGAGCGTCACCGGCACCGGGAAACGCTCGTCGCCGTACTCACCGTTCAGCCGCTCGATCCGCTCGAGCGAAACGTCCAATCCCTCGATGTCGGCCTTCCAGAACGGGGGGAACAGGCCGCGACGCGGGTCGAGGCCGGCCCCGGCCATCAGCCCGACGTCGATGTCGCGGACCGAGGCGACCCCTTCCTCGAGGATCAGGCAGGCCTCGATCAGCGCCTTGGCCAGGAACAGGTCGGCCAGCTCCTGGGCGTCCGCATCGGCATCGCCTTCGATCTGGGGCTCACCGTCCTTGTATAGCCCGTCGCCGCCGGTCTTGGCGCCCAGCTTGCCTTCGTCGACCTTCTGCTTCATGCCCTGATGGACGTAGAAGCGGCCGCCGTAGGAGCCGGCCACGTGCTCGGCGGTGTGGTAGACGGTGTCGAGGCCGAGCATGTCGGCCAGGATGAACGGGCCCATCGGAGCCACGTTGGCGCCGCCCACGCCCTCGTCGATCTTCGTGATCGAAAGCCCTCGCTCTTCCTGGGCGCGCCAGATCTGCCCACCGCGGCATTGAGGATCCGGTTGACCACGAAGCCGGGCACCTCGCCGCAGGTGATCGGCTGCTTGCCGATGTCCTGGGCGAAGTTGGATGCGACCTGGACCGTCTCGGAGCTGGTCTCGTCGCCGATGATCACCTCGACCAGTGGCATCACCGAGGCCGGGTAGAAGAAGTGGAACCCGACCACCTTGTCGGGGCGGAGCGTGGCCTCGGCCATCTCCGAGATCGAGAGGCTGGAGGTGTTGGAGGCGAGGATCGCGTGGCCGGGCGTGACCGCGTCGAGCTCGGCGAAGACCGCCTGCTTGATCTGCATCTTCTCGGGGACCGCCTCGATCACGAAATCGACGTCGCCGAACTCGTCGTAGGAGACCGTGCCGGTGACCTGGCCCATGACCTCTTCGAGCCGGGCATCGGCCTGTTCCTGGGTGATCTTCTCCTTCTTGACCTTGCTGCCGAGCTGGCCCAGGGTCACGTTGCGGACCTCTTCGATGGCGTGATCGACGAACTGCTGGTCGACGTCCTTGATTACTACGGGGGTGTCGGAGTTGGCGATCGCCTGGGCGATCTGACCGCCCATCGTGCCGCCGCCGACGACGGCTGCCTTGTGTACGAACATGCGGTTTCTTGGTCCTCCAGGGAGTGGTGGGTGAAAGCCCCGCGGGAAGTCGGCCCGCGTAGGTCAGAGGCTATATGTCGCCGGGCCGGAAGGGCCGGGCGGGGCCGGCCCCGCCCCCGGTTCTGGTCCGATCTCACACGGCCGGAACCGGTGATTGCCGGCCCGAGCTGCTAGCGTCCCTTGCGTCGAATGGTCAATCGGGCCGTTCGAGAGGTTCTGTTCCTGCCTTCGCCGTGAGCGTTATCGGGGTCACCGGATCTCCCCCGCCTCACACACTTACTCAAGGAGCAGTCACCCATGTCATCGCAGTCTTTCGCCGATCTCGGCGTGTCCAGACCCGTGGTCGAGGCACTGGCCGACCGCGGCATCGAAACCCCGTTCACCGTCCAGCAGCAGGTCATCGAGGACGTGCTCGCCGGCGACGACGTGCTGGTCCAGTCCCCGACCGGCTCTGGCAAGACCCTCGCCTTCGGGGTTCCGCTGGTCGACCTCGTCCAAGCCGGCTCCCGACGGCCGTCGGCCCTGATCCTGGCCCCGACCCGTGAGCTTGCCGGGCAGATCGTCGACGAGATGGAATCGATCGCCCGTTCGCGGGCCCTCTCGATCGCCGCCGTCTACGGTGGCGTCGGCATCCAGGCCCAGGCCAGGAAGGCGGCCCGAGCCCACATCGTCGTCGCCTGCCCCGGCCGGCTCGAGGACCTGCTCCAGCGCAAGGCGTTCACCCTCGACCACGTCCGTCACCTGGTGCTCGACGAGGCCGACCGCATGCTCGACATGGGGTTCAAACCGTCCGTGGACCGGATCGTCAAGAAGACGCCGGCCGACCGCCAGACCCTGTTCTTCTCGGCCACCCTCGAAGGCGCCGCCGGCAGGCTCGCCTCGGCGTACACCCGTCGCCCCCGCACCCACGTGAACAGACCGGAACCGGAGAAAGTGGGCAGGATCGAGCACCGCTTCATCCATCTCTCCCACCAGGCCAAGGTCGAGACGCTGCTGAATGAGCTCGAGAACACCGAGCGCGGTCGCACCCTCGTATTCGTCCGGACCAAGCACGGCGCCGACCGCCTGGTCAAGAAGCTGGGCAAAAGGTCCGGCATCCGGGCCGCGGCCATGCACGGCAACAAGTCCCAGAACCAGCGCCAGAGAGCTCTGGCCGACTTCGAGCGCGGCCGGATCGACACCCTGGTCGCCACCGACGTCGCCGCGCGCGGCATCGATGTGGCCGAGGTCACCCACGTGATCCACTACGACGTGCCGGAGGACCGGGACACCTTCGTCCACCGCTCAGGCCGTACCGCCCGGGCCGGCGCCGACGGCGTCGGGATCAGCTTCGTGCTGGCCGACCAGCACAACGACATGCGCAAGATCGCCAGCTCACTCGGCCTCAGCCATGAGTACGAGCAGAGCGGGGGTCCGGTTTCGATCCACGGTGAAACCAGGACCGGTGGCCACGGTGGTGGCAAGAACCGCTCCGGCGGCAACCCGGCCGGCGCGAACCGCTCCGGCGGCCGACCGGGCGGCCCGAAGCGCTCGGGCAACCGCAGCGGCGGCGACGGGCGGCGGCGCAGGCGGCGCAAGGGCAAGGCAAACGCCGGCCTCCGCCGGGACTGACCGGGTCCCCGGCAAGCGAAGACTTCAAGTCCGGGAGCCCCGCGCAGGGACCTCGGACCGGAGAAAACGATGGTCCCCGCCGCACGGGCGGGGGTCGTCGACAGCCGGGCCGCGGCCTCTGCGGCTGCGAAGCCTGCTACGGTCCCGGATATTGGGCCGGGTCGAAACCCGGCGAACACGTGTGTTTAGCGCTCGCAGTCGTTGCTTTCCAGCATCCTCCGCGTTTGTGCAGCACCAGAAGTGAAGTGGAGGGTGAATATGCCCACTGGAACAGTGAAGTGGTTCAGCGACGAGAAGGGCTTCGGCTTCATCACGCCCGATGACGGCTCGAAGGACGTTTTCGTCCATCACAGCGCCATTCAGGCCGACGGGTTTCGTACCCTGGCCGAGGGCGCCAAGGTCAGCTACGAATCGGAAGACGGCCCCAAGGGTCCGGCTGCCGCTTCGGTCGAGACGATCTAGTCCCGGCTCGAGCTGAATCGACGTGAGCGCCCGCCATACGGCGGGCGTTTCGCTTTAAGCGGCGCAAGGCAGGAAGTTGCCGCCCGGGACCGAAACAGTGGTCATTCCGAGCGGTTGAAGACAACAGAGAGATGAACACCCACTTCAACGTCCGCAGCAAGGTATTCGGTAAGCGGGATCGCTCCGGATCGGACGCTTACAAGCGCGGGCCCGCCGCACCACCGGAACCGCCCGTTCCCCAGTCTCCGCCCGAATCGCTCGAACCCGTGGTGATCGACGCCCTGATGCACGGCGAGGAAGAAAAGATGGGCGCCTGCCTGGTGCCCGGCATCCGGCCCGCCCTGATCGATCCCGGCCCGGCCAACACTGCCGAGAACGTGATCGGCGCCCTCGGCGCACTGGGAATCAACCGGCTGGACTCGATCGTCCTGACCCATATCCACTTCGACCACGCCGGCGGGGCCGGCCACCTCGCGGAGCGGTTTCCCGAGGCCACCGTCTACATCCATTCCCGTGCCGCCCGGCACCTCGCCGATCCCGCCCAGCTGACCGAATCGGTGCGGTCGGTGTGGGGAGAAGAGACCGAGGCGCTGTTCGGGCTTCCGCTGGCGATACCGGACCAGCGGATCGCCAGGATCGACGACGGCGACACGATCGACCTCGGCGACCGCCGGATCGAGGTGATCGCCACGCCCGGTCACACCCGGAGTCATCTGGCCTATTTCGACCGGGAGACCGGAGCCCTTTTCTGCGGTGACGCGCTCGGCGTACAGCTCCCGGGCAGCCAGGTCATCCGGCCGTCCACCCCGCCGATGGATTTCAGTCTTGACGACGCGATCGAATCGATCGGGAAGATCAGGGCGATCGAGCCCGAAACGATCTACATGTCCCATTTCGGGGAGGCGGCACCGGATCCGGGACCGGCCTGCGATCAGGCGATCGAGGCGATCGAGCGGTGGTACGAGTCGTTCCTCCACAAGCGAGAAATCGCGGAGAACGACGAAGACCTCCGGCGCCGGTTCCACGCCTGCCTGGAAGCGACGCTGGAACCGGTCAGCCCGGTGACCAGGCGGAACCTGGAAACGGTGAACCCGGCCTGGCTGAACATCGACGGCATGACCGGCGCGCTCGAGCGCGAGATCCGGCACCACGCCGCCTGAGCCCCGCGACCGCGGGCCCGTGGTCGTCGGCCCCGGAGGCCCGCCGATCCGTACGCTTGTCGGCGGATGGCACTCTCGATCGGCATAGTCGGCCTGCCCAACGCCGGCAAGTCAACCCTGTTCAACGCGTTGACGAAGAGCGAGGCTCTGGCCGCCAATTACCCGTTCGCGACGATCGAGCCGAACGTCGGCGTGGTCGGTGTTCCCGACCCCCGGCTGCAGGTGCTCGCCGGGATCCACGACTCGGCCGAGGTCCTGCCCGCCACGGTCCAGTTCGTCGACATCGCCGGGATCGTCCGCGGTGCGTCCGAGGGAGAGGGCCTGGGCAACAAGTTCCTCTCCCACATCCGTGAATCGGACGCGATATGCCAGGTGACCCGTGTCTTCCGCGACGAGAACGTAAGCCACGTCGAAGGCGAGGTCTCACCCGGCGCCGACATCGAGACCATCACCACCGAGCTCGTCCTGGCCGACCTCCAGACCGTCGAAAACGCGATCCCCCGCCTGGTCAAGGAGGCCAAGAGGGACCGCGAGCTGCTGTCCCGGGTCGAGGCCGCCGAGCAGGCGAAGGAGGTCCTGGAGTCCGGCACCGGGATCTTCCAGGCCGGGCTCGATCCGGAACCGATCCGCGAGCTGCACCTGCTGAGCGCCAAGCCGTTCCTCTACGTCTTCAACTGCGATGCGGACGAACTGGCCGACGACGCGCTCAAGGCCGGGATGCGCGAGCTGGTCGCTCCGGCCGAAGCGATCTTCCTCGACGCCAAGTTCGAGGCCGAACTGGTCGAGCTCGACGACGATGAGGAGGCCCGCGAGATGCTGGCCGACATCGGCATCGCCGAGCCGGGCCTCGACCTGCTCGCCAGGGTCGGCTTCGAGACGCTCGGCCTGCAGACCTTCCTGACCGCGGGCCCCAAGGAGGCCCGGGCCTGGACGATCAGGAAAGGTGCGACCGCTCCCGAAGCGGCCGGGGCGATCCACACCGATTTCGAGCGCGGGTTCATCAAGGCCGAGGTCGTCTCCTACGAGGACCTCGTGGCAGCCGGATCGACCGCCCAGGCGAAGGCGGCGGGAAAAGTCCGGATGGAAGGCAAGGACTACGTGATGGCCGACGGCGACGTCGTCGATTTCCGGTTCAACGTCTAGACCGGGAGCGCAACAGGCAGTCGGGGTCCGGGGTTACTGTGATAATCGAAGCCAGGACGCGCGGCGAAGATGAACCTGAAACTGCAAAGCCACGACGACGCCGGACCGGCGTCGTCCCTGATCGAACTGCTAGGAGACATACCGGCGAGCAAGTCGGTGAGCGAAATCGCCGAGGCGGCCGCCCGGCTCACCGTGGAGACGCTGGGCGCGGCCGCCGCGGTAGTGGTCGATGGCCCGGATCCGATCGGCACCTATCCGCCCAACCTCCGGCCGGAGTTCGTGACCGAGCTGTGCGACGGCTGGGACGGCACGACGCAGGGACCGGTCACCAGGTCGGCCCGGGGCCTGGTCACGACCAGGACGTCTCTGCCGACCACGACTTCGATCGGCATCGTCGCCGGATGGGCCCCCGCAATCGACCCCCGGACCGATGACCTGACCCTGGTCGCGACCGTGACCGATGCGAGGATCCACCAGGCAACCGGGTCGGGCCCGAGGCCGACCAACGGAAGAGCGCTGTCGCTGGAGCCCGGGCAGTCACAGGCATTGGTCGAGTCGGTACCGGCCGCCGTCTACATCGCCGAAATCGGCGACCACGGCAAGTGGATCTACGTGAGCCCCCAGATCGAGGCGATTCTCGGCTACACCCCGGAGGAGTGGACCGGCAACCCCGAGCTCTGGTACGAATCGATCCATCCGGACGATCGTGAGTACCCGCACGTCTTCGAAGACGAGCGCCTGATCGGCCTCGACATCCACTGGCCGGCCGAGTACAGGCTGCGAACGAAGGACGGGCACTACGTATGGATCCACGACGAGGGGAGGCTGATCAGGAGCGGCGACGAGCCACCCCATTGGCACGGCTTCCTGCAGGACGTGTCGCGGCGCAAGGCGGCCGACGCGGCGTCCCGGGCCCAGGCCGAACAGCAGCTCCTGATCGCCTCGATCGGCGAGCTGGCGATCAGGGGCGAGACCCCGGACGCGCTGATCCGTATGGCAGCCGACTCGATCGCCGAGCTGGACGGAGTCGTCGAGGCCGCGGTATATGAGCAGAACGCGTTCGAGCGGCTCAACCTCCGCTACCGTTCGGGCGGCCGAGGCGGCGTGGAGGAGTTCCGGTACGCGACCGACCGCTTTCCGGGCGACCATCTCGCAGCCGGAAAGGTCCTGACCATCCCCGACTGGTACGCGGACGACCGTCTCGAGCCGTTCCACTACATCGTGCCCGATGACGTCCGGAGCTCGATCCTGATCGCGATCGGCGGCGCCCGCCGGCAGTTCGGCCTGCTGGCGGTCAGCTCGGACTTGCCGGGCCGTTTCACCGCCCAGGACGCGAGCTTCATGCGCGCGATCTCGAGCGTGCTCGGCAACGCGATCGAGCGTCACCGGGCCGACGACCAGCTCCGGCACCGGCTCGAGCACGATCCCCTGACCGGACTGCCGAACCGGGAGCTTTTCACCAGGCACCTGAACCAGGCGATGGACGGGGCCAGGGCCAGCGGCGGGCTGACCGGGCTCCTTTTCCTGGACGTCGACCACTTCAAGGTGATCAACGACGGCATCGGCCACCACGCCGGAGACGAACTGCTGAGGAAGCTGGCCGGCGTCCTGACCGCCGGGGTGCGCGAGGGCGACATGGTGGCCCGGTTCGGCGGTGACGAGTTCAGCGTGGTGCTGGCCAAGGTGATGGACCGTGACGATGCCACCGAAGCCGCCAACCGGCTGCTCGAAGACATCTCCAGACCGATCATGATCGAAGGCTCCGAGCGTTACGTGACCGCCAGCGTCGGCGTCGCGCTCTACTCGCCGGGGTCGGGCGGGACCAAGAACGCGGAGGACCTGATCAGGGAGGCCGACGCCGCGATGTACCGGGCCAAGGAGCTCGGACGAGAACAGATCCAGGTCTACGGCCGCCCGATCCGGGACCGGGCGATCCGGCGACTCGAGGTCGAGCGCGAGCTTCACGTGGCGATCGAGAACGGGCAGCTTTCAGCCGTCTACCAGCCGCTGGTCTCGCTCCGGACCGGCAGGATCAGCGCATTCGAGGCCCTGGTGCGCTGGAACCATCCGGAGAAGGGCCTGCTGAGGCCGGCCGAGTTCGTGCCGATCGCCGAATCGACCGACCTGATCACCAAGATCGACTCCTGGATCCTGCGGGAGGCGGCCCGTCAGGCGGCCCACTGGAACCGGGACCGCGACGACGGCTCGATCATCACCGTTTCGTCCAATGCCTCGGCCCGCCAGATCGGGAACCCCCGGCTGCCCGGGCTGGTCGCAGAGCTGCTCGACGAGTACCGGCTCCGGCCTGAACACCTGGCCCTCGAAATCACCGAAACCGTTTTGGTCGACAGCACCGTCAACTCCGAGATCAGCCGGGTCCTGGACCAACTCGACCGGCTGGGAATAAGGCTCGCGCTGGACGACTTCGGTACCGGCTTCTCGTCGCTGGCCTACCTGAGCGAGTTCCCCCTCTACGGGATCAAGATCGACCGGGCCTTCGTCCGCCGCCTGGTGCGCGGCGACCCGAAAGGCTCGGCGATCGCCAACGCGATGGTGCACATCGGCCGGGCGCTCTCGCTGGTCGTGATCGCCGAGGCGGTCACCGAGCAGTCCGACCTCGACAAGGTCAGGGAGCTCGGCTGCCATGCGGCCCAGGGCCGCTACTTCACCGGCCCGGTGCCGGCCGACGAGGCGACCGCCCTGCTGGTCGACCAGCCGCGCTGGATCGAGCCCAGAGAACCCTGATCAGTCTTCGGGCAGGAACGACGGCCGGGCCAGAGGCAGTGGCGAGGCCGGTTTGAACAGGGCGACCTGGGTTTCATCCGGGATGACCGCCAGGAGTTGGTGCACGGAGATGTCACCCCGTTCGAAGGCCAGCGCGCTGGCCGTCATGTAGAGCCGCCAGATCCGCTCGCGCTCCTCCCCGGCCTCGGCGATCGCCCGGTCCCTGTTCCCGGCCAGGTTGTCCACCCAGTGGCGCAGCGTCAGCGCGTAGTGCTCGCGCAGCGACTCGTCGTCGCGCAGCTCCTGGCCCGAGCGCTCCAGCGCCGCCGCCACCTTGGAGACCCAGTGCAGCTCGCCGTCGGGGAACACGTACCGGGTGATGAACGTGTTCGGCGACTGCTCATCCGAGTGCATGCGGCATATCCCGTGGTGAAGGGCCAGGCCGCCGGGACGGCCCAGCGAGGCGACGGTCTCCATGTAGCGGTCGAGTTGGCTCGAGCCGACGTGCTCGTACATGCCGACCGAGGCGATCTTGTCGTACGGCCCGTCGGGGACCTCGCGATAGTCCTGGACGCGGACCTCGCAGCGTTCACCCAGCCCGGCCTCGGCGATCCGCTCGCGGGCCATCGCCACCTGTCGTTCGGACAGGGTCACGCCGACCGCCTCGACGCCGTAGTTGGCCGCCGCGTGCAGGATCAGGGAGCCCCAACCGCAACCGATGTCGAGCAGGCGCTCGCCCGGTTTGAGGTCGAGCTTGCGGCAGATCACGTCCAGCTTGCGAGTCTGCGCTTCCTCCAGCGAGTCGTCGGGGGAGTCGAAGTAGGCGCACGAATAGACCATGGTCGGGCCGAGGACCATCCGGTAGAACTCGTTGGATACGTCGTAGTGGTACTGGACCACCTCGCGGTCGCGACGCAGCGAGTGGAGCCGCCCGGACGGCCGTGCCTCGGAGGCCGGCGGCTTCGGCGGCGGGATCTTGATCAGGCCGAGCCGGACCGCGATCCGGAGCGCCTCGAGCTTCTCCCTGACCGACAGGTCGAAACCGTAGAGCCGGGCCCCGGCACTCATCACCCGGTAGAGGTCCCCCTCGAGGTCGACGTCGCCGGCCACCCAGGCCCGGCCGATCCCGAGCTGGTCCGGTCTCGATACGGCGTAGGTCAGCGCCCGACTGTTGTTCAGGACGATCGTGTCGCTCGCCTGGCCGGCCTCACCCGGGCCGAGTTCGCTGCCGTCCCAGAACCGGACCGCCGCCGGGAGCGGCCCGTTCATCCTGGCCTCGGCCCCTCTCACCAGCGGTGCAAACTTGTCGGCGATACCTCCGGTGCTGTACATGGGGCGAGGATATCCAACCGCCGCGGGCCAAAACCCCCGCGGCGCGGCCACGCCGGAGATGTAGCTGCTACCTTCCCGCGATCGGGCCGGGAGGTGATCCGGCGAGGATAAATAGTGGAGGAATCAATGCCGACAGGCACAGTCAAGTGGTTCAGCGACGAGAAGGGCTTCGGGTTCATCACACCCGACGATGGTTCGAAGGACGTTTTCGTCCACCACAGCGCAATCCAGGCGGAGGGCTTCCGTACCCTGGCTGAGGGCGCCAAGGTGAGCTACGAGTCCGAAGACGGGCCCAAAGGTCCGGCGGCTGCTTCGGTCGAGGCGATCTAGCCCGGTCCGAAAGAACAGTTGTGCCGAAACGCCCGCCGTCCGGCGGGCGTTTCTGCGTCCGGCCCGGCCCTCGCCGGACCGCGCGGCTCAGTCCCCATAAACCTCGCGCTTGATCAGGGTGATCGAACGGATCATCGAATCGAGGAACGGCTCCATCTCGTCCAGCAGCCGGCGGTACTCGGCCTCGCCCTGATCGGTGATCGAGTAGAACCGGCGGGTCCGTTTGTCCGGGTGCTCCCAGTCCCCCTCGATCATCTCCCGGCTTTCGAGGTCCCGCAGCAGCGGGTACATGGTGTTCGGGTTGACCGAAACGACCCCCTGGGTCATCGATTCGATCGCCTCGATCAGCTGGTTGCCGTAGGAGGGTCCGCCCCGGATCAGGTGCAGGACCAGTAGCGGGAACAGGTCGCGCCGGCGTATCTCCCCGCCGAAAACGTCGGATGCCCGGCCGCCGCCGCGCTTGCGCGGGGCCTGCTTGACGCCCGGGTGATCGGCCGTCCGGGTCGCCTCCGCCACCGCATCGCCGAGGGGCTTGGATCGCTTCTCAGGCATCAACGCCGAGTCTACGGGGCCTCGCCGCCGTCGGGCCCGCTGTCCTCCGGCCGGGTCACTACCCTCGTCTGATGCCACCGGAAGCGGAACCGCTTTTCACCGACGAGAACGGGTTCAACGGCTCGGTCGAGATCATCCGGGTGATCTTCTCCGCCGAAGACGACGGCTACGCGGTGGTCGAAGCCCGCGACGATTCCGGCGGCGAATTCATCCTGACCGGGACCTTGGCGCACCTCAACCCGGGCGAGCGCGCGCGGATCACCGGCGAGTGGCAGGAGCACGCCAGATTCGGGCCCCAGCTCAAGGTCTCGACCGCTCTCCCGGCCGATCCGGATGACCGGGCCGGCCAGATCGCGTACCTGTCCAGCCTGCGGCACATCGGTCCGGTGAGGGCAGAAGCACTATGCGATCTCTACGGGGCCGAGGTGCTGGAGAAGATCGCGGCCGATCCATCGGGGGTATTCGGATCGCTGCCCAAGCTGGGCGCGGCCCAGGCCGAAGCCGCGACCGAGAGCTGGTACTCGACCCGGGCCGTACGCGACCTCCACGTCGAACTCGCCCCCCACGGGTTGGCCCACCTGGCGGCCAGGATCCACGCCCGGTTCGGCGACCAGGCGATGCAGACCATCCGCGAAGACCCGTATCGGCTGACCGAGATCGACGGGGTCGGCTTCGCCCGCGCCGATACGATCGCGCTAGCCGCCGACGTACCGGCCGATTCCGACCGGCGGGCCCAGGCCGCGGCCTACTACCTGCTGGGGGAGGCGGAGCGGCGCGGCCACACCCATCTCCCGCTGGCCGAGCTGGTCGACCAGGCCGCCCGGCTGCTCGGCTACCGACCGGAGCCGGACGTGCTGACCGAGGCCAGGGGGCTGACCGAAGAGGACGGCCGGGTCTACCGCCGGCACACGCTCGAGCGGGAACACTGGTGTGCCGGCGACCTGCGTGACCGCGCGCTGGCCGAGCCCTACCTCGACCACGACCCCGGCAGCCCCGCCGACCAGTCGCTGACCGCCGAGCAGTGGCAGGCCGTGCTCGGCGCCTTCTCGGCCAGGGTCTCGATAGTCACCGGCGGCCCCGGCGTAGGCAAGACGGTCTGCACCCGTACGATCGTGTCCGAGGGCAGGGCCGCCCGCCTCCGGATCGGCCTCTGCGCCCCGACCGGAAGGGCCGCCCGCCGGCTGACCGAAGCGACCGGAACCGAAGCCCACACGATCCACCGGCTGCTCGAGTGGCGCCCGGGATCGGAACCGGCGTACAAGCCGGGCCACCCCCTTCCGGTAGACCTGCTGATCGTCGACGAGGCGTCGATGATCAACCTCCACATGGCCGAAGTCCTGCTGGGAGGTCTCGGCGTCGACACGCACATCGTGCTGGTCGGGGACGCCGACCAGCTGCCGCCGGTCGGCGCCGGCAAGCCGTTCGCCGACCTGATCGACTCGGGCATCGTGCCGGTGACCAGGCTGACTCACATCTTCCGCCAGGCCGCGCGCTCGATGATCACGACCGCGGCCCACGAGGTCGACCGGGGCCGGGCCCCGAAGCTCGAGCCGGAAGCCGGCCAGGACCACGATTTCTACTTCCTCGAGCGGGCCACACCGGAACGCTGTCGGCAGGCCGTGGTCGAGATGGTCAGCCGGCGGGTCTCGGCAGGGCTCGAACTCGACCCGATCCGCGACGCCCAGGTGCTCGCCCCGGTCTACCGGGGCGAGGTCGGCATCGACGCGCTCAACCGCGAGCTCCAGGAGGCACTCAACCCCGATGGAAGCCCGGCGCTCTCCGACCGCTTCAGGATCGGGGACCGGCTGATCCAGACCCGCAACGCCTACGAGCTCGGTCTGATGAACGGGACCATCTGCTTCTTGGTCGACGACGACCCCGATCAGGCGGAGGCGGTACTCGAAACCGACGACGGCCAGACCGTGGTCGTCTCCTACGAGGAAGCGATCGACCTGCGCCTCGCCTATGCGATCTCGGTCCACAAGTCGCAGGGGTGCGAGATACCGGTGGTGATCTTCGTCTGCCACCGGTCGCACGCGGGGATGCTCACCCGCCCGTTGATCTACACCGCGATAACCCGGGCCCGCCGGATGTGCGTGCTGGTCGGCGACCTGCCCGCGCTCGAGGCAGGGGTCAAACGCGACGAAGGCGGCGGCCGCTACTCGTCACTGGCGGAGCGGCTCGAGCAGGGCAGCTGAGCGAGCCGGGCACCGGGTCAACCCCAGTCCTTCATCGCGTCGATCCGGTAGCGCATCGCCTTCTGCGAAGCGCCGAACAGCTCCCGCATCACCTCGCAATCGCCCCCGTGCCGCTCGTACTGCTCCCGCATCAGACGCCGGGGCATGATCAGTGCGGCCGCGAACGCATTCGCCTCCAGCTCGGGAACCGACCGGGGCCCGGCCGCCAGACGGGCCTCCGACTCCACCTCGACTTCGTCCATCTCGACCTCGCGTCCCGCGTCGGCTACCAGCTCGGTCCCGTCGCCGGGGCCATACCCGAAGTCCGGTTCATCGCGGGGATCCTCGACGATCGAACGACAGTGGATCCCGGGCCGGCCGTCCCGATGCATCACGTAATGCCCGAGCTCGTGGCCTATGGTGAACCGGCGTCGTCCGTCCCACTGCGCGGCCTCCCGGGCATTCACCCAGATCTCGCCCGGCCCCGTGAGCAGCAGCCCCGAAAGCTGGTCCCGCGGGATGTTCTCGCATCCCGGGGCAGTCGAGAGGTCGTCGACCAGGCGGACCAACAGCCCGAACTCGTCGGCGGCGATGTCGTCGACCGGCACCGGCAGCGATTCGCCGTCCCAGACGTATTCCCGGACCCGGGAAAGCACCCGGCTCGCCTCTCCCTCGACCCGCTCGACATCCACCCCGTTCGTCTCCATACGGACACCAACTATAGGACCGTGCGAGTCGGCCCGCGGGCCCGCGATCTACGACCGCTCGAGGTCGTTGAACAGCCGGTCTATCCGATCCGGCTTGGGGCCGATCCGGCTCGGCGGTTCGGCGTCTTCCTCCAGTGCCACCTCGAATTCGGACTCGCTCAGCGAACGGGCGAACACCGGGCCTTTCTCGAATCCCACCCGCGGTCCCAGGGCCCGGCCGGCCCCGAGGATCGTCTCTTTCGACGTCCTGAGGATCGAGGCCAGCGCCTCGATCACCTGTTCGGAGACCCCTGCCGCGGGCAGGTTCCCGTGCTCCATGTCGTGGTAGTACTGCCTCACCTTCTCGGCCTCGGCCTGGTCCGTGGCACCGAGCTCGCGGGCCAACCGGTCGGTCACTTCGTTCCTCCTGATCTCGTTCTCCCTGCGCAGGCGGGGCAGCAGCTCGGGCCAGCGTCCCGATCTGCCCTCGAGCGAGACCGCTATCGAGTCGCTGGCCAGGTCGGCCCGCGAGCCGGCGAACCCCTCCGCGTTCCACTCCCGCGACGGCGCCGAATCGAGAAAACTGTCGATCAACGCGATCAGGACCTCGCGATCGGCACCGTCGAGCTCCGCGATAAACCGTTTCGGGTTGGGCTCACCGGCCCGGAAGGCGGCCACGTAGCGGTCGAACAGCTCATCGATCCGGTCGGACATCAGAACCCGCCACTTCCTTCGATCGCCGCCCTCAGGTCCCTCTTGAAGCGGGAGAAGATCTGGTCGACGTTGGCCGGGGTCATCGGGGACGGGTCCCCACCCGAGCCGTCCCCGGGCCTCTGTTCGTTGACCAGGGCAGCGGTCTCCTTCGCACTGTGACCGTCGATCCTCAGCCTGATCACTGTCTGGTGCGCCGCCGAGCGCCGGGAAATGACCTGATCGACCACCATCCTCAACGCGACTCCTCCGGTTTCCCGATCGGTTTCCTTCGGCTCGATCCCCTGTGAATCTTCGTCCGCATCGCCACCCAGGCGCTCGTCTTTCGCATCGCGCTCCCTGTGCCGGTGGTAGTCAGCGATCCTGCGCTCGGTGATCGTGTTCAGGCCGGAAACGAATTCGCCCATCGTGGTACCCCGGAAATCGAACGAGCCGATCGCGCTGGTGATCGCATTCATCGCGACATCCTCGACGTCCTGCTCGGGCACCTTGAGCCCGACCTTGCCGACGATGTGGTCGTATCTGCGATAGACCAGCAGGTCGATCGACCGCTTGAACTGATCACGGTCCCCGCCATCCCTGGCCCTGACAAGGTGTTGGATGAGGTGTTCATCGCTCAGATCCGCCAGCTTCGGTTCATCCAATGGCTTGAACTTCAATTGGTCACCGGGCGTGTCTCGCAGAAAGGTGGGATTCTGACATCGGCTGGTCGGCCGCCCGACCAAGATACCGGCCGGGTCGGCTACAGTCGTCGGATCGCTTCACGGAACTCCAAGAAGCCGGTCTGGCCGGACACGCCACCGACCGAATCGGACCGGCTCTCCTATGCCGAGGCGGAACCGGAGCCGTTCTGGCTGTCCGGCCCGCGACCGGCCGTCCGGCCGCCGCTCGATGGCCCGGCCGAGGCCGACCTGGTCGTGGTCGGCGGCGGCCTCACCGGGCTCTGGGCCGCAATCCAGGCCAGGCAGCGCGACCCGGAGCGGGCGGTGGTCCTGATCGAGCGCCGGCGCCTGGCGATCGGGGCCAGCGGCAGGAACGGCGGCTTCATGTCGTCGTCGCTGGTCCATGGCATCGGCAACGGGCTTGCCCGCTTCCCCGACGAGATCCCGCTGCTCGAGCGGCTCGGCTTGGAAAACCTCGCGGAGATCAAGCGGACGATCGACGAGCAGGCGATCGCCTGTGACCTGGTCTCGCCCGGGGCGATAGAGATCGCCTATACCGAGCATCAGTTCGCGGAACTCCCCGAGGTCCGCGACGAACTGGAACGGCACGGCCACCAGGCCGAGCTGCTCGACACCGAGGCGCTCCGGGCCGAGGTGGCCTCGCCCCTGTTTTACGGCGGCCTCTGGCAGAAGACCGGCGAGTGCCAGGTCGATCCGGTCAAGCTGACCGACGGCCTGGCCGACCTGGCCGAGTCGCTGGGGGTCGTGATCCACGAGCAGACCGAGATGACCGGCCTGGCCAAGTCGGGCCCCGGGGTCACGGTCACGACAGAGAACGGCTCGGTCAAAGCGGCCGGGGCCCTGCTGGCAACCTCGGCCTTCCGGAGCCCGGTCAGGGCGATCCGGAGCAGGGTGGTGCCGGTGTTCGACTACGTACTGGTCACCGAGCCGCTCAGCCCGGCGCAGTGGGACTCGATCGGCTGGGCCAACCGGCAGGGACTGTCGGATTCGGCCAACCGGTTCCACTACTTCCGGCGCACCGCCGACGATCGCATCCTGTGGGGCGGGTTCGACGCGATCTACCACTACGGCGGCCGGGTAGAGGACGACTACTACCAGCGCGATCAGAGCTTCGCCGGCCTGGCCCAGCGCTTCTTCGCTGCCTTTCCGCAGCTGGAGGGGATCCGTTTCAGCCATCGCTGGGGCGGCGCGATCGACACCTGCTCCCGGTTCTTTGCCTTCTACGGGACCGCCCACGACGGCCGGGTGGCCTACGCGGTCGGACACACCGGCCTCGGCGTCGGTGCGAGCCGCTTCTCGGCCGGGGTCGGCCTGGACCTGCTCGACGGCCGGGAAAACGAAGTCACGAGGCTCGACTACACGCGCAAGAAACCGATCCCGTTCCCTCCCGAGCCGATCCGCTGGGGCACGATCCAGTTCACCCGGAACCGCCTGGCCGCGGCCGACCACAACAACGGAGAACGCGGCCTCTGGCTCAACACGCTCGACCGGCTCGGACTCGGCTTCGACTCCTGACCCACCCGACTCCTGACCGACCCGACCCCTGACCTACCCCCGACTCCTGAACGACCCGACCCCTAACCGACCCGACCCCTGACCTACCCCCGGCTGGTCTCCAAAGCGCCCGACCCCCACCCTGCAGCCCCGCCGGCCGGTCCCCCCGGCCTACTCGTACGAGATCGCTTCCAGGATGTCCAGCCGCGAGGCCTTGCGGGCCGGGTAGATCGCCGCGATCACCCCGGCCACCGCGGTCAGGATCAGGATCACGACAAGGACCGGAACCGGATAGCTGAGCGTGAACCCGTCGCCCTCCAGCGGGATCCCCAGCAGGAAGGCGAAGATCACGCCGATGACCAGGCCGGCGATCGCCCCGAGCACGGCGGTGATCACCGCCTCGTATCGGACCATTCGCCTGATCTGGCGCCGCGACATGCCGACCGCCCGCAGCATGCCGAGTTCGCGGGTCCGCTCGTAGATTGAAAGGATCAGCGTTACCACGATCCCGACCAGCGAGACCACCACGGCCAGGGCCAGCAGCACGTAGATCATCGCCAGAAGCGTGTTGATCTGCTCCTGCTGGCTGTCTTTCAGCTCCTGCTGGTTGAGCACGTCAACGGTCGGGAACGGCCCTTTCAGGGCATCCTCGATCTTCTGCTGGACCTGGTCGACGTCGGCGCCGTCGGCGACCTTGACCAGCCCGGAAGAATCCAAGTCGACCCCGAAGAACCGCCCGATCGTGTCCTGGGTGACCACCAGATCACCGGTCAGGCCAAGGGTTCCGGGAGCGATCACCGCGGTGACCTCGAACTCCTTCGACTCCCCCTTCTGGGAGGTGATCGATATGCGGTCCCCTGCACCGGCCCCCTGCGAGTCGGCTACGCCTTCGCTGATGATCACCTGGTCGTCTTGGAGCGCGGTCATGCTCTGATCCGATCCTTCGTTCCAGTCGAAGGTGACCACTTCGGCGACCGTGGATGGTTCGATCGATGAGATCGACGTGCCCTTGCCGTCGAGCAGGGCGGTCGCGTAGCGCTGGCCTGACGCCGCTTCCACGCCCTCGACTTCACCGGCCGCCTCGACCGCCTTCGGCGGGAAGTCGAGGAATCCGCCCGAGTTCTGGATCACCAGCTCGCCGACGAAGTTCTGCTCGATCACCTTGTCGACCGAACTGCTCAGGCCGGAGGCGAACACGGTGACGAAGCTGACCAGCGCCAGCCCGATCATCAATGCTGCTGCAGTCACCGCGGTCCGTGAGGGATTGCGTTGCGAATTCTCGCGGGCCAACCGGCCGATCAGGCCGCCCACCCGCTCCAGCGGGGCACCCACGGCCGATGCTGCCGGGCGCACCAGTTGGGGGCTGAAGATAGAGATCGCTACGAGTACGCAGACCGCTCCCGCGCCCATCTTCAGCGCCGCCGATCCACCGCTCAGCCCTCCGATCAGGACCACCGCGATCAGGGCCAGCCCGACCACGGCCAGAACGGCCGAGACGATACCCCGCAGCAGGACACGACTCGTCCCTCCGGCGGCCACGGTCTCCGAGAGCGCGGCGATCGGAGGCACCCGGGTCGAGCGGATCGCCGGGATCAGCGACGCGATCATCGTGATCCCGATCCCGATCAGGAACGAGACGATGATCGTTCGCGGCAGCACCACGAGCGCGTTGGCCGGTAGCTCCGCCCCCACCGCGGCCAGGATCGCGCTCAGTCCCTGCGCGAGGCCCAGGCCGACGAGTATTCCCACGACCGAGGCCACCAGACCGATAATGAAGCTCTCCAGCAGAACGGTGCGAAGGATCTGGTTGCGGCTCGAGCCGAGCGTACGCAGCATGCCGAACTCGCGGGTGCGATGGGCCACCGTGATCGAGAAGACATTGAAGATCACGAACGAGCCGACGAACAGCGCGATCGCCGCGAACGCGAGCAGGGCGATCGTCAGGAAGCTGAGGCCCTCGCGGATGTCGTCCGCGTTCCGCTCGGCGTTCTCCGTGCCGGTCTCGACCCGCAGGTCGTCCGGCAGGACTTCGGATATGCGGTCGCGCAGTTGTTCCGGGCTGACGCCAGACTCGGCCGCGACCGAGATCTGGTCGAACTCGCCCTGCTTGCCAGTCAACCGCTGGGCGATTGGCAGGGTCACCTGGGCGATCGATGTTCCACCGAACGAGGCCCCGCCGAGCTCGGTCAGGCCGACCAGCTTGAACGGCTCGGCCTTGCCCGTGCCGACCAGGGTCACCACGTCGCCGAGCCCCAGGTCGCTGCGCTCGGCTGCCGCTTTGTCGAGCGATGCCTGGCCCGGCCCGGCCGGTACCGTGCCCTCGACGTAGTCGAGCGACTCGAGCCGTTCCGGCAGGGTGGAAGAGATGAACTGGGGAGAGAAGCCCCCGCCCGTCGAATCCCGTTCCCGGTCGAGGATCGCCCCCGGGCTGAACACGGTGCCGGCGGCCAGCTCCACCCCGTCGACCCGCTTCACCCGCTTCAGGTAGCTCGCCGAGAACGACGGGGTCGAGCCGTCCTCCTGGTCGACTTCGCTCCTGGCGGTGATCGCTACGTCGGTGCCCTCGTTCGACTTGACGAAGATCTCGTCGAAGGCCTGGGTCGTGGTGTCGGTCAGTACGTAGGTGCCGGCCACCAGCGCAATGCCGAACACGACCGCTATCGCGGTCATGATCGAGCGCCACTTGCGGGCCCAGAGGTTCTTGAAGGTGAGGCTGAGCACGGTCTTCCGAGGGGTTCGGTCTCCCGGGCCGCCCTACGCGAGCGTCTTCAGCAGCTCGATCACCGCGTCGGCCGAGACCGGCGGGGCGTCGTGGACGAGGTGGCCGTCCCGGAGCGCGATCAACCGGTCGCCGTGGGCCGCCGCATCGGGCTCGTGGGTGACCATGACCACGGTCTGGTCGAACTCGTCGACCGCGGCCCTCAGCAACCGGAGCACGTCGTCGGACGACTTCGAGTCGAGGTTGCCGGTCGGCTCGTCGGCGAACAGCACGGCCGGTTTGGTGACCAGGGCCCGGGCCACCGCCACCCGCTGCTGCTGGCCACCGGAGAGTTCCGAGGGGCGATGGGTCCGGCGGTCGTCCAACCCGACCCGGTCGATCAGCAGGTCGACCCACTCCCTGTCCGGCTTGCGCCGTGCGATCGAGAGCGGCAGCAGGATGTTCTCCTCCGCGGTCAGCACCGGCAGCAGGTTGAAGAACTGGAAGACGAAGCCGAGCTTGTCCCGGCGAAGCTCGGTCAGCTCGCCGTCATCCAGGCCGGTGATCTCGACCCCGTCGATCTCGACCGTTCCGGCGGTCGGCCGGTCGAGCCCGGCCAGGATGTGCATCAGCGTCGACTTGCCCGAACCCGAAGGCCCCATGATCGAGGTGTACCGCGAGCGCTCGAATGCCACATCCACCCCTTCGAGCGCCCGGACCTGGGCCTCGCCGGTGCCGAAGGTCCGCTCCAGGCCGCGGGCCACGACGATCTCGGAACGAGGGGTCTCTGACTGGCGTCTTTCTTCGAGTGTGGATTCCATTGTCGGCTGACCGTAGCAGCCGAACCGGCCCCGATCGACCCCGTCAGGGTCATCCCCAACGGCGGCTAAGGGTCGGTCCCACCCACACCCGCCGACCCCGCACGCCCACCGACCCCGCACGCCAGTTCACCCCATAGCCGGCTCACCCCATCCGTCAGCTCACCCCGCACACCGGCTCAACCCGTTCGCCCGGCAAGACCAGAGGCGCCACCAGGGCGAGCCGGGTGCAATTTCACGACGAATGGTCGTGAGATTGCACCCGCCCGGCATCCCGGGGCCCTCGTCCGACCCCGAGCCCTCGTCTTACCCCGGGCCCTCGTCCGACCCCGGGAGCCTGCCACAGCCCCGGGGACGCGCGTTCGCACTCAACTCTCGAGGCGACTTCGCACCGCGGTCGCCACGCCGACCGGATTCTCTTCGATCATCCGGTATGTGAAGCGCAGGACCGAGAAACCGGCCGCGCCGAGCCTCAAATCTCGCCCCCGGTCGGACTCGAACGCGGCGCGATCGTGGTGAAACGCGTACCCGTCGAGTTCGACCACAAGACGGCTCGACCGCCAGAGACAGTCGACCTCCAACCCGACGACCGTTGCGTTCACAGCCGGAAGTTCAATGCCGTGCTCGACGCACAGGTTGAGAAATCGCCCCTCGAGGGCGGAACGGGTTTCCCGGATCGGTGCACACCACTCCGAGGCCAGCTTCCGGAGCAGACCCGCCCCCTCCCACCCCGGCCGACATTCGGCGCACTCAGCGGCCAACGGGGCATCGAGAACGCCCAGCCTGGCCGCTTCGAGGAACGAGCGCCTCAGCTGTCCGGGCGAAACCAGCCTGGCAAGGTCGAGCAATGTTCTGACCAGACCCATGACCGGTATCCCACAAATCACCGTCAGATCGCCATCAGGAAGGGCACGGGCTCGCCGAACCGCGAGTTGCCATCTCTGGCCGGCCGCCGACCGGAAGGCGGCCCCCTGGCGAAGCGGCCGACCTCCGAGCCTCGCCACTTCGACAACCGGAGTCGGTTCAGTGATCTTCCATAGGGCCGCCGCGCTCCTTCCTGCCAGGACGGAGCTCGTCCCGCCGGCCAGAACGCCCGCCATCCAGAAGCCCTCCTCGTGAGTCACGTCGCGCCCGACCCCGTACACCCCGCGAAACACCGGGACCAGCCTGGCCGACGCCAACCGGCGATCGACGGTCGGTCCACGAACCCCGAGCTCGACCAGCTGGCGCCGGGAAACGACGCCGTGCTGCTTCCGAGCCAGATCCAACACGGCATCCGAGATCTCGATCGAACGGGCGGACGGCCGCGTGGCCATCCCGCGCCCCATCCGCGGTCCCGCAACCTGTCCCGTCTCGGGTCCGTTTCCGCGTCCGCGGTTGCCAGCGCAGTTGTCCGAACCCGAGCCCATCCGGCCTGAAACTTGGGGGCTACCGGCTCACGGATCAAGTCATCGAATCAACGGAAGATCCTCGAATGTGCGAAATTCGACGTGCGGAACTACCGCGCGCCGGCCGCCTCGCCAAGGCGCGGTCTCCACACCACAGACCGGGTGCACTTTCCCGTGCAGAGGCCTTTCGGCCCGGACCGGGTGCACTTTCACGAACAGAGGCCTTTCGGCCCGGACCGGGTGCACTTTCCCGACCATTGGTAGAGAGAGTGCACCCGCCCGGAAGCCGGGGCACTCCGCGGGGGCGGGTCGGACGCCCTGGGGCGGACCGGACGCTCTGGTTCGACCCTTCGAGCAGACGGTGGGGCCCAGGCTCCCCGGCTAGACGTTCCGGGGCAGCGCTAGCTGTTCCGGGGCAGCGCTAGACGTTCCGGGGCAGCAGTACCTCGCGCGCGATCACCATGCGCTGGATCTGGCTGGTGCCTTCGTACAGCTGCATGATCTTGGCGTCGCGCATGAACTTCTCGACCGGGTACTCCTTGATGAAGCCGTAGCCACCGTAGACCTGGACGGCGTCGGTGGTCACCTCCATCGCCGAGTCGGCGGCGAACCGCTTGGCCTCGGACGAGGAGAGCGTGTTGCTCTTGCCCTGATCGAGCTGTACGGCCGAAAGCCAGGTAAGAAGACGGCTCGCATCCACCTTGACCGCCATGTCGGCGATCAGGAACTGGATCGCCTGGTGCATCGCGATCGGCACGCCGAACTGCTGCCGTTCCTTCGAGTACTCGGACGCGGCTTCGAACGCGCCACGGGCGATACCGACGGCCATCGCCGCGACACCGGGACGGGTGCGATCGAGGGTCATCATGGCCAGCTTGAAGCCGTGGTTCTCCTCGCCGAGCATGTTCTCGGCCGGGACTTCGACGTCGTTGAAGGTGATGGTCGCGGTGTTCGAGGCCCGCTGGCCCATCTTGTCTTCCTTCTTGTCGACCGTGACGGCGTCCTGCTTGCCGTCGACCACGAACGCGGTGATGCCCTTGCTGCCGGCGTCGGGGTCGGTCTTGGCATAGACCGTGTACCAATCGGCGTACTGGCCGTTGGTGATGAAGCACTTGGAGCCGTTGAGGATGTACTTGTCGCCTTTCTTGACGGCGCGGGTCTTCATTCCGGCGACGTCGGAGCCGGCGTCCGGCTCGGTCAGGCAGAACGAAGCCAGCTTCGGCTCCTCGGTCAGCATGCCGAGGTACTTCTTCTTGGTCTCCTCGGAGCCGCCGATCAGGACCGGCGCCCCGGCCAGCCCGTTCGCGCCGATGCTGGTACCGATTCCGGAACAGCCCCAGCCGAGCTCCTCCTCGATCAGGCAGCCGGAGAGGTAGTCCAGGCCGACCCCGCCGTACTCCTCGGGGATGTGGCTGTTCATCAGGCCGACTTCCCAGGCCTTGTCGATCACTTCCTGCGGCCAGGTGCCCTCCTTGTCGTACTCCCAGGCGACGCTGCGCATCTCGTTCTCGGCGAAGTTGTGCGCCATCTCGCGCAAGTCCTTCTGCTCGTCGGTAAGCGTGAAATCAACCACTTCTGATCAGACTCCTTAATTCGAATGAACCGTGTCGGAGGCCCTTGCGATGGGCGAGAGCCGCAGCCGATTGACATGTCAATCAATAACCGGTCGACCAAGGGTACCGGATGCGGCGAACCGGTGAGGCTAGTCTGAATCCATGCCTGCCGAGATCGGAGCATCCGAGCTGACGCTGGTCCTGATTCTGCTCTGCGTGGTGGTCGTCCCGATCGCCACGATCGCGTTCGCCCGGTCGGGAAAAGGGCTGGAAAACATCGGAAAAGGGCCATGGGCGATCGACCGGGAGGAGCCGCGGAAGCCGGGCGAGCCACTCGGGGCGGTCGATCCGGGCGAGCGCGAGGCCGAGGTGCGCCAGCTGGTCGAGGCGGCCGACTTCCGCCGGCGCAGCCGGGGCGAGCCGGAGCTCGACGTCGAGGCCGAGACCAACCGTTTGCTGGGGGCCGGTCCCCACAACGCGCATCGCGAAGCGGGGCGGTCGACGGCCATGGGGCCGACCGGGGCTGAAATCAGGGTAGGCCGGGAGGTCGCACCCGAACAGAGCAGCGGGGTGGGTGGAAAACAGAGCAGCGAGGCAGGCGGAGATCAGAGCAGCGAGGTGGGCGAGGCCGGGATGGCCGGCGTTCGTGACGAGATCCGGGAACTGGTGGTCGCCAACAACGAGCGTCGCGAGCGTCGCGGCGAGCCGCCGCTCGACGTGGATTCCGAGGTGGAACGGCGTCTCCGGGATTGGGCCTGACCGGGCTGTTCAACCGGTCTAGGATGCAACGAGGACAGGCGATGGATCAAGCTTCGCGCTCTACCGACCTCCGGGTCGGCCGGGCACCC
>JAGQUV010000022.1 GCA_020438295.1 Solirubrobacterales bacterium
CGCTTTTGGAACCGTCCCTTTCGGTGGTCATCGTTGCGCACAACTCGGCCGGGGACCTGGCCCGGACCCTTCCTGCCCTGGCCGGGGAACTGCTGACGGGTGACGAGCTCGTCGTGGTCGACAACGACTCGCGCGACGATCTCGAAAAAGTCGTGGCTGATTCGTTCCCTTCGGCCCGGATCATCCCGATGGGCCGCAACGCCGGATTTGCCTCCGGCGCGAACTGCGGAGCGGCGGAAACGGACGGCGAGCTGCTGCTGATCCTCAACCCGGATGCCCGCCCGGAGCCCGGATTCGGCCGGGCGATCCGGGCTCCGGCCGCCGTCCATCCCGAGTGGGCGGCCTGGATGGGCCTGGTCACCTACCGTCGATCCGGCCGGAAGCTGATCAATTCGCGTGGAAATCCGGTCCACTTCACCGGGATCGTGCCGGCCGGCGGGCATGGCCGGCCGGCCGCTGCGGCAGGCGGCGCCGGTCCGGTCCCGACCGCATCCGGGGCCTGCCTGGCGGTCCGCCGCGAGACCTGGGACCGCCTGGGTGGCTTCGCGGGGCCGTTCTTCCTCTACCACGAGGACGTGGACTTCTCGCTCCGAGTGCGTTCCGAGGGAGGCGAGGTGGGGATCGAGCCCCGGGCCGCGGTCGATCACGACTACGAGTTCGGGGGAGGCCCGGCCAAGTGGCATTGGCTGGAGCGGAACCGCTGGGCGACGATCATCCGGACCTACCCGGCCGGCCTGTTGATCCTGCTGCTGCCGGCCCTGTTGGTGACCGAGCTGGCGATCGGTCTGGCCGCCGTACGGGCCGGCTGGTTCCGGGAGAAGGCCTGCGCCTGGTGGGACCTGATCGGCTGGCTGCCCCGGTTGCTCGCCGAACGGGCTGCGATCCAGGCCCGCAGGAAGATCACGGTCGGCGAATTCGCCCGGATCCTGACTCCGGATCTCGACTCCCCGTTCCTACCGGCCGCGGTCGGCAGCGGCCCGGTCCGGGCCGCGCTCAGGGCCTACTGGCGCCTGGTCCTGGTCCTGCTCGGCCGTTGATCGGCATCCGACCGATCGCCCGGGCCGGGTGCATTTTCCCGACCATGCGTAGTGAAATCGCACCCGCGCTGCGGCAAACGGTGGCGCTGCGGCCCACGGCGGCGCTGCGGCCCGGACCGGCGCTCTGGCCCGCACCGGCGCGGTGGCCCGTGGCAGCTCTGCGGCCTGGACCGGCGCTCTAGTCCCGAACCGGCGCTGCGGTCCGTCCATGCGGTCGAGTCAGCTCGCGGCTTCCGATCAGACGGACTGGCGGATCGGGCGGATCAGCATCTCGTTGAGGTCGACCGAATCCGGCTGGTCGAGCGCGTACTCGACCGCCCGGGCGATGTCGTCGTCGGCCAGCGCGTACTTGCCCGGTCGCTGATCGAAGAAGTCGGTGTCGACCATGCCGGGCTCGATCAGGGTGACCCGGATGCGGTTTTCGTCATGCATCTCGCGCAGCTCCTGGCGAAGCGCCTCACCGATCGCCGTGGTGGCGAACTTGGTCGCCGAGTAGAGCGATCCCGGCAGCACCCGGCGGCCGGCGATCGAGCTGGTCACCAGGTAGTGCCCCGCTCCCTTCTCGAGCAGGTGGGGAAGGGTGGACCGGACGGTCAGGGCCGTGCCGAGCACATTGGTCAGGACCATCGACCGCCAGTGTTCCGGCGATTCCTCGAGGAAACCCCGAGAGGCGCCGAATCCGGCGTTGGCGAACACGGCGTCGATCGAACCGAACTTGTCTAGCGCCAGTTCGGTCATCGCCTGAACCTGGTCCCATTCGGCCACGTCGCAGGGAACCGCGACTGCCCGCTCGGGCCCGCCGAGCTCCCCGCTCAGCTCCTCGAGCGGCTCGGGTCGGCGACCGGCCAGCACGAGCCGATAGCGCGGGGCCAGCCGGCGGGCCGTGGCGGCCCCGATTCCGCTGCTTGCCCCGGTGATGATCAAGACTGCGTCGTTGTCACTCATGGGCGGATTGTGACACGAGCATGTGGCCGGGGGACGAGGCTTGCGATAATGGCCGCGTATGGACGTCCATCGCAAGCGGCAGATCCGCCTGTTCGTGGCGCTCGGGCTCGCAGTGGTCCTGGCGGCCGGGCTCGTCTACACCTCTTTCAATACGTCGAGCGAGGCCCGTCAGCCTTCAGAGCTTTCCGAGGCCGTGCCCGGCAAGAGCTACGAGATGACCGGCAAGGTCGTACCGGGATCGATCGAGGAGTCCGGGACCGGCATCAGTTTCGAGGTCAGCGACCGTGACGGAGGGGGCTCGCTTCCGGTGAGCTACGAGGGCGTCGTCCCCGATCCCTTTCGTGACGGGCGCGAAATCGTGCTCAAAGGAAGCGTCGAGAACGGGGTCTTCGTCGGCGAGCGTGACACGCTCGTGACCAAGTGCCCATCGAAGTTCTCGGAGAAGCAGCATTCCTAGTCTCGGCGGTGCCGCGCTCTGGCTGAGCCTGGTGACCGCCACGTTCGGCGTGGTCGCCGCCCTGATCGGCACCAGGGGTGACCGCCGATGGGTAGATGCCTCACGTCGCTCCGCATATGCGCTGGCGGCGCTGATGGTGATCTGCGTGGTGGCGATCGAGGTCTCGTTCCTGCGCGACGATTTCAGCCTGAGCGTGGTGGCCAACCATTCCTCGGTCGACACCCCGGTCTTCTACAAGCTGACCGCGATGTGGTCGAGCCAGGAGGGCTCGCTGCTGCTCTGGGCCTTCCTGCTTTCGATCGTTGCCTCGATCTCGTTGTTCGCTACCCGGAACCGGCTGCGGGACCTGGTTCCCTGGGCCACCGCGGTCATGCTCGGGATCGCGGTCTTCTTCACTTCGCTGATGCTGTTCGGCGGCAACGTCAACCCTTTTGCGACGCTCTCGCAGGTGCCGTCCGATGGGACCGGACTGAACCCGCTGCTGCAGCATCCCTCGATGATCATCCACCCGCCGATGCTGTACACCGGTTATGTGTCGCTGACCGTGCCGTTCGCGTTCGCGATCGGCGCCCTGATCACCCGGCGGGTCGACAGCGCCTGGATCAAGTCGACCCGCGGGTTCGCGCTGGTCGCCTGGACCTTCCTTTCGATCGGGATCATCCTCGGCGCCCGCTGGTCCTATACCGAACTCGGATGGGGTGGCTACTGGGCCTGGGACCCGGTCGAGAACGCATCGGTCATGCCCTGGCTCATCACCACCGCCTACATCCATTCGATCATGGTCCAGGAGAAACGGAACATGCTGAAGGTCTGGAACGTCAGCCTGATCGTGGCCAGCTTCAGCCTGGCCCTGCTCGGCACCTTCCTGGTCCGCTCCGGGGTGCTCGAGTCGATCCACGCGTTCGGCGACTCGACCGTCGGCCCGTACTTCCTCACCCTGATCGGCGTGGTCATCGTCGGCTCGACCGCGCTGATCATCTCCCGGCTGGACCTTTTGCGCGCGCCGAAGAGGATCGACTCGATGGCCTCGCGCGAGGCCGTCTTCCTGATCAACAATCTGCTGCTGGTGGCGCTCTGCCTGGTCGTCTTCTGGGGGACCTTCTTCCCGCTGATCTCCGAGTTCTTCACCGGCAACCGGTCGACCCTGGCGGCGCCGTGGTTCGACCGGTACACGACGCCACTGGCCATCGGGCTTGTCCTTTTCACCGGGATCGGGCCGCTGCTGGCCTGGCGGCAGATCTCCTGGGCCGGGGCACGCAAGGTGTTCACGGTCCCGCTGCTGGTCGCGGCCGCGACCCTGGTGGTCCTCCTGGTGCTCACCGACGCCGATCGCAGCTTCTGGGCGCTGGCCGTGTTCACCCTGGCCGCGTTCACCGTGACCGCCCTGTTCCAGGAAACCTGGCGGGCCGCAGCGGCCGCCAGGTCGAGCTCGGGCGGATCGATCCCGGCTTCGATCCGGAAGGTGATGACCAGGAACCGGCGCCGCTACGGCGGCTACATCGTCCACCTCGGCCTGGTCATCCTGCTGGTCGGCGTCGCGGCCTCTTCCAGTTTCGAGACCAAGCGCGACGTCGAGCTGATGCCGGGCGAGTCGGTCACGATCGACGGGTACAGGACGACCTACGTCCAGCCCACCGTATCCCGCGACAGTCAGGCGCTGATTTTCGGGGCCGATGTCCGGGTCGAGCGGGATGGGCGGCAGTTCGCCAGCCTCCATCCGACCAGGCGCTACTACCAGGCCTCGGACGGCACCCGCTCGATCTTCGGCTACTTCCGCGGCGAAGCGACCAGCGAGGTCGGGCTCGAGGCCGGACTCCGTCGTGACTACTGGGTCTCGCTCGAACCCGAGACCTCCGACATCCAGCGCCGGGCGAAGACGGCCGATCGCCGGTTCGGCCAGTTCATGCGGGCCCGGGTGCTTCCAGCGATCAGAGAGGACCCGTCCCGGCAGGGCGAGCTCGCGGCGAAGATGACCGAGGTCCAGGACATCGCTACCGACCAGATCATCACCTCGTACGTCGATCCCGGCCTGGCCGGGCCGGTGACCTTCCGGGTCATCGTCAGCCCGATGGTCACCTGGATCTGGATCGGCGCGCTGGTCGCCATCCTCGGGGCGCTGTTTGCCGCCTGGCCGGCTCGCGGGCCCCGTCGGCGGGGTGCGGTCTGATGGAGTTCGTATGGCTCGCTCTGCTCGGCTTGGCGGTCGCCGCCTTCGTCTCCCGGCCCTTCTGGCCCGGGGCCGATCCCAGTCCGGCCGAGGATCCCGAGATCGCGGCGCTCGAAGCGGCCCGCGAAGCCAAGTACCGTGAGATCAGTGACGCCCGTGCGGACCGCGATTCGGGCAAGCTGCCGGACCGGGATTTCGAGGTCCTGAACGCCCAGCTCCGCGCCGAGGCGATCGCGATCCTCGACCGACTGGAGCGGGCCCAGACCGGGGGGAAGCGGTCGCGGGACGGCGATCAGCGGGCGGAGAACCGGTCGTCCGGCTAGACTTCGCCGTCGCATGTACACCTTCCTGGCACTCATTCAAGTCGGCCTGGCCGTTCTGCTTGTCTTCCTGATCCTGCTCCATTCGGGCAAGGACGCGGGGCTGTCCGGTGCGTTCGGCATCGGCGGCGGAGGCAGCTCGATCGGTGGCGGTTCGATGGTCGAACGCAACCTCGACCGGGCGACTGTGGTCACGGCGATCATCTTCTTCGTCAACACGATTGTCCTGCTCAAGATCTGACTGGGGTCCGGTCGGTGGTCTAGGCTCCCGGCCATGACCGATCGGACCAAGTTGATCCTGGCGATCACCCTCGGCTCGCTCGGTCTGGTGATCGGCATCGTCGCCGCGATCACCGCCTTCAACGCGAAGAGCGAGGCCGATTCCGACAGGGATGTGATCAGCACCGTGGACCGGCGCTTCGCCGAGGCCCAGGCAAAGCAGGACAAGCTCGAGAAGAAGCAGGCATCCGATGCCGAGACCCTGGTCGACAGCCTGACCGGCAAAGAGCAGTCGCTGGTAAAGCGGTTGAACAAGCAGTCAAAGCAGATCAACGAACTGCAGCAGACGACTCGTAGCAACGCCAACTCGGTTGACACCCTTTCCAGCCGCGAGCGGGAGCAGAGCAATGAGATCAGCAAAGTCGAAAACCAGCAGCAAAGCGACGTCAACTCGCTGAACAAGAAGATCAACGATTTGACCCAGCGGGTCAACAGGTTGAGCAAGAAGGTCAATTCATTCGCGGACTGACGGTCGAGGGCCGGCAGGTGCGGATCCTGTTCGTATGCCTGGGCAATATCTGCCGGTCACCGACCGCCGAAGGCGTGTTCCGCCAATTGATCGAATGGGAAGGGCTGGCCGGCAGGATCGAGGTCGACTCGGCCGGCACCGGCCACCGGCAAGTGGGCAAGAGCCCTGATCCGCGGGCGGTCGATGCCGCGTCCAGGCGGGGTATCGAACTGAGCGGCACGGCCCGCCAGGTGACTTATGCCGATTGGGAAGCGTTCGATCTGGTCGTGGCGATGGACCGGCAGAACCGGGCCGATCTGGTTCGCCTGTTCGGGAGCGGGGCGAAGGTCGAACTGCTCCGTGAGTTCAGTCGCGACGACGCGCCCGACGTGCCCGACCCCTATCTGGGCGAAGGTGGCTACGACGAAGTCCTGGAGATCATCGAGCGCGCCTGCGGGTACCTGCTGGAAGAAGTGAAGCCGGCGATCGGCAGCTGACCCGGTCGCCCCGCGGCTTACCTGTGCCCGATCGGCTGGTTCACCCTGCACGGGTCCCCTCTCCGCCGGACCCCGGGGTCGGTCTGCCCGGGGCCGGTCTGCGTGCGCTCCGGTGCGGACTGCCGGGCCCGGTCAGGCCAGACCGTGGGGCAGAACCGGCAGGCCGGCCGTCGCTCCGGCCACGATCGAGTCGAGATCGTCGACTACCCTGAACAACTTCATGTCGTCCGGCGAGATCCGACCGGCGGCCAGCAGTTTCTGCTCGATCCATTCGACCAGCCCGGCCCAGTAGCCGGCGTCGACCAGGACCACGGGATGGGGTCGCGACTTGTCGGTCTGGATCAGGGTGAAGACCTCGAACATCTCGTCCAGCGTGCCGAAACCCCCGGGAAACATCACGAACGACCATGAGTAGCGCACGAACATCAGCTTGCGGGCGAAGAAGTAATGGAACTCGCGGCCGACGTCGACGTAATCGTTCAGTTCCTGTTCGTGAGGCAGTTCAATGTTCAGCCCGACCGAGACCGCACCCGCGTCGCGGGCGCCGCGGTTCGCCGCCTCCATGATGCCGGGTCCGCCGCCGGTGATCACTGCGAACCCGGCGGCCCCGATCGCGGCGGCGGTCTCGCGGGCCAGCCCGTACTCGGGGTCGGTCTCGTCCGCCCGGGCCGACCCGAAGACGCAAACCGCCGGGCCCAGCTTGCCCAGCAACCTGAATCCCTGGGAGAACTCCTGCTCGATCCGCTCGAGCCGCTCCGGGTCGGAGAGTTCGGCAACGATCTCGGGCTCGCCGCTGCGAATGATCTCCTGGTCGTGGGAACTGGGGGCCTTGGGGGCGTCGCGCCGGTTCATCCGGCCGCCGCCCGGTAGCGTTCGACGGCGAAGCGACGTTCCTCGGCGTGATCGACCACCGGCGCGGGGTAGTCGCTCCCGATCCTGCATCCGGCTTCCTGCTGCTCGGCGGCCGACATCAGCCAGGGGCGGACCAGGTGCTCGCGCTCGACTCCGGCAAGCTCGTGAACCCAGCGGCGCACGTATTCGCCATCGGGGTCGAACCGCTCCTGCTGCGTCATCGGGTTGAACATCCTCTGGAAATAGGGGGCGGGGTCGGTGCCGACCGAGCTCACCCATTGCCAGCCGCCGTTGTTGGAGGCGACGTCGCCGTCGATCAGGTGCTCCATGAACCACCGCTCGCCTTCCCTCCAGTCGAGGTGAAGGTCCTTGGTGAGAAACGAGGCGACCACCATGCGCACCCGGTTATGCATCCAGCCTTCGGCAAGCAGCTGCCGCATGCCGGCGTCGACCAGAGGGAATCCCGTCCGCCCGGCCTTCCAGGCTTCCAGCAGCCGGTCGTCCCGTTGCCATTGCAGCGTCCCCCGGTATCGGGGCTGGAACTCACGCCCGACCACCTCGGGGTAGTTGAGCAGCACCGCGGCGTAGAACTCGCGCCAGGCCAGCTCCGCGCGGAACGCGGTCGTGCCCTCGCCTTCGGCCGGGCCGAGCATCTGTTCGAGCTCGAGCGGCGAGAGGCAGCCCCAGCGGATATAGGGGGAGAGCCTCGAAGTGCCCCCGGCCGGCAGGTCGCGGCGCGCGGCATAGTCGGCCAGTCCGTCCTCGATGAAGGTCCGGGCCGTGCGTCGAGCCGCCCGCTCGCCCGGTTCGAACGAGACCGTGGCGGGTGCCGCGCCCAGTCCGAGCTCCTCGACCGTCGGCAGTGACCCGGGGTCGGGTCCGGGTAGCGGGACCAGGCGGGTCGGGGCGGGCGCCGGCTCGCGCCGCTCGACCCTGTCCCAGGCCTTGGCGAAGGGGGAGAACACGGTGTAAGGGCGGTCCTGTCCCGAGCGGATCGCCCCGGGCTCGTCGACCACGTACGAGCCGGGATGGGCCCTCGGTGAGATCCCGGCCGCATCGAGCGCCTCCGCGACGGCCCGGTCGCGACGGATCGCCCAGGGTGAGACGTCGGTGGTCCAATGTACGGTTCCGGCTCCATTGGCGGCGGCCAGTTCGACCAATACCTCTTCCGGCCGGCCCCGTCGGACGACCAGGTCGGAACCGAGCTCCCGCAGCGAGGACCGCAGCTGCCGCAGACATCCGAGCATGAACCCGACCCGGGCCGGCGAGACGAACCTGCCCCGCGAAAGCAGCCGGTCATCCAGGATGAAGCAGGGCAGCACGGGCCCGGCCACCGCTTTGGCCAGGGCCGGCAGGTCGTGGACCCGCAGGTCGCGCCGGTACCACATGATCGCCCCGCCCTCGCCCCGGTCCTGGTCTTGCCGAGCCCGCATCGTCACCTATCTTGAACCATCGTCGCGGCGGGCCGGTGGTGGCCGGCCGGGGTGACGCGACCGCCGCCGGTTGGCCCGGTCAGCGGTAGTCGGGGTTGGCGTAGCCGGAGCGGCAGCCGGCGTCCCATTCACTGCGCGAGTTGCCGCCGGCCGGGAAGCCACCGGTGGTCGCCAGGAGCCCGGCCAGATGCATCAGGTTCCAGGTCATGAACGCCGTGTTGCGGTTGGTGAAGTCGTTGTCGAGCCCGGCCCCCTCGTCCCCGTAGCTCGGTCCGGGTCCCGCTTCTCCGATCCAGCCGGCGTCGGCCTGCGGCGGAATCGAGAAGCCGAGGTGCTGAAGGCTGTACAGCACGTTCATCGCGCAGTGTTTGATCCCGTCCTCGTTGCCGGTGATCAGGCAGCCACCCACCTTCCCGTAGTAGGCGTACTGGCCGACCTCGTTCAGGTTCGACGAGCAGGCGTACAGCCGCTCGATCGCCACCTTCATCTGGGAACTGTTGTCACCCAGCCAGATCGGCCCGGCAAGGACCAGTATTTCGGCCGCCATGACCTTGCCGTAGATCTCGGGCCAGTCATCCACCGCCCAGCCGTGCTCGCGCATGTCGGGGTAGATCCCGGTCGCTATCTCGTGGTCGATCAGCCGTATCGATTCGGTGGTCACGCCCTGTTTCTCCATCAGATCGCGGCTGGCGTCGACCAGCAGCTGGGTGTGACTGGGCTCCGGTGACCGGCTCAGCGTGCAGTTCAGGTAGACCGCGCTCAGCCCTTCAAAGCCCCGGGTGCCTGTCGGTTGGGTCATCGGATCGCCTCTCTCTGTGGCCGCAGTCTCCCGAGTCTAACCGTGGCTTGCGGGTCTTCGGTCAGATCCAGTTCAGGATGGGTCCGAAGACGACCAGCGAAGCGGCCACGATCGCGGCCATCGCCCCGACTACGCGCAACCGGCTGCGGTCGTCGGGCCGGTCGTACACGTACGCCGCTATCAGGAAGAACCAGAGGTAGCCGAAGACCACGATGGGCAGGACGAACGACGTGTTCCACCACCAGTACTCCCAGTGGAAGTAGCCGGTTTCGTGGAGCAGTAGCTCGACCAGGACGGCGAAGATCGAAAACCCGAGAGCGATAGTCAGCCGGTTGGGCAGCCCGAGCAGCTTCTGCCGGCTGTCCCGGGGCAGCGATTTGGCGAAGACGACCCCGGAGATCGCGAACATCAGCGAGATCTCGAGCGTCAGGCCGATCAGGATCAGGTAGGCCGTATCACCGGTGGTCGTCCACAGCGCGGCCCGGTCGGTGAAGTGGAGCACCAGCGAGTTGATGATCTCGTTGATCCAGTCGGCGAGCCAGAACGCGGCGCCGGCCAGCACGATGTCCCAGCGCCGGCGCTCGACTTCGACCGAATATACGTACATGACCAGGACCAGCAGGGTCACCGCATACCACTTGAACTGGGTCGGATCCCGCAGCAGGTCCTGAGCCTCGGCTGTGAACTGTGTCACCAGCAGCATTCGGTGAACGGGCCTTTATTCGGGCTGTTGCGGATCAAGATGCGGCTGAGAGGAGTCGAACCTCCACGTCCCAAGGGACACAAGCCCCTCAAGCTTGCGCGTCTACCAATTCCGCCACAGCCGCATGAAGGTCGCCCGATTCTAGGCAAAGCCAGCTCGCCGGCGCGCCGTCGCCGCCGGGTGCGATCTTTCGCCGGACGCCCCGGTCGAACATACGTCCGCAGGCCCGGGTAAGGTACGAACATAAGTTCGCTGTGGGCGGGCGAGATGTCCAAGTTCCAGGAGTGGCCGAACCGGCCGATAAGGAGAATCGTGGTTGATCTGACCAAGCGGCAGCGCGAGATCTTTGACTACATCGGGAAATACGCCGACAAGACGGGCTATCCGCCGACGGTACGGGAAATCGGCAAGGCGGTCGGCCTGCATTCGTCGTCAACCGTGCATGTGCACCTGGCCAACCTCGAGAAGGCCGGTGTCCTGCGACGGGACCCGAGCAAGCCGAGGGCGATCGAGCTGCTGGTCGAAAAGGCGAAAAGCGCCAGGGACGCGGTCGACAGTGCGGTCGCGACTGCGACCGGGCAGTCGGGACTGCCACTGGTCGGGCGGGTGTCGGCCGGCCCCGGAATCCTGGCCGAGGAGAACATCGAGGACCACGTTGACGTCCCGGCGATGATCGGCGGCAGGGACGGGGACTACGTGCTGGAGGTTCACGGCGAAAGCATGAAGGATGCGGGCATCATCGACGGTGACTACGTGGTAGTCCGGCCCGCACCCGAGGCCGACAACGGGCAGATCGTGGTGGCGCTGCTCGACGATGAAGAGGCCACCGTGAAGCGCATCTACCGGGAATCCGACCACCTCCGCCTCCAGCCCGAGAATGAGGCGATGGATCCGATCCTGACCAGGGACGCCGAGGTCCTGGGCCGGGTGATCGGGGTCTTTCGCAAGGTCTGACCGGGTCGGCCCCGCAGCCGGTGGATGGCGCTCAATCGCGCGATTCTCGGCCGGCAGGGCGGCGGGCGCCTACAATGCATGCGTGGGTTGGACGGCCGCGGGGAGAGAAATCCCTTCGAGGAAAGTCCGGACACCACAGGGCAAGACGGTGGGCAACTCCCACTCGGGGAAACCCGCAGGAAAGTGCCACAGAAACATACGGCCGATGGCGCGACCACACGTGAGTCGCGCACAGGCAAAGGTGAAAGGGTGCGGTAAGAGCGCACCGGCGTCGCGGTGACGCGGCGGCCAGGCAAACCCCGTCCGGTGCAAGACCAAACAGGATCATCGACCCGGCCCGGTGAGATCCAGGTAGGTCGCAGGCGCGGCCGGCCTTCGGGCCGGCGTCCCGCCAGTGTGATCAGCTGGTGAGACAGATGGTCGTTCACGACAGAATCCGGCTTACAGACCCGCTAAGGAAAGGGCCCCGCAAGGGGCCCTTTCTACTGTGCTGTGGCCGGTTCCGATCAGCTCCGGACGTACGGGAACCGGCATCAGACAGGGAAAACCCATGCGATGGCGGCGGCCCACACCTTTTCGTGAGTATTTGCTAACCTTCCGGCGAACCTTCTGATGAATCTCCGCCTCAAGATCGCGGAGAGCGGGGGACCCAATGGGACCCGGTCCCGGGGGCGAATCACTGGCATCTGCCAGGTAGCGCTGCTCTTTCAGCGCGAGCCCGACAGCTAACCCCGCAAGCACTGGAAAGAGGATCGAGAAGGAATGGACCGCATTCTGCGGCGCGAAAAACTGAGCTTTGGAGTGATCGGTGCCGCTGTGGCGGCGGTGGCGATCTGCGTCTGGATCTCGTTCGGCGGCACCCAGTCTGCTTCAGCCGAGATCGTGGCCGGGGGCCTGAACCAGACCCAGGCCAGCAATACGGACGGCTACGCAGCCCGGTTCGGCACCCGCACGCTGCGCGAAGGAATGACCGGACCCGACGTGAGGGTGCTCAAGGGCATCGTCCGCTCGAAATCACTCCTGGTCGGATCGCCGGTCAGCCGCGATTTCGACCGTCCGACGACCTCGGCGGTCAAGCGGTTCCAGAAGAAGCGCAGCCTGAAGGCGAACGGCGTGGTCAGCAGGGACACCGCCAAGACGCTGGTCCGGTCGCTCCGCAGGTCCGGCGCATCGTGGTACGGACCCGGCTTCTACGGAAACAGGACGGCCTGTGGCCAGACCCTGCGACCCGGCACGGTCGGCGTCGCCCACAAGAAGCTCCCCTGTGGCTCGAAGGTCCTGATCGGCTACCGCGGCCGCTATCTGATGACCACGGTGATCGACCGTGGTCCCTACGTCGGGGGGCGGTCCTGGGACCTCACCAACGGCGCCCGCAAGGCACTGAAGTTCGACGGCGTGGGCGACGTCCGCAACGCCGTGGTCAAGAAGCGGTAGGGCCCGCACGGGGCCTGCCGGCATTCCGGCGGTGGAATGTTTTCAGACCGGCAGCGAACCTTCCCGGCTGTCCCGTGGTTTATACGGTGTCCCGTCGTGACGGGTGAGTAACGGCCGCCGGCACGGCGTCCACGGAACGCTTTCAAAGGAGCAAGCAGAAGATGTCAGACAGAGAGTCCAGCAGTTTTCCCGCGGTCGGCATGATGACCGCCCTCGGCTTCACCGTGGCGGCGTTGATCGCGGCACTCGTCCTCGCGACCGGTGGCAACTCCAGCGCAGGCGCGGCAAAATCGGACAAGCAGACCGTGACCCTCGGTGCGGTCGGCTCGATGCCGGCCGGCCAGTGCCCCAAGAACTGCGAAGCTCTGGCCATTGTTACCGGCATCCAGTCGAAGATCGATGGGGTCGGCACGCCGTTCAGGGTCCCGTTCACGGGCAAGATCACCAAGTGGCAGCTCAGCCTGGGCAAGCCGAACAAGTCGCAGCGGCTCTTCTTCGAGCAGAACTTCGGCAAGAAGCCCAAAGCCGGCATCTCGGTCCTGAAGAAGGTCAAGGTCGACGGCAAGACCAGGTACAAGCTGCGCAAGCGCAGCCCGGTCCAGGGTCTCAACAAAGACATGGGCACGATTGCCACCTACAAGCTGGACAAGCCGCTCCCGGTCAACAAGGGCAACTACATCGCGCTGACGGTACCGAGCTGGGCTCCGGCCCTGGCATCGGTCGGCCTCAGCGACGCCGACTACAGCTGGCGGGCGAGCCGAAACCCCAAGACCTGCAGCAAGCCGATCAACCGGCAGACCTCGAGTCCGCAGACCAAGAAGAACAGCACGAGGCGCTACGGCTGCAGCTTCAGCGGAGCGCAGATGCTGTATCGGGCAACCCTGACCGGCTGACCCGCGACCGGCCGGCAGGAGCCCCGGCGGCCATCGGCGAGCCAGACTGCAAACAGAAAGGGCGGCCTTGCGGCCGCCCTTTATCTGCAGGGGAGAGGTGGATCAGGCGGCTTCGGGGAGAACCCTCGGCGTTGCCTGATCCTTCGGGAGGGCCGCCGCAGCGGCCATCACGCTTTGAAATTCGCCGAGGGCGACGTGGGCCAGGGCTTCGAGGATCTGCTCGTCGTCCCATCCGGCCTCTCGTGCTTCCTCGTGGAGATAGATCGGGGGAGCTCCGTCGGCCTCCAGCGCGGCCTTGAGGTAGGTCAGCAGTGCGGCTTCCCGGGGGTCGGCCGAACTGAAGCTGCGGGCCCTCGATACTTCGTCCAGGCCGAGACCCGCGTTCCTCGCCGTCTTCGCGTACTGGACCACGCTGTAGGTATCACCGCGGTGCTCGGCGACCGCCAGCGCGATGCGGTGACGGGTTGCCTGGGGCAACTCTCCTTGCTGGAGCTCGGCTCTCATGCGGGTATAGGCCCGCAGCACGGCGGGCGAGCCGGCCAGCACGCCGACCAGCTTGTTCACCGAACGGCCTCCGACCTGAATGCTCTTCAGGATCGCCGCGCTCTCGTCGGGAGCGGTCAGTTCGTCATGGATGTGAAACCGGCTGACTTCGGTTTTTACTGTCACCTTGCTCACGTTCCCATTCGATCGGAATTGAACCTCCGCAAGTCTCTTTAGGAGGCTTTTAGGAGGCCATTACTTTACTTTTAGCTAGTTACTTACCGCAAGTAAGTTATACCCCTTATACCGGCGTTATGCAAGCCCGGTCCCGTATCGTTCCGGCCACGGCGTCACCGACACCGCATCGCCAACCATTTCCAAGGAGCCCGATGGCAGATCACCCGAAGAGCCCGAGCGACGTGCTTGAGCTGGTAGAACAGCAGGGCGTCCGCTTCGTGCACCTCTGGTTCACCGATGTCCTGGGGCACCTGAAGAGCTTCTCGATCAATGCGAGCGAGCTCGAAGGTGCGTTCGAGCGGGGGATCGGATTCGACGGGGCCTCGATGACCGGTTTCAACCCGATCGAAGAATCCGACATGTTCGCCCGCCCGGTCCCGGAGACCTTCTCGCTGATTCCGTGGCGCCCCGAAGGCGTCAACTCGGTAGCCAGGATGTACTGCTCGATCGAATTCTCGGGCGGCCGGCCGTACGAAGGCGACCCGCGCTGGATTCTTCAGAGTGCCCTGGACCGGGCCGCGGGGATGGGTTTCGACGGTTTCCTGGTCAGCCCGGAGATCGAGTTCTACTATTTCGCCTCGTCCCGTCCGGCCGACGGACGGCCCGAGGTACTCGACGAAGGCGGCTACTTCGACCTGACGACTCTCGACGCCGGGTCGGAAGTCCGCCGGGAGACCGTCCTCGCGCTGGAGAGGATGGGCGTTCACGTCGCTTCGTCGCACCACGAGGCGGGGCCGTCGCAGCACGAGCTCGACATCAAACCGAGCGGAGCGATGACCGCGGCCGACAACGTCATGACCACGAAGATCGTGGTCAAGGAGTACGCGGTGCAGGAAGGCTGGCACGCCACATTCATGCCGAAGCCGCTCGGTGATTCGAACGGATCCGGCATGCACATGCACCAGATCCTGACCCGCGGCGGCGCCGATGCTTTCAGCGACCCGGACCGCCCCGATGGCCTCTCATCTACTGCCGGCTCGTTCATCGCCGGCCAGCTCCGTCACGCCCGCGAGATCTCACCGCTGTACGCCCAGTGGGTCAACTCGTACAAGCGCCTCGTCCCGGGTTTCGAAGCGCCCGTCTATCCGTCTTGGTCGCGGCGTAACCGCTCCTCGCTGATCCGGGTACCGCAGCCTGGGCACTCGCCGGGGGCCGGCAGCGCGGTCGAGCTGCGTTGTCCCGATCCGTCGTGCAATCCGTACCTGTGCATGGCCGGCATGCTTCAGGCAGGCCTGGAAGGAATCGAGAAGGGGTACGAGCTGCCCGATCCGATGGAAGAAAACCTCTACCACCTCGATCCGGAGGAGATGGCCAGGCGGGGTATCGACCGGCTGCCCGCCACGCTGGGCGAGGCCCTCGGGGCTGCGGCCGGTTCCGAGCTGGTCCTGCGGACCCTCGGCGAGCACACCTTCCGGCGGTTCATCGACCTCAAGCGGCAGGAATGGGACTCCTACCGGATCCAGGTCACTCCGTTCGAGATCGAGCGGTTCCTCCCGGTCCTCTGATCCCCGGGGCCGGCGGCGGACGACCGAAGCGACCGGCCGGTTCAGCCGGTCATGAGCGAAGGTCCCTGATTTTCGCCAGGGCCGAGGTCCTCAGGTTGAAGGCGCCCAACATCGCCTTTTCAGCGGCCGATCCGGTCGGCGGCATCGCGCCAAGCTGGCGGGCCAGCTCGGCGCCGTTGAGGACCGCCGTCAGCTTGCTGATCAGCCCGTCCTCGAACTCCAGCACGTCGATGCCCTCGATCGCAATGGTCGCTCCGTTCGGCTTCAACCCCTCGAACCTCCCGGTCCCGGAGAAGGTGCCGTCGGCCGACCAGTGGACCGAGGCCCGGTCGTCTTCGGCGATGATCGATTCGACCTTCATCTCGAAATCGGGGAACGCGAGGTAAAGCGCGCCGAACCAGTCCCTGATCCCGTCGGGCGCGGTCAGGTCGGCAACCCCGACGATCCGGCCGCGGCCGCCCGGTTTCCACAGCTTCGCCTGACCGTCGGGGTCCCGGCGTGCCACCGCAGCGAAGTACCCTGCGGCCAATTCAGTCGTGGTCGGCATCCAGCTCCTCCTCAAGTTGATTCGGGTCGGTAACGGGTGCGCGGCAGGATAAGCCTTCGCAGACGTAGGCGGTCGCCTTGCCTCCGACCGCGCGGCGCCCGAGCATCAGCGGGGGCACCGAGGTTCCGTCGGGGCCGGCGGCCACCACCAGCCGCGGCCGGTACCGGGAGTGCACCACGTTCAGCATCGGTGCCATCTGCCCACGGTCTAGTTCCGGTCCGGGGGTGACCACGGCCAGCTCGCGCGGTGGCGACAGATACAGGTCCAGAGCCTGGAGCAGGTGGCCGAACGCGTCGGGCTGGCGTGCCGTGGCCGGGGCGAGCAGCTTCAGGACTCCCTCGGCCTGGCGGGTGTAGCTGCGCTCGCCGGTCAGGTTTGCCAACCTGAGCAACCCGAGCGCCGCCGATGAGCTGCCGGACGGGATCGGATGGTCGCCGATGTCCTTGCGCCTCGCGATCAGCGTCTCGTGATCGTGCGAGGTCGAGAAGAATCCGCCGCGATCCCGGTCGGCGAAACGGTCGATCATCGACTCGGCCAGTCCCCGGGCGCGGCCGAACACCTCTTCGGCAAAGGTTGCCTGGTACAGGCAGAGCAGCGCCTCGAGCAGGAAGGCGTGATCCTCGAGGTAGGCGTTCAGCCGGGCCTCGCCATTGCGCCAGGTTCGCAGCAGCGACCCCTGGGAGTCGCGCATGTCGGCCCAGATGAAATCGGCACATTCGCGGGCCGCGCCTACGTAGTCGCTGCGGTTCAGCACCGCTCCGGCTTCGGCCAGGGCCGAGATCATCAGGGCGTTCCACGAGCAGAGCACCTTGTCGTCGAGCGAGGGCCGGACCCGTCCGGCCCGGGCCCTGAGCAGCTCGGCCCGTACCTCCTCGACCACGGGGTCCAGCTCGTCCGGCGGCGCTCCGGAGGGGAGGTGCAGCACGTTGCGTCCCTCGAAGTTGCCCGAAGCCGTTACTCCGTACGTCGTCATCGCGAGCTCGGCGCGGTCCCCCAGGACCTCACGCAGCTCATCCACGGTCCAGGTGTAGAACAGGCCTTCGGTGCCGTCCGAGTCGGCATCCAGCGAGGCGTAGAACCCCCCGGCCGGATCACGCATCTCGGTCATCGCCCAGTCGAGGGTCCGCTCGGCGACCCGGCGATAGCGTTCGTGTCCGCTCTCCTGCCAGGCATGCAGGTAGGTCCGGGCCAGCAACGCGTTGTCGTAGAGCATCTTCTCGAAGTGGGGGACCTGCCAGGCCGCGTCGACCGAGTAGCGGGCGAAGCCGCCGCCGATCTGGTCGAAGATCCCTCCCGCCGCCATCCGGTCAAGCGCCAGCTCGACCGCTTCCGTCTCGCCGCGGGCGAGCAGGAAGTCGAGGGTCGAGGCCGGCGGGAACTTCGGCGCCGACCCGAATCCGCCGTGCTCGGGATCGGCCAGGCCGACCAGCGCCGCCGCCCGCTCGGCCGGCAGTTCCGGGTCCAGGTCTCCCTCGCGGGCCGAGATCAGCGAGACCGCTCCGAGCCGGGTCCTGACAGCACCCGCCTGGGCCGTGATCTCGTCCCGGCGCTCGTCGAAGGCCTTGACCACCGCCTCCATGACCGTCATGAAGCTCGGCATGCCGCGGCCGTCGTCCGGCGGGAAGTAGGTGCCGCCGTGGAACGGGACGCCGTCCGGGTCGAGGAACACGGTCAGTGGCCAACCGCCCTGGCCGGCGATCGACTGGACCGCCTCCATGTAGATCGCGTCGACATCGGGGCGTTCCTCCCGGTCGACCTTGACCGGGACGAAATGCCGGTTCATGTATCTGGCGGTCTTCGGGTCCTCGAAAGACTCCCGTTCCATCACGTGACACCAATGGCAGGCCGCGTAGCCGATGGAGAGCAGGATCGGCAGGTCCTTCTCCCGGGCCAGAGCCAGGGCCCGCTCGCCCCAGGGATGCCAGTCGACCGGGTTGTCCCTGTGCTGGAGCAGGTACGGGCTGGTCTCGTCGGCGAGCTGGTTGGCCATCGCTTCTATCTTGGCACCGGCGGGGATCGGTTGCCCGCTGGACGCCGCCGGATTCCCGGCCGGTCCGCGCGGCTCTCGGAACCGGGCACGGGCTTCCTCCGACCGCGCCGGGGTCCCCGGTCGGAGCCGACTATCCTTGCGCGGTGCTCCTCAGCTCGATCATCACGCAGTTCTGGAATGACCAGCTGGTCGAGAACGACCAGCAGGCGCTCTTTCTCGTCCTGGTCGGGTTCCTCGGTTCATTCCTGTTCATCCGGATGAGCGCGCGGCTGATGAGGAGTCCGCGGGTTCCCTGGTGGCCGGGCAGCGTGGTCAGCGAGAGCGGCGTGCACCTCCACCACCTCGTGTTCGGGATAGTCATGATGATGGCCGCCGGTACGGCCGGCTTCGCCTTCTACTACGACAGCCCGGCCCTGGAGATCTGTGCCGTCGCGTTCGGCATAGGCGCCGGCCTGACGATCGACGAGTTCGCCCTGTGGGTCCACCTCGAAGATGTCTATTGGGCGGAAGAGGGAAGGCGGTCGATCGATGCCGCGGTGATCGGGGTGGTGCTGATCGCGCTGATGATGTTCGGCGGCCGCCCGTTCGAAATCGGAACGTCGAGTACCAGCGCCCTGATCGCCAGCCTGCTGGTGGTGGTATTCATCATCACGATCGTGGGGATCTGCATTCTCAAGGACCGGCTCCTCCACGCAGCGGTCGGTTTCTTCTTCTGGCCGGTCGCGGTCTATGGCGCGATGCGAATAGGCAAGCCCAACTCGATCTGGGGCCGCCGCCGCTACCGCGACGGCAACCCCCGCAAGCTGGTCAAGGCCGAGACGCGGTTCGCCCCCGACCGGCGTACCGAGCGGTTCAAGGAATGGTTCCGCGACAAGGTCGGCGGCGGCATCAGCCAGTTCTGACCGCGCCGGCAGTGACCGCCTCCCGGTCGGCCGGCGCGGTGCCCCGATCCCCTCGGGCCGGGCTCAGTCGCCGGTAGTGACGTCCCGCGCGAACGCCTCGAATGCGTCCAGGTAGTTCTGCAGGTCCTGGTCAGAATGGGCGATCGAGAGGGTCCACTCCTCTTCCACCCCGGGGGTCATGAAGATCCCGTGGTTCATGTGGTAGAGCCAGGCAAGCGTCGAAAGCTCTTCGTTCACCTTGGTCAGGTAGTCGCGGTACTCGTACAGCCGCTCGGGCGAGAACACGACGCAGCCCTTGGCCCCCATGCCTTCGGTGTAGGCCGGCAGGCCGTATCGGTCGATGATCTCCCGGCAACCGTCGAGCAGCTTGCGGTTCTTGGCTTCGAGCTCTTCGTAGGCCTCGTCGGTCAGCACGTCGAGCAGGGTCGCCTCGGCCGCGGCCATGACCAGCGGGTTGCCGTTGAAGGTGCCGTACTGCTTGACCTCGTCGGCCTCGATCAGGTCGGCCAGCTCCTGGCTCATCCCAATCGCGCCGCCGGGGTAGCCGCCACAGGTCGCTTTGGCCAGGGTGATCATGTCGGGGGTCACGCCGAACCGGGCGGTCGCCCCGCCGGCCGAGATCGTCGCTCCGGTCTTCACCTCGTCGAAGATCAGCTTGATCCCGTACTGCTCGGTCAGCTCGCGCACCCGTTCCAGGTAGCCGTCCTTTGGCGGGATGATGTTGATGTTCATCATCGACGGCTCCATGATCAGCCCGGCGACCCGGTCGCCGATCTTCTCGAAGACGCTGGCCAGCGCGTCGGCGTCGTTGAACGGAACCGCCCGAGTGAGTTCGTTCAGCGCCTCGGGGGTGCCCTTGCCCTCGGGCACGCTGACCGGGTCGTCGCGGTCGCCAAGCGCCTCGAGCGGGGGGTAGACCGAGACCATCACCGAGTCGTGGTGCCCGTGGTACGAGCCTTCGATTTTCAGCAGGATGTCGCGCCCGGTCGCGCCCCGGGCCAGATGGACCGCATCCATGGTCGACTCCGTACCGGAGTTGGTGAACCGCCACTGGGGCAGCCCGAAGCGCCGGGCGAGCTCCGCGGCGACCGTGATCGAACCTTCGGTTGGGGCGGCGAAGTGGGTTCCTTCGTCGATCCGCTTCTTGACTGCCTCGCCCACCACCGGGTTGGCGTGGCCGATCGCCATCACGCCGAAGCCGTTGTGGAAGTCGGTGTACTCGTTGCCGTCGACGTCCCATACCTGTGAACCGACGCCCCGCCTGAGATACACGGGCCAGGGCTCGTTCACCTGGAAAGAAGAGGGGACCCCGCCCGGCATCACCTTCTCCGCCCGCTGGAACGCCTCAGCCGACTTGCCGGTCCGGTTGCGGAAGATTTCCTGCTGCTGCTCGGTCAGCGCCGCGACCCGCTTGGGGTCGAACGGGGTCTTCTCTTCAGTCATCGTTCCTCCATCTGGTATCGGGACCGGGCCAGCCTACTCCTCTTTCGCCCGGAGTTCGGCCCTCTTGATCTTGCCGCTGGGCGTTTTCGGCAGCTCGGGGACGAATTCGATCAGACGGGGATACTTGTAAGGGGCGGTGGCTTCCCTGCAGTGCTGTTGTAGCTCGGCTACGAGCGAATCGTCGGTCTCCGCGCTCCCGGCGTCAGTGCCGACCCGTCCCTCGTAGCGGTCGCGCAGGACGACCACTGCCTTGACCACCGATCCCCGTTCGGGATCGGGCGCCGCGACCACGGCTGCCTCGGCGACGGCCGGGTGGGTGAGCAGAACCGACTCGACTTCGACCGGTCCGATCCTGTATCCCGCAGATGAGATCAGATCGTCGTTTCTGCCCTGGTGATAGAGGAACCCTTCCCGGTCGGCCACGACCAGGTCGCCGGTCGGCCACCACTCCTCGTCGAACGAGGTCCCGTCGAGGTAGTTCGAGAAAAAAGTCGGCGAGGTCTTGACCCTCACCTGGAGTTCTTCATCGACGATCCGGGTCTCGATCCCCGGCAGCGGCCGGCCCATCGAGCCTTCCCGTCCCTGCAGCGGGTCACCCGGACGGACGCCGGTGACCGCGCCGGTCTCGGTCTGCCCGTATCCATCGGCGATCTCGAGGCCGGTCGCCAGGCGGAAAGCGTCGATCACCTCCGGGTTCAGCGATTCACCGGCCGAAACCATCCGCCTGACCGATGGCGTCGGCGCGAGCTCGGTCCTGCGGGCCAGGATCCGGAACTCGGTCGGCGCCTGGCAGAGCACGTTCACCCCCTGGTCACGCACGATTCCGAGCCGGGTATCCGGGTCGAACCGGTCGTCGACCAGCAGCGATTTCGCCCCGGTGAGCCAGGGTGCGATGAACGAGTTCCGGGAAGACTTGGACCAGCCCGGGGCCGCGGTACACCAGACCAGCTCGCCCGGCCGGGCTCCCAGCCAGTGTTCGGCCTGGGTCGCCTGGCCGAAAAGGTAACGCTGGGAGTGGACGACGCCTTTCGGATCGCCGGTCGATCCCGAGGTGAAAACGATCAGGGCGGGGTCGTCGGCGCCCAGCCTCGCGCTCGCCGCCGGGGTGGCCTGGGCCAGGTCTTCGTCGAAGATACGCTCGAGGTCGCGCATGTCGAGATATGGCACGCCGTCCGGAAGCCCGGCCAGGTAGCGGTCTTCACCGATCGCCAATGCAGGGTCGGTCGCCGCCACCCGCTTGGTCAGGTCGGCAGCGGTCAGCTGGGGGTTGCACGGCAGGGCGACCGCCCCCATCCGGAAGCAGGCGAGCATCGAGATCACCCACTCGATCCGGCTGCCGACCAGGAGCATCACCACGTCGCCGCGGCGTACCCCCTGTTCCAGCATCGCTCCGGAAAGCCCGAGGCTCCGGGTGAACAGATGGCTGAAGTAGTGAACCTCGCGTCGGCCGTCTGCATCGACGGTAATGACCGCCTCCTGGGAGAAGGGAAAGCCCTGGACAACGTCCTCGATGAAGTTCATCGGCCCGGATCCTAGCCAGCGCTTTCGTTCGTGTCCTTGCGCAGTGCGGCGCAGGCCCGCGCGTACGGGTGTGCGTCAGTCGGTCACTGCTCGTACAGCTTGATGATCCGGATCGAGCCGGCCGGGGCGGCCTCTACGCAGAGGTCGCAGAGAACGCACTCGTCGAGCGCCGCTTGCTGGATCTCGGTCCCGGCTTCGGTCGCCCTGAAGATACCGACCGGGCAGACCTCTTCCAGCTCCCTGGCCAACTCTATGTCCGACTTGGCAGGCTCCTCGACCTCGACGTCGATGAAAACCCCGTTCAATGTCTTCGAGCTCATTTGCCGATTTTCTCCTTGACAGCATCGGGAATCTCGTCGATCCGCTCGACCACTGTAATGCCGGCCGCCTGGAGGCGGGCGATCTTCTCCGTGGCCGAGTCCTCTTTGCCTTCTACGATCGTTCCGGCGTGGCCGAAGCTCATGCCCTGCATCTCGTCCTCGTCCATGAATTTTCCGGCCATGAATGCCACGATCGGCAGTCGGGAGTCGTTGTCCTTGACCCATTCGGAAAGCTGGGCCTCCATCCGGCCTCCGGGTTCGGAGTAGATCACGATCGCCTCGGTTTGCGGGTCGGCTTCGAAATAAGGCATCAGCTCGGCGTAGGTCGACCCGATTATCGCGTCGCCACCGATCGAGATCGCGGTCGAAACACCGAGGCCGGCCGCGGTCAGCGACGACGAGATTTCGGTGGTCATACCGCCGGAGCGTGACATCACGCCGACCACGCCGGGCTCGTACGACTTGGCGGCGTCTTTGGCCGGGCCGCCGATCCCGCCCATCTTGCAGACGTCCGGGACGATCAGGCCGAGGCAGTTGGGGCCGATGATCCGGGCCCCCCGCAGCTCGGCCAGCTCGACCATCTGGGCCACGTCGCCGCGCGGGATGCGCTCGGTGACCACCACGATCAGCTTGATCCCGTTCTCGATCGCCTCTAGCACGGCGTCTTTGGTGAAGCCGGGAGGGACGGTTACCACCGAGCCGTCGATCGGCCCGCCGTGGTTCTCTACCGCCTGGGCGACCGAGTCGAAAACGGGTACGCCGTGGACCTCGCGACCCTTACGCCCGGGTGTGACCCCGCCGACCACCTTCGAACCGTAGTCGAGGCATTCGCGGGTCAGGTTGATCGCCTCCCGCCCGGTGATCCCCTGGACGATGAAAGTCGTGTCGCTGTCGATCAGCACGCTCATGCGGCCTCTCCCTGGATCTTGTCGACCGCACGACCGGCCGCGTCCCAGAGCGAGACCGACCGGTCGCAGTACTCGACCCCGTAGCGGTCGAGGATCTTGAAGCCTTCGTCCTCCCAGGCGCCGGGAATGCGAAAAATCGCGATCGTCTCGGCCGGATCGCGGTCCAGCTCGAGGCAGGCCTTGATCACGCCGCGGGCGACGATGTCGACCCTGGTGTTGGAGACGATCGACATCATCACGGCGATCTTCTCGACGCCCTCTTTCTGCAGGACTTGCTTGGCCAGGCCGCAGGCCTTGGCGACCGAAGGGTTGCCACCGATCTCGGAGTAGTTGGCCGGCCTGCCGCCCTGGTTGCGGACCGCATCGGTAAGGGTGAGCGAGCCTCCACCGGCTCCGATCACCAGGCCCAGGTTGCCGTCGAAGCCATGGTCCTTGCCCTGGATCACGCCGCGGTGGTCGGCCGCGTCGATCGCCTTGACGTTGCGCTCGAAAGCGCTGGGCACGTAGTTGTCGCGGGTGTCGTCTTCGGCGATCTTCAGCTCGTCGCGCAGCAGCTTCTTCTGCCGTCCGACTGCCTCTTCTTCCATGTCCATGTGGGCGTCGAGCGCGACGAATGAGCCGTCGTTCAGCTCGGCCAGTGGGTTGATCTCGGCCAGGGTCATGTCGTACTCCAGGAAGAGCCGGGCCAGCCGAGCCAGGATCGGGGTCGCCCGGATCAGCTGTTTGCCGGTGACTCCGGTACCGGCGATCACCTGTTTTGCCTCGAAATCGAACACGGGCAGCAGGTTGGAGATGTGCGCCCGGCGCACATAGTCCGGATGCTCGTCGGCCACCTCTTCGATGTCGACCCCGCCCATGTAGCTGAACAGCATCAGCGGCTTTTTGGCGGTGCCGTCCCAGACCACCGATACGAAGTACTCGCGCTTCACCTCGGCCTTGGGATCGACCAGCACGCCGCGCGGCATCAGCCCGTTGATCTCGAGGTCGAGGATCGTGGCCGCGTGGTCGGCCGCCTCGTCCGGGGT
>JAGQUV010000023.1 GCA_020438295.1 Solirubrobacterales bacterium
GGCAACTTTACCGGGGCACCGGGAAAGCCGCGCTTCGGCGAGCCCCGGCGGGCAGCCGGATCGGCCGGCGGGACGGTCGCTCTCGCGATCCCTCCGGATCATCTCGCCGATCGCCTGCTCGGTGGCGTCGTCCATGGCCAGCTGGAAACTGGCCAGGAACGCGTCGGTCGCCAGCGGCCGCATCCGCTGCAGCGCGTCCTGGACCCGCGGCCACTCGTCCGCCGGCCTGCCGGCTCGGTCGAACGGCTCCCAAACCTGCTGGTTGAAGACCTCGATGAAGACCTCGGCCACCGCGCCGGAGCGGTCCTTCAGCGCCTCGAGCGCGGCCAGCGCGTCGGCCGCCGGCACGCCCAGGGCGGCCAGCTCGGCCCCGACCGACAGCAGCTTCGGGCTCAGGACCTCGAAACGGCCGTCGCCGAGGTGGCGCATCAGGCCCAGCTCCTCGAGCCGACGCATGCCGTCCTTGTCGAGCGCGGTCTCGCCCCACGGCTCGGCGATCTCGGAGACCTCGAGGATCTCCGGCTGCTCTTCCTCGTACGGCGCGGTGAACGAACGGGTGAAGCTGAGCAGGTCGGCCGAAGAGTCACCGGCCGACTCGAGGATGCGGCGGATCGCCTCGAGGTTGAGGCCCTCCTCCTGCAGCTCTCGGATCAGCGCGATGCGCGAGACGTGCTCCTGGTCGTAGTAGCCGGTCCGGCCGACCACCCTGGGTGGGGCCAGCAGTCCCCGCGACTGGTGGGCACGGATGTTCCTCACGGTCATGCCAGTGATCCTGGCCAGCTCCTCGATCGTGATCTGGCCGCTTTGCTGTTCGGTCTGCCCGGTCACCTGTAAGGATCGTAAGGGCTGGGGCCGAGGGTCTCCCCCAATCCGGGCTAAGGGTCATTCCCAATAGACAGCCGGGCGAGCGGCCATCAGCCTTCCGAGCATGGAACAGAACACCCCACCCACACAATCCGTCCCCGGGGACGACCGCCCGCCGTCCGGCGAGCGGCCGCCCCGCAAACTGACCCGTTCCCGCGACGACCGCTACATCGGCGGCGTCGCGGCCGGGATCGCCGGCTACCTCGGGATCGACCCGGTGTGGATCCGGCTGGCCTTCGTCGCCTCGATCGCGATCGGCGCGATCGGCGTGCTGATCTACCTGGTCCTGCTGGCTGCGCTGCCGATCGAGGGCGACCCCGATCTCCCGCTCGAGCCGGTCGAGGGCAAAAAGCGCAACCTGGTCATCGCCGGCACGATCGCGGTCGGCATCCTCGCGGTGCTGTCGTTCGGCGGCTCGGGCTTCGCCGGCTGGATCTTCGGCTTCGGCCCCGGCGTCGTGTTCGGGATCTTCGCCTGGCTGGCCGCGGCCGTAGTGCTGACCGCGCTGCTCTTGGCCGCCCGCGACTCGTCCGGGGCCGCGGCGGACGCCGGAGCAGACGGTCCTGCGGACGGACCCAAATCCGGGTCCACGCCCGCGGCCAAGTCTGCTGCCGCCCCCGCGGCAGAGGCAGCCGCCGGATCACGCCCGGCCGCCGCCGAGGAATCGGCCGAACCGCCGCCGGTGGTCGCCCCGTCGCCCAGCCAGAACGCCCCGACCCGGGTCGTGCCCGAGGCCGCTGAACAGCCGACCGCGGTGATGCCGGAAGGCCGGGACGGCGACGCGCCGTCGACGGTCGGCAAGATCATGACCTGGGTCGCGATCGGCCTGGCCTCGCTGGTCGTGCTGACCATCGTCGCGGTCGCGGCCGCCTGGATCACCGCGGTGGCCGGCGCGGTGCCGATGGCCACGCTGATCATCCTGCTCGGGGCCGGCATGGTGGTCGCCGGGATCAGGGGCCGGATGGGGATCGCCGCCTGGATGCTGGTCGTGGCACTGGCCGTGGCGCTGCCGATGGCCGTGGTCTCGATCGCCGACCTGAGGATCGAGGGGAGCTACGGCGAGGTCAAGGAGAACCCGACCATGGCCTCGGAGCTGCCCGACGACGGCTACAAGCTGGCCGCCGGCAACATGACGGTCGACCTGCGCCGGTACCCGTTCCGGCCCGGGAAGACGGTCGACATCCCGATCTCCAGCGGGTTCGGGCTGACCAGCGTGATCGTGCCCGACCGGGTCTGCGTGGCCGGGCAGTTCACCGGCAAGGCCGGCCTGATCGACGTGCGCGGCACCGAGTCGTCCGGGGTCGACATCGAGCGGACGATCGGCGAACCCGGAAACGGCGCCCCGACCCTGGTCCTCGATGCGGGGGTGAAGCTCGGGGCGCTCGAGGTGGCCGACAACACCGAGTGGCGGGTCAACGGCAGCGACCCCGGCAACTTCGGCACCTTCGACCACAGCGACGCCGAGAACCGGGCGGTCCGCCGCCGCGCCGCCGCGGCCTGTGAAGGCCCGGCCGGACGTGGTCAAGGCGGGAAAGCCAAGGAGCCCGGCAAATCGACCGGCAAGGCCGGCTCGAAAGCGGCCGATCGGGGCAACGGCTCGGCCAGCGGGGAATCGTCCGGCTGAGCATGTCGGCCCGCCCCGGTCTCAGCCGCGATCCGGACCAGGCCCTGGTCGGTGGGGTCTGCGCCGGGATCGCGCAACGGCTGAGCGTCGACCCGACCCTGGTCCGGGTCGGCGCGGTGGTGCTGACCGTGGTCACCGGCGGGATCGCAGCGCTGGTCTACGGGCTGCTCTGGGTCGTCCTGCCGGCCGGCGAGGCACCCGACCGGCCCCCTACCGCGACCGCCGGGCGGTCCGACCGACGGGAACGAGCCGCCAAGAGCCCCGCCGGCCGCGGCTCGTGGATGGTTGGGGCCGGGGCCGGGCTGATCGCGCTGGGGCTGCTGTTCGTCTTCCGCGAGCTCGGGATCTGGTGGAGCGACTCGCTGGTCTGGCCGCTGGTGCTGGCAACCGCCGGCGTGGCGCTGTTCTGGCGGCAGTTCACCGGGCCCGGCGAACGGGAACCGGAGGCCGGCGGGGCTGCCGAACCCCCAGGCCGTGCCCGGGCCGCCCCGGGCCAGCGGAAGTCCCGGCTCGGGCCGTATCGCGGCGGCTTCGGGGTGGCGCTGATCCTCGGCGGCGCGCTGCTGTTCCTCTACATAAACGGCGCGCTCGGCGGGGCCGGCAACGCGGCGCTGGCCGTGGTCACCGCGGTCATCGTGCTCGGCCTGGTCCTGGCCCCGCTCTGGGTCCGGCTGGCCCGTAACCTGTCGACCGAGCGGGCCGCAAGGATCCGCTCGCAGGAGCGGGCCGAGGTGGCCGCCCACCTGCACGACTCGGTCCTCCAAACCCTCGCCCTGATTCAGAAGCGGCCCGACGACGCGCGCCGGATCTCGACCCTGGCCCGCCGGCAGGAGCGCGAGCTGAGGGAGTGGCTGTCCGGGGACGGCGACCGGGACCGGGCCGATTCGCTGGCCGCGGCGCTGGAGGCGGTCGCGGCCGAGGTCGAGCAGCGCTACGAGGTGCCGGTCGAGGTGGTCACGGTCGGCGACCGCGAACTGGACGACCGCGGCACGGCCGTGGTCGCGGCCGGCCGCGAGGCGCTGACCAACGCGGCCCGCTACGCCGGCGAGGCCGGGCCGGTCAGGATCTACGCCGAGATCGACCGGTCCGGGACCCAGGTCTTCATCCACGACCGGGGCGACGGCTTCGACCCCGACTCGGTGCCGCCCGACCGCCGCGGCGTGAGAGACTCGATCGTCGGGCGGATGGAACGGCACGGCGGTTCGGCCAAGGTGCGTTCAGCCCCCGGCGAAGGAACCGAGGTAGAACTGATCATGGAGGCGAGATGAGCCGCACATCGGTAGCGATAATCGACGACCACGCGATCTTCCGGGCCGGGGTCAGGGCCGAGCTCGAGCAGGGGGTCGAGGTGGTCGGCGAGGCCTCGACCGTGCGCGAGGGGATCGGCCTGATCGAAAGGGAGCAGCCCGACGTGGCACTGCTCGACGTGCAAATGCCCGACGGCGGCGGCCTCGAGGTGATCCGGAGCGTGGCCGAAACCGTCCCCGGGCAGCGGTTCCTGGCCCTGTCGGTCTCCGACGCGCCCGAGGACGTGGTCGCGATCATCCGGGCCGGGGCCAGGGGCTACGTGACCAAGACGATCTCCGGGCCCGACCTGATCGCCGCGATCGAGCGGGTCGACCAGGGCGATGCGGTCTTCTCGCCGAAGCTGGCCGGGTTCGTGCTCGACGCGTTTGCCGGCCCGGGCGGCGGCGCCGACCCGGTCGAAGAGGAGCTCGACCAGCTGACCCCGCGCGAGCAGGAGGTCCTGAGGCTGATCGCCCGCGGCTACCTGTACAAGGAGATCGCGCGCAGGCTGGAGATCTCGGTCAAAACGGTCGAGGCACACGCCAGCTCGGTGCTGCGGAAGCTCCAGCTCTCGACCCGCCACGAGCTCAGCCGCTGGGCGGCCGAGCGCGACCTGATCGACTGACCCGGTCTCGGATAGGCTCGTCGGGCGGACCCCGACGATGAAATTGAGAGGAGCTCAACGATGACGCCAACCGCCAGCCTGGTACGCGGATTTGAGGATCTGTCGCGCGCCGATGTCGACTACGCCGGAGGGAAGGGGGCCAATCTCGGCGAGATGACCGCGGCCGGCCTGCCGGTGCCACCGGGGTTCGTGGTCGGGGCGCCGTCGTATGCCGAGTTCTGTGACTCGACCGGCCTCAGGGGCCGGATCGAACAGCGGCTCGAGAACGTCGACGTCGACGACCCGGACGCGCTGGCCGAAGCCGCGAACGAGGTCAAGGCGATGGTCGGATCCGAGCCGGTGCCCGACCCGATCGCCGACGCGATCGCCGACGCCTACGGCCAGATCGCCGGCTCGGGCGACGACCCGCCGGTCGCGGTGCGGTCGTCGGCGACCGCCGAGGACACCGAGTCGGCCTCGTTCGCCGGCATGAACGAGACCTTCCTCAACGTCCGCGGGGCCGACGACGTGGTCGAAGCGGTGCGGCGCTGCTGGTCTTCGCTGTTCGGCGCCCGGACGCTGTTCTACCGGGCCAAGCAGGGCTTTGGCCAGGCCGACATGGACATCGCGGTGGTCGTCCAGCTGCAGGTCCTGTCGACCCGGGCCGGGGTGATGTTCACGATCGACCCGGCCTCCGGGGCCCGCGACCGGCTGGTCATCGAAGGATCGCTGGGGCTGGGCGAGTCGGTGGTCTCGGGCCAGGTCTCGCCCGACCGCTACCTGGTCGAGAAGGAGAACCTGCACATCCTCAAGCGCGAGGTGAAGCGCAAGGAGATGGTGATCGAGCCGCTGCCCGACGGTGGCACCCAGACCCGCAAACTGACCGCGGAAGAGGCCGTGCAGCCGGTGCTGAGCGACGACGAAGTGCACACGGTCGCGGAGCTCGGGGTCCGCACCGAACGACACTACGGCTCGCCGCAGGACACCGAGTGGGCGTTCGACGAAGACGGTACGGCCTGGATGCTGCAGTCGCGCCCGGTCACCGCGACCGGCAAGGCCGAGTCGGCGGCCGAGGGACCCGGCCCCGAGGCCGAGGCACTGCTGAACGGGCTGGGTGCGGCCCCGGGCGTGGCGATCGGCGAGGTCAGGATCATCTCCGAGCTCGGCCACGCCGACGCGCTGAACGACGGTGAGATCCTGGTCACCCAGATGACCGCGCCGGACTGGGTGCCGCTGATGCGCCGGGCGGCCGGGATCATCACCGACTCGGGCGGGATGACCTGCCACGCGGCGATCGTCTCGCGCGAGCTCGGCATCCCGTGCGTGGTCGGCTCGGGCGAGGCGACCCAGAGGCTGCGCAACGGCGAGCTGGTCACGGTCGACGCCACCAACGGAGCCGTGTACGAGGGCGAGGTCGCCGGACTGGCGGCCAAGGAAGAGGCCGAGGTCTCAGCCGCGCCGGCCGCCGGCGGCGTCACCGCCACGCAGCTGTTGGTCAACCTGTCCGAGCCGTCGCAGATCGAGCGCGCCGCGAAACTCGACGTCGACGGGGTCGGGCTGCTCCGGGCCGAGCTGATGGTGATCGAGGCGCTGCAGGGCCGGCACCCGCGCCAGCTGCTCGAGGAGGGCTCGGGAGACGAGCTGGTCGAGCGGATGGGCGGGGCGCTCAGCTCGTTCGCCTCGGCCTTTGCGCCACGCCCGATCACCTACCGCACGATCGACTTCCGCAGCAACGAGTTCCGCGGGCTGGAGGGCGGGGACAAGTTCGAGCCGGACGAGGCCAACCCGATGATCGGCTACCGCGGGGCGCTGCGCTACATGCGCGAGCCCGACCTGTTCGAGCTCGAGCTGGCCGCGATCCGGCACGTCTGGGACCAGGGCCACACCAACCTGCACGTGATGCTGCCGTTCGTGCGCACCCCGGTCGAGCTCGAGGCCTGCTGCGAGATGATCGACGGGGCCGGGCTGATGGGCCGCAAGGACTTCGAGCTGTGGGTGATGGCCGAGGTCCCGTCGGTCTACTTCCACCTGGCCCGCTACGCGGAGCTCGGGGTCAAGGGGATCTCGGTCGGCTCGAACGACCTGACCCAGCTGATGCTGGGCGCCGACCGCGACTCCGAGGCGCTGGCCGAGCTGTTCGACGAGCGCGACGCGGCCGTGGTCGACTACCTGCGCATGCTGATCCCGCGGGCCCGCGAGCTCGGCCTGGCCACCTCGATCTGCGGGCAGGCCCCGTCGGTCCACCGCGAGTACGCGCAGCTGCTGGTCGATGCCGGGATCGACGCGATCTCGGTCAACATGGACGCGGTCGACCGCGGCCGGCGCCTGATCGCGGCGGCCGAGCGCCGGGTGATGCTGCAGGCGGCGAGGGACGCCACGGCCGGGGGCCGATGAGCGGGCCGGTCGACGCCCCCGATCGCACAGGCACCCGCCGCCGGCGGATCGTCGTAGAGGGAACCGTGCAGGGGGTCGGCTTCAGGCCGTTCGTGCACCGGCTGGCCGCCCGGCACGGGCTGGGCGGCTACGCGCTGAACGACGGCCGCGGGGTGCTGATCGAGGTCGAGGGCGAGGCCGGGGCGCTCGACTCGTTCGGCCTGGCGCTGGCCGGCGAGGCCCCTTCGCCGGCCGCGGTGGAACGGGTCGGGGTCGAGGAGGTGCCGCCGCGGGGCGAGCACGGCTTCCGGATCGCGCCCAGCCTCGCCGGAATCGATGCCGCCACCGTGCCGCCCGACACCGCCACCTGCGAGACCTGCCTCGAGGAGCTGGCCGACCCGGCCGACCGGCGGTTCCGCTACCCGTTCATCAACTGCACGGCCTGCGGTCCCCGGTTCACGATCGTGCGCCGCCCGCCGTACGACCGGGTCAACACGACCATGGCCGGGTTCGAGATGTGCGCGCACTGCCGGGGCGAGTACGAAGACCCCGGCGACCGGCGGTTCCGCTACCCGTTCATCAACTGCACGGCCTGCGGTCCGCGGTTCACGATCGTGCGCCGCCCGCCTTACGACCGGGTCAACACGACCATGGCCGGGTTCGAGATGTGCGCGGACTGCCGGGCCGAGTACGAAGACCCCGGCGACCGGCGGTTCCACGCCGAGCCGATCGCCTGCCCGGCCTGCGGCCCGCGGCTTTCGCTCGGCGAAGCGACCGGCGAAGCGGCGCTGGCCGAGACGGTCCGACTGCTGGGCGAAGGGGCGGTGGTCGCGGTCAAGGGGCTGGGCGGCTACCACCTGGCCTGCGACGCGACCGATGAGCAGGCGGTGGCCCGGCTGCGACGCCGGAAGGGGCGCGAGCAGAAGCCGTTCGCGGTGATGTCATCTCAACCCGCGTCGTTGGTCGAGCTCGACCGGGACGAGCGGCGGCTGCTGGAAGGCCGCCAGCGCCCGATCGTGCTGGCCTGCCGCTTGGGCGCGGCGGGCCTGGCCGACCAGGTCGCCCCCGGCACCCCGTGGCTCGGGGTGATGCTGCCGTACACCCCGCTCCACCACCTGCTCTGCGCCGACTTCGGCCGGCCGCTGGTGATGACCAGCGGCAACCGCTCCGACGAGCCGATCGCGACCGACGACGAAGAGGCCGGCCGGCGGCTCGACGGGATCGCCGACGCGTTCCTGGTCCACAACCGGAAGATCCACCGCCGCTGCGAGGACTCGGTGGTCCGCTCCGGCTTCCCGATCCGCCGCTCGCGCGGCTTCACCCCGGTCCCGCTCGACCTGGCCCGGTCCGGTTCGGACCCGATCGTCGCGGCCGGGGCCGAGCTGAAGAGCACCTTCTGCGTTCTCCGGGGCCAGAAGGCGTTCCTCTCCCCCCACCTCGGCGACCTCGACTCGCCGCTGGCGCTGGCCGCGTTCACGGCCGACCTCGAGCTCTACCTCGAGATGCTGGCGGTCAGCCCGGCCGTGGTCGCCCACGACCTCCACCCCGACTACCTGTCGACCCGCTGGGCGCTCGAGCAGCCGGCCGAAGCGGTCGCGGTCCAGCACCACCACGCACACGCCGCCGCCTGCCTGGCCGAGCACGGCGAGCGCGGGCCGGCCCTGGCCCTGGTCTTCGACGGCACCGGCTACGGGACCGACGGCACGCTGTGGGGCGGCGAGCTCTTGCGCTGCGACCTGTCCGGGTTCGAGCGGCTGGCCCACCTGGACCCGGTCCCGCTGCCCGGCGGCGAGCGGGCGATCCGGAAGCCGTGGCGGATGGCCGCCTCGTACCTGGAGCGGGCCGGCAGGCCGGTCCGGTTCGAGCGCTGGGGCCTGGTCCGCGAGAGCCTCAAGGCGAACGCCCCGCTCTCGTCCGGGGCCGGCCGGCTGTTCGACGCGGTGGCCGCGCTGCTCGGGGTGCGGACCGAAGTCGCCTACGAGGGCCAGGCCGCGATCGAGCTCGAGTCGCTGGCCGGCGATCTGGAGGCCGAGCCGTACGGATGCCGGGTGGAAGGCGGGGTGATCCACGGCGCCGACCTGGTCGCCGCCGCGCACGACGACCTGGCCGCGGACCGGCCCCGCGCGGAGATCGCGGCCGCGTTCCACGAGGGAGTCGCCGAGGCGGCGGCCACCGCCTGCGCCGAGGCCGGCGAACCGCGCCTGGTGGCGCTCACCGGCGGGAGCTTCCAGAACCGGCGACTGCTGGCCGGCGTCAGCCGCCGGCTCGACCGCCACGGCTTCCGCGTGCTGCGGCACCACCGGGTCCCGCCCAACGACGGCGGGATCAGCTACGGCCAGGCGGCGGTGGCCGCCGCGAGGACCGACCCATGTGCCTAGGCATCCCCGGCAAGATCGTCGAGATCGTCGACCTCGACAACCGGACCGCGAAGATCGAGGTGTCCGGGGTGCGGCGGAACGTCGACGTAGGCCTGCTCTGGGACGGCCCCGACGCGGTCGGGGTCGGGGACTGGGTGCTGATCCACGTCGGCTTCGCGATCTCGCGGATCGACGAGGGCGAGGCCGGACAGATGCTGAGCGCGCTGCGCGCGCTGGGAGAGCCGTGGGAGGAGGAGCTGGCCGACCTTGAATCCAGCGCCATCGAGTGAGCCGATCGCGATCCGCGAGCGCGCCGTGCGGGAGTTCTTCGGGCGCGAGAGCGGGCGGCTGGCCCGCGCCTGCCACGCGATGGCCGGCGCGTTCGCCGGCGGCGGCACGCTGATCCCGTTCGGTTCCGGCGCGGCGGCGACCGATGCGGCCCATGCCGCGGTCGAGTTCATGCACCCGGTGATCGTCGGCAAGCGGGCGCTCCCGGCGCTCGCGCCGGGCAACGACCCGACCGGAGCGTCGACCCTGGACCGGCTGGCCCGGCCCGGTGACATCGCGCTGGCGCTGAGCCACCGGGCCGGCGACCCGGAATTCGACCGGTTCGTTGGCCGGGCCCGCTCGCTCGGCCTGCTGACCATCGCGTTCACCGCGTCCGGACCCGCGGTCGATTCGGCACCGGGGGCCGACTACCTGTTCGAGGTGGACGCCGACGACCCGGCCGTGGTACAGGAGGTGCAGGAGACCGCCTACCACGTGCTGTGGGAGCTGGTCCACGTCTTTTTCGAGCGGCCCGGCCTGCTCGACGGCGAGGCGGCCGAGGCGTGCATCACCTGCGGCGACGTCGCGGTCACCGCCGACGTGGTCGAGACGGCCGGGGCGACCGCGGTGATCGAGAGGGACGGGGCCCGCGAGCAGGTCGCGACCGAGCTGGTCGACGCGGTGCGGGTCGGCGACCGGCTGCTCTGCCACGCCGGGGTCGCGCTGGAGAAGGTCGAATCCGAGCCGACCGGGTTCCTGTACCCGTTCCTCGACCACGGGCCCGGGCGCGGCGGGCCGGGCCGGGGCGTCGCCGCGCTGGACGAGGTCCTGGCCGAGGTCGAATCGTCCACCCTGCAGAAGGCCGACGAGGTGACCGGGCTGCGCGCCCGGATCGACCTCGGCGCGGTCGACCGTTGCGGCGCGGCGATCGGGGAGCGGCTCGACCGGGGCGGCCGGCTGATCGCGTTCGGCAACGGGGGCTCGGCCACCGACGCCCAGGACCTCGCCGCCGACACGCTGACCCGGGGCCGGCCGGCGATCGCGCTCGGCAACGACCCGGCCACGGTCACCGCTGTGGCCAACGACGTCGGTTTCGACCAGGCCTACGCCCGGCAGCTCGAGGCGCTGGCCCGCCCCGCGGACGTGGCGGTGGCGATCTCGACCAGCGGCGGCTCGGCCAACCTGATCGCGGCGATCGACCGGGCCGTCCGGACCCGGCTGCTGACCGTCGCGGTGACCGGCCACGACGGCGGCCGCCTGGCCGGGGTCGATGGGCTGGACCACCTGTTCGTGGTCCCCAGCCAGCACATCCCGAGGATCCAGGAGGCGCAGGCGACGATCTTCCACCTGCTGCTGGAACGGGCCGGCCGGTGAGCGGGATGCGGTTCGTCGACGAGTACCGCGACCCGGCGCTGGCCCGGCGGCTGGCCGAAGAGATCGCCGGCCTGGTCGAGCCCGGCCGCCACTACAAGCTGATGGAGGTCTGCGGCGGCCAGACCCACACGATCGTCCGCTGGTCGCTGCCGGAGCTCCTCCCCGCGGGCGTCGAGCTGGTCCACGGCCCCGGCTGCCCGGTCTGCGTGATCCCGATGGGCCGCCAGGACGACGCGATCGCGATCGCCGAGCGCCCCGGGGTGATCTTCACGACCTTCGGCGACATGATGCGGGTCCCGTCGTCGAACGGGTCGCTGCTCGACGCCAAGGCGCGCGGCGCCGACGTGCGCATGGTCTACTCGCCGCTCGACGCGCTGAAGGTCGCCCGCGAGAACCCGGACCGCGAGGTCGTCTTCTTCGCGATCGGGTTCGAGACCACCGCCCCTTCGACCGCGCTCACCTTGAGGCGGGCCCGGTCCGAGCGGGTCGGGAACTTCTCGGTCTTCTGCAACCACGTGACGATCATCCCGGCGATCAAGGCGATCCTCGACTCGCCCGACCTGCGGCTCGACGGCTTCATCGGCCCGGGGCACGTGTCGACCGTGATCGGCTTGAACCCGTACCGGTTCATCGCCCGCGACCACGGCAAGCCGGTGGTGGTCTCCGGCTTCGAGCCGCTCGACGTGCTGCAGGGCACGCAGATGGTCATGCGCCAGCTGGCCGAAGGTCGCAGCGAGGTCGAGAACCAGTACCTGCGAGTGGTCCGCGAGCAGGGCAACCCGCTGGCGCTCGAGGCGATCGCCGAGACGATGGAGCTGCGCAGCACGTTCGAGTGGCGCGGGCTCGGCTTCATCTCGCAGAGCGCGCTCAAGCTGCGCCCGGCCTATGCCGAATTCGACGCCGAGCGGCGGTTCGAGGTCCCGGGGGTGCGGGTGGCCGACCCCAAGGCCTGCCAGTGCGGCGAGGTGCTCAAAGGGGTGATCCGCCCGTGGGAGTGCAAGGTGTTCGGCACCGCGTGCACCCCGGAGCGCCCGATCGGCACCTGCATGGTCTCCAGCGAGGGCGCCTGCGCGGCCTACTACAACTACGGCCGCCACGCGGGACGCCGCCGGCTCGATCGCAGCCGGCCCGACAGCGACGCGCCCGCCCACGCCGCGGCCGCCGACGCCGCGTCTGCCGCGGGCGGGCGGGGCTGACCGCGATGGGGTCCGGCGGGTCCGAACCGCGCCGCGAACGGGACGTGCTCGACGCGATCGAGCGGCGCCGGCGCCGTCCCCGCCGCAAGCTGCTCGACTCGCGCATAACCCTTTCGCACGGGGCCGGCGGCAAGTCGGGCCACGACCTGGTCGAGGGGGTCTTCGTGCGCGAGCTGTCCAACCCGCTGCTCGAACCGCTCGGCGACAGCGCGCTGGTCGAGGCCGGGTCCGGCCGCCTGGCGTTCACCACCGACTCGTTCGTGGTCCGCCCGCTGTTCTTCCCCGGCGGTGACATCGGCGAGCTGGCCGTGAACGGCACGGTCAACGACCTGGCGATGGCCGGTGCCCGGCCGCTGGCGCTGTCGGCCGGCTTCGTCATCGAGGAAGGGTTCGCGCTCGCTGAACTTGAGGCGATCGCCAAGTCGATGGGCAAGGCTGCTGCCGAGGCCGGCGTTGCCATCGTCACCGGCGACACCAAGGTGGTCGAGCGCGGCAACGCCGATGGGCTGTACGTGAACACCTCGGGCGTCGGCCTGATCGAGCACGACCTGAGGCTAGGCCCGGACGCGATCCGGGCCGGCGACCGGGTCCTGGTCTCCGGCCCGATCGGCGACCACGGGATGGCCGTGATGATCGCCCGGGGCGACTTGGAGCTCGAGCTGGAGCTGGAGAGCGACACCGCCCCGCTCAACGGACTGGTCGAGACCCTGCTCGGGAGCGGGGCCGAGGTGCACTGCCTGCGCGACCCGACCCGGGGCGGTCTGGCCACCGTGCTGGCCGAGCTCTCGCTGGCCGCCCAGGTCGGGATCACGCTCGACGAAGCCTCGCTGCCGATCCGCCCCGAGGTCAACGGCGCCTGCGAGATCCTCGGGATCGACCCGATCTACGTGGCCAACGAAGGCCGGCTGGTCGCGGTGGTCGCGCCCGACTCGGCCGACACGGCGCTTGCCGCGCTGCGGTCCGACCCGCTCGGCCGCGAGGCCGAGATCATCGCCGAGGTCAGTGCCGAGCCGCCCGGCCTGGTGGTCCTGGAGACCGCGCTGGGCGGGACCCGGGTGGTCGACATGCTGGCCGGTGACCCGCTGCCCCGCATCTGCTGAAACCGCCGCCACGGCCGGATCGCCGCGCCGGCGGGAACCCGGCGCGCGGCTCGGCCCGGGACCGTCAGCCCCAGGGCAGCGAGATGTCGGGGGGCGAGCCTCCCGGGCGCTGGTGCGCGTCGTAGTGCCCGAGGATCGCCTCGGTCGTCTCGCCGTCGATCCCCAGCCGCTCCCGCAGCGTGTCGGCGAAGTCGTCCATCGCCATCCGCAGCATCTCGCCGCGGACCCTGAGTGCGTGCGGGCGCGAAGGCCCGGTCGCCTCGTCGACCAGGCCGCCCAGGAACGGCATCAGGCCCGACAGCGCCTTCTCCTCGTCCTCCGAGCGGAAGTGGATCGTGATCGGGAAGTGGATCAGGTCGCGGCGGGTGGCGACCAGCTGCCTGGTGAACGAGCCCAGCAACCGCTCGAGCAGCTCGGGATCGGCGTCGGCCAGCTTCTCGCCCAGGCGCTCCTCGGCCTTGCGGCTCAGGTGTACCTCGTGCGCGAACGCGTCGCGCCGCGAGATCGTGTTGTAGATCGAGATCAGCCAGGAGACGCTGGCGGTGACCAGGCTGAGCCCGAACAGGGTCTCGACCGGGCCGAGGATGCGGAGCAGCGACCCGTCGGGCGAGATGTCGCCGTACCCGAGGCTAGTCAGGTCGACCAGCGAGATATAGAGGGCAGTGTCGAATCCGGCGTTCCGGTCGGGAACCAGGCCGGAGTCGTACGAAAACCCTTCGGGCAGGAATGGGTAGAAGACCAGGGCCCAGCCGACGATCAAAAGCGCCGCCCAGCTCGCGACCACCGCGATGTAGCCGATCGGGCCGATCAGCACGGTGGCCGGGGGGAAGCGCGCCGAGAGGCGGTGGCCGACCCAGGAGACCGTTCCCACCACCCAGCGGCCGATGTGGCTGCGGCCGAGCGGGTGGAACAGGGTGGCGACGATGTCACGCAGGGTAGCGACGATCACCGCCGCGCCGAGGATGACCCAGACCGGATCCATGCCGCGGCTAGGCCGAGGCTCCTGCTGGCCGGCCGGCCGCGGCCGGCCCCAGCAGGCGCTCGCGCCAGGCGTCGATGCCCTCGCCGGTCCGGGCGCTGGTCAGGATCGTCTCGGCCTCGGGGTTGACCCGCTCGAGATTGGCCAGGAAGCGCTCCACCGAGAAGTCGACGTGCGGCAGCAGGTCGATCTTGTTGACCACCACCAGCTCACAGCTGCGGAACATGAGCGGGTACTTGAGCGGCTTGTCCTCGCCCTCGGCTACCGACGAGATCATCCAGCGGCGATGCTCGCCGACCCGGAACTCGGCCGGGCAGACCAGGTTGCCGACGTTCTCGATCACCAGCAGGTCGATCTCGTCCAGCGGCAGGTCGGGGATCGCCGAGCGGACCATGTTCGCGTCGAGGTGGCACTCGCCGCCGAACGCGGGGTCGGTGTTGATCTGGACCACCGGGACATGCAGCAGCGAGAGGCGGTCTGCGTCGAGGCTGCCGCGCACGTCGCCCTCCAACACCCCGACCCGGTTGCCTTCGGCCCGCTCCAATGCCCGCTCCAGCAGCCGGGTCTTGCCGGCCCCGGGGGCGCTCATCAGGTTGACCACGCTGACCGACGCTCGGTCGAAATCGGCCCGGTTGGCCTCGGCGATCGTCTGGTTGGCGTCGAGCGCCCCGTCCGCCACCTTGACCGTCGTCCTGTGCATCTCAGCCACCTCCTTTCCCCGGCGCTGGCGAGGCTTTCCGGCCCGCCTCCGGCCCGGGCCCCCGGCCCTGCTGCGGATCGGGGTCCTCGACATCGATCGATTCGACCAGCAGCTCGTCGCCGCTGACCACCGAGTGTAGGCCGCTGCGGCAGCCGGGGCAGCGGAAGTCGACCAGCAGCTCGTCTTCGGTCCGGGCCGGAGCCGGTGCCGGGTCCCACTCGGTGGCGCACTGATCGCAGCGCAGCAGCGACGGCAACCGCTCCCATTCCATCGCCGCGCCTTCGCAGACCGTGCCCCGGGCGGCCGCCTCGAAGTAGAAGTCGAGGTACTCGGGGACGACCTGCCGCAGCCTTCCCACCTTCACCCTGACCACGGCGACCGGCAGGCCCCCGGCAGTCCGCTCGGCGACCGCGACGATCTCGTTCGCAATCGACAGCTCGTGCACGTCAGGCCCCGGCCCCCGACGGGGCCCGGCGGCCGTCTCCGGCCCCGCCATCGCCCAGCCCGTCGCTGATCCGCGACGCCAACCGCACGACCGCCGAGCTGACAGCCGGCGTGAGTCCCTGTCCGGGCCCGAAGCTCTCCCCCTCGATCCCGTAGACGACCAGCTCGCGCGGCAACCGGCCGAGCTCCCTGGCCAGCTCGATCGCCTCGGCCAGACCGAGCAGGTGGGTCGACGAGCGAAACAGCTCGGCCGGCAGCGGGCCGTCGGCCGGCTCGAAGCGGTGCAGGGTGCCCGGCGCCGATCCCGACGCAACGCAGTCGGCGACCAGCGCCCGGTCGGCCCCGTCGAACGCATCGAGCAGCGAGGCCGGATCCCCGTCCCGCTCCAGCACGCTCAGCTCCGGCGGCAGGTCGAGGCGGCGCAGCCGGCGGGCCAGCTCGGGACCGGCGCCGTCGTCGCCGCGCCAGCGGTTGCCGACCCCGATCACGACCTGCGGCCCGGTCCGGGGAGTCACGAGCGGTCGACCGTCAGCTTGAGGAAGTGGGCAGAGCAGGAGATGCACGGGTCGTAGTTGCGGATCGCCTGCTCGCACTCCCACTGCAGCCGCTCGTCGTCCAGCCCGACCCGCGGCTGGACGAACGCGCGCAGGTCCTGCTCGATCCGGGGCTGGTTCTGCGAGGTCGGCGGCACGATGCGGGCCTCGGCGATCGAGCCGTCGTCTTCCAGCCGGTAGCGGTGCCACAGCATGCCGCGGGGCGCCTCGCTCCAGCCGTGTCCGGTGCCGGCCCGCGGCTCGGCCTCGACCGCGGCCGACTCGGGCGGCTCGTAGGCCGAGATCAGCCGCAGCGCCTCGTCGAGCGCGTAGAGGATCTCGACCGCGCGCACCACGATGCTCCTGAACGGGTTGCGGCATTCCGGGCCGAGGCCCGCCCGGTCGGCGGCCTCGCGGGCGACCGGGGAGAGCTGCTCGCGGTTCAGCGAGTAGCGGGCCATCGGCCCCAGGAAGTAGGTGCCGCCGTCGCGCATCAGCGAATGGAGCGCGGTCGAGTGCTCGACGTGCCGCTCCTCGAAGTGCTGCTCGAACTGGTCGGGGGCGAGGTCGAGGCCGCTGCCGGAGACCAGCCGGCCGTCCTCGATCGCGTAACGGTCGGGGTCGCGCAGCGCGACGAACTCGTAGTCCTGCTCGAACTCGGGGAACGGCAGCCCGGCGACCCACTCGACCGCGCCGGTCGCGAGCTCCCGCGCCTCCTCCAGCCGGCCGACCAGTGCGTCGAGCTGGTCACGACCGGGCGCCCGGTAGAAGCCGCCGACCCGGACGTTGACCGGGTGGATCGCGCGCCCGCCGACCACCCGCAGCAGGTCGTTGCCGGCCTTCTTGATCTTCAGGCCCGCCTCGACCATCTCGCGGTGCTCGCGGGCCATGGTCCAGGCGCTGTCGAAGCCGAGGAAGTCGGGGGCGTGGAGCAGGAACACATGCAGCGCGTGGCTCTCGACCCACTCGCCGCAGTACATCAGCCGCCGGAGCGCCCCGACCCGCGGCCCGGGGTCGATCCCCAGCGCGTCCTCCATCGCGTTGAACGCGCTGGTCATGTAGGCGACCGGGCAGATGCCGCAGATCCGCGCGGTGATGTCGGGCGCCTCGCGAAAGCTCCGGCCCTTGAGGAATGCCTCGAAGAAGCGCGGCGGCTCGTAGATCTCGAGCCCGACCTGCTCCACCTCGTCGCCGCGGATCTTCACGGTCATCGCGCCCTCGCCCTCGACCCGGGCCAGGTAGTCGGTCCTGATCGTCCTGGTCCCGCCCCCCTGGTCAGCGCTCATGGGCGATCCCTTCCGACCTGAACGGCTCCCGGTCGGCGTGGAAGGTCCGGTAGAGCCGGACGATGTCGACGTCTTCGACCCCTAGCCCGCTGAGCTGCCGGCTGAGCGACGGCGCGTTCGGCGCCTCGGCCGGCCCGAAGCAGCCGTAGCAGCCGCGGTCGCACGACGGGCAGATCGCGCCACACCCGGCCTGGGTCACCGGCCCGAGGCAGGGCGTCCCGTGGGCGACCGTCACGCAGACGTTGCCGGCCCGCTTGCATTCGACGCAGACGCTGTACGAAGGGATCGCCGGGCGGCGCCGGTTGAGGAACGCGCTGATCACCTCGAACAGCTGGTGGCGGTCGACCGGGCAGCCCTGTAGCTCGAAGTCGACCGGCACGTTGGCCGAGATCGCGGTCGAGTCTTCCAGGGTCGAGATGTAACCGGGCTCGGCGTAGACGGTCGAGATGAAATCGTCCACGTCGGCGAAGTTGCGCAGCGCCTGGATCCCGCCCGAGGTGGCGCAGGCGCCGATCGTGACCAGCCGCGCCGACTGCCGGCGCACCTCCCGGATCCGCTCGCGGTCGGCCGGCGTGGTGATCGAGCCCTCGACCAGCGACAGGTCGTACGGCCCCTCGATCGTCCCTTTGGTGGCCTCGAGGAAGTAAGCAACCTCGATCTGGTCGGGCAGCGCGATCAGCTCCTGCTCGAAGTCGAGCAGGCTGAGCTGGCAGCCGTCGCACGAGGCGAACTTCCAGACGGCCAGCTTCGGTGGGGCGGCCCCGGCGCTCACAGCTCGCGCACCCCCAGCAGCGGCTCGACCCGGTCCAGAGCGAAGACCGGGCCGTCGCGGCAGACGAACAGGTGGGCCAGCTGGCAGTGGCCGCAGTGGCCGACCGCGCACTGCATGTTGCGTTCCAGCGAGACGTGGATCCGGCCGGGCGGGATGCCCCGGCCGCGCAGCTCGGCCGCGACGAACCGCATCATGATCTCGGGGCCGCAGACGAACGCGGTGGCCCGCTCGCCCTGGAACGGGGCCAGCGGGATCAGCTTGGTGACCAGGCCGACCCGGCCCTCCCAGTCCCCGGTGGCCGAATCGACCGTGGTCTCGACCGCGATCCCGGCCTCGCGCCAGTCCTGCAGCTCCGACGGGTACAGCATCTCGTCGGGCGACCTGGCCCCGCACAGCACGGTCACCGCCCGGTAGCGGTCGCGCTCGGCGATCAGTTGCTCGATCGCCGGCCGGAGCGGCGCCAGGCCGATCCCGCCGGCGACCACCACCACGTCGCCGCCCTCGGCCGCGTCGAGCGGCCAGACGCTGCCGAACGGGCCCCGTACGCCGAGCTGGTCACCGGGCCGGGCGTCACAGATCGCCCCGGTCGCGGCACCGACGGCCCGCACCGTGTGGGTCAGCTCACCCGACCCCCCGGCGATCGCGCTGACCGAGATCGGGACCTCGCCCGATCCGAACGCGTACAACATGCTGAACTGGCCCGGCAGGAAGCCGGGCAGGCGCTGGTCCCCGACCGGCTCCAGCTCGAGCGTCCAGGTGTCGCCCATCTCCTTGCGCTTGCCGGCGACCCGGTAGGCGACCGGCGTGGTCGGCTCGAGGACCGCGCTGTCGGTGCCGGCGGCCGTCACCGGCTCAGACCGGCCCCGGGCCGCCGTAGACGTCGAGCAGCTGCACCCGGGTTGCCTGCAGCCGCTCGACCAGCACCGGCACGATCCGCTTCATCAGCTCGTAGCCGAGTTCGGTGTCCTGGTCGGACTTGCCCCGCAGGCAGGCGCCGTCGAACGCGATCGCGTGCACGGTCCCGATCGCCTTCGCATCGAACGCGACCCGGTAGGGCGGGACCAGCCACGACCAGCCGAGCAGCTCGCCGTGGTCGAGCGTCTCGATGGTCAGCGCCCCCCGGCCCGGCATGTAGACCTCGAGCGCGACCCGGCCGCTGCGCAGTACGTAGAAGACGTCGGCCGGTTCGCCCTCGCGCATCACGTACTCGCCGTCCTCGAAAACCCGGTTCAGCCCGCAGCCCGCGATCAGTTCCAACTGGTCGGACGACATGCCGGAGAAGGCCGGGGCCTCGCTCAGCAGCTGGTCAATCGTCCGCATTGATCCCCACCGCCTCGATCCGGTCGGTCGCGCGGATCACGGCCGCCTCCTCGGTGATGTCGATCGCCACCGGGCACCAGGTGATGCAGCGGCCGCAGCCGACGCAGCCCGAGCTGCCGAACTGGTCGATCCAGGTGGCCAGCTTGTGGGTCATCCACTGCCGGTAGCGCGCCTTGCCCGATTGCCGGACGCTGCCGCCGTGGACGTACGAGTGCTCCAGCCCGAAGCAGGAGTCCCAGCGGCGGACCCGCTCCGACTCGGTCCCGGCCAGGTCGGTGGCGTCGTCGATGCTGTGGCAGAAGCAGGTCGGGCAGACCAGCGTGCAGTTGCCGCAGCTCAGGCAGCGCTCGGAGACCTCGTCCCAGCGGGGGTGCTCGACGTTGCGGTAGAGCAGCTCCTTGATCCCGTCGGTCTCCAGCTCCCGGCCCATCTGCGAGGCGCAGTCCTCGGACACGGCGTCGGCCGCCGCGACGTCCCGGGGCTCGGCCGGGCTCGAGCCGACTTCGGCCAGCACCTCCTCCCCGCGCTCGCTGCCGACCTCGACCAGAAAGCGGTGCCCGCCGTCCAGCAGCTCGGTCAGCGCGAGGTCGAAGCCGTCGCCGGCCCGGGGGCCGGTGTCCATCGAGGCGCAGAAACAGGTGTTGCCGGCCTCGGCGCAGTTGACCGCGACGATGAACGCGTCGCGGCGGCGCGACTCGTAGTCGCCGTTGACGTAGGCGTCGCCGATGAACACCCGGTCCTGGATCGAGATCGCGGCCAGGTCGCACGACCTCACGCCGACGAACGCGTACGGGCCGCCCCGGTGTTCCTGTTCGGTGAACCGGATCTCACCGTCCTCGTCGCGCCGTCCCTTCCAAAGGCTGAGCTCCGGGGGGAACAGGTGGTTCTTCCACGAGTTGGCGCCGTTGTTGAACCCGAACACCGCCCCGTCGTCGCGCTCGGCCAGCCGGTAGGTCCCGCCCTCCTGCTCGTCGGTCACCCCGACCGGAAGCTGGTCGGCCGAGGAGAGCGGTTCGTAGCTGATCGCGCCGTCCCGCACGGTCGGCCCGATCACCTCGTAGCCACGCCGCCGCAGTGCCTCCAGAAGCGGCGAAAGTGACTTACGCTCCAGAACCCTCATCTCGACGCCAGACTACAACCAGCGACGGGCCCCGGCCGGGTCAGCCGAACGGGGCCGGGTCCTGGGCCGAGGCCAGCTTGGCGACCAGTCCGTCGACGTCGTCGATCGTCGTGTCCCACGAGGCGACGAGCCGGATCACGCCGATCTCCCCCAGCGAGAACAGCAGCGGCCGGTGCGGTTCGCAGGCGGCGGCGAACCGCTCGGCCGAGTCCAGGTCGAGCGTGATGAAGACCGCGTTGGCCTCGACCGGCTGGGCCAGCTCGACCCCGTCGATCCGGGCGGCCCTTTCGCCCAGCGCGGTCGCCATCGCGTTGGCTGATCCGGCCGGCTCGCGCCAGAAGTCGTCTTCGAGCAGGGCGACGAGCTGGGCCGAGACGAACCGCATCTTCGAGGCGAGCTGGAGCGTGCCTTTGCGCAGGACCGGGAAGCCGTCGGCCAGGGCGGGGTCGGTGAACACAACCGCCTCGCCGAACGCGGCCCCGTTCTTGTTCGCCCCGAGGCAGAGCACGTCCACCCCGCAGTCGGTGCTGGCCTCCGCCAGCCCGGCTCCGAGCGAGGCGGCGGCGTTGGCCAGGCGCGAGCCGTCCATGTGCAGCAGCATCCCGTTCTCGTGCGCGAAATCGGCCAGGGCCCGGACCTCGTCCGGGCTGTAGACGGTGCCGACCTCGCTGGACTGGGAGATCGAGACCACCACCGGCCAGGCGACGTGCGGCAGGTCGGACCGGTCGGCCAGCCTTTGGGCGGCGAGCTCGGGGGTCAGCTTGCCATCGCCGGTCTCGACGTTCAGCAGCTTCAGCCCGGCGATCGCCTCCGGTGCCGCGGTCTCGTCGATCGAGAGGTGGGCGGTCGCCGGGCAGATCACCGCCTGGTGCGGCCGCGCCATCGCCCTCAGCGCCGCCACGTTGGCCCCGGTCCCGTTCAGCATCGGGAAGATCCTGGTCTCGGGGCCGAACTCCCGGCGGGCCAGCTCGTCCAGTCGGGCGGTCTCGGGGTCGGCCCCGTACGAGCCGACGTGGCCCTGGTTGACCCGGCCCAACGCGGCCAGCAGGTCCGGATGGACGCCGGAGCAGTTGTCGGACGCAAAGCCGCGCGAGGGTTCCATCTGCGCGAGAGTATCGCCCCGGCGACGGCCCTCGGCCGGAAGGGGTCGCCTCCAGGGCCGGTCCCGTAGACTCAGCCGTCAGCCGGGGGAGTGCCCGAGTGGTTAAAGGGGACCGGCTGTAAACCGGTTGGCTCCGCCTACGTAGGTTCGAATCCTACCTCCCCCATCCTGTGATGAGTCGCGACTCACCGGTGACCGATCAGGTGTGACAAATGTCTTGGCGCTGGACACTGCCGGGGGCGTCTTCACCCTTGGGTTCAGGGCTTCAGTTTCAGCTTCAGCTTCTCGCTGCTCTTGGTGCCGTCGTCTGCTTTGAGCGTCACTTTGATCATGGCCTTGGCCTTGAGGCCCCTTCTCTTCGCCGCTTTCTTCAGCTTCTTGGCGGCGTTCCTACCCTTCTTGCCTTTGGGCTTCAGCTTCAGCTTGACTCTGTCACCGGCCTCGACCTGCTTGCGGACGGGCTTCAACTTGACCTTGAGTCTCGTCTTCGCGATCGACGCTGAGCCCTTGCCGCCTCCGCTCGCAACTTGGGTTCCAGTCGCGGCCACATTTCCGCTCTTGTTGGCGGTGACAGTGACCGTCACATTGTCGCCGGGGCCGGGGTTGCCCTTCCTCTCGGTCGTCGTTCCATTGAGGCTGGCCCGGACAACGACGCTCTGATTGCTTACCTCTTCCACGTTCCCGGCGGCGTCCTTCATCCGGAAGCTGGCAACCCCCCGCAGCGGGGTCTCGCGCTTCACCCGCTTCTCGATCGTTTTGTTGTCGAACCCGCCCGAGGTGAGCACGAACACCTGGGCTTGGTTGCTCGGCTGGACGGTGGTCGTTCCCAAAGTCAGGTTTCCGACCTGGAAGCCCTGCTTGACCTTGGGGTCCTCATCCTCAGTGGCCGCGACCTCGATCCTGATGCTGCCGCTCAGTTCGATCTGCTCACCTGCATTGACTGTGATCGTCGCCGTCATCGGCTTGTCACTCGTAACCAGATTCACGCTGGGGATCGAGATGTCCGCTTCAACCGAGTCGTCGGTGGGGGCGGGGGGCTCCGGGTCGCCGGGACCGGGGGGTGAGGGCGGCGCGGGCGGGCCCGGATTGGGATTGGAGTCGTCGACCTCGCCGGAGTAGAAGGCAGCCTGGAGCTTGTCGCCCGACTCCTCGTCGATCCAGAACACCAGACCCTCGAAGCCCGTGGGGCCCGGGCCGGCGCTGGCCTGGGTGGAGCGCTCAGTCGTGCGGTCCTGGACGATCTCGGCAGATCCCCCGTCGGACCCGGCGAGGCCCACCTTTTCGACGTTGTCGCCGTCCGGGCAGGTGGCACCGAGCCTGCCAGACTGATCCCAGCCAGCGATCCACGCGGATGAACCGGCGGGGGCGACCGCGGGATCGCGAATCCGATCCGCGCTGGAGCTGGCGAGAGAGCCGGCCACGGAAAAGGTTGAGCCGGGCTCCGCGAAAGCGGCCATCGCACGATCGTTGTCACCGTCGCCCGGGCAGCTGTCAGCCTCGCGGAAGGAAACGGCAGCGGTCCCATCGGGGGCCAGGTTCACCTTGGGATCACCAGCCGAATCCGGGCTCAGCGTCTGCACCGGGGAGAAACCCACTCCTGGCGCCCGCACGGCGCCGAACATCCTGCTCCCGCCAATCTCATCGAAGCCGACGGCGGCGTGCCCCGTGTTGGTCTCGTTCCACGCCAACCGGAAAGGAATGAAGGCCGAGATCTGCTCCGGCGCGGAGAAGTCCGGCTCGCCGCCGGGCATTGGTTCAGTCTGGATCGACTCCTGGATGCGTCCGCTCGCCTTCGAGACGATAACCCCGCTCCCATCATCGTCGAGGACGGCACCAACCAGTTCGGCGTCGATTGCCGTTCCGACCGTCTGGACTGGAGAGAAGTCAGCCTCGGCGGCCGGCTTGAGCGCTGCGTAAACCTCGTCCGCCGCCGTGTCTGCCCAGGCCGCCAGCACATCACCGCCTGGGGAAACTCCGACCACCGCAGTATCGGCCTTGTCATCGAGCTCGACCAGCGAGCCGAAGCTGCCGAAGCCGCCGGCCCCGCGTTCGACGATGTGGACGCCCTTGGTATCCGTGGCTACGATCCACCAGGATTTCCCGGTCGAGTCGAAATCGAAGTCGACCGAATCGATCGAGGCGCCGTTGTTCGGCACGATGCCGGACGAATAGGTACCGCTCGCGCCCGGCGTACGCACCTGGAAGCGCTCCCGGGCGCCCCAGTACTGCCCGTCGTTGCCCGTCGGGACGAAGTAGTTCCCCTGCGGATCCTGCTGCACGGGGCCGAGTTCCCATTGGTCTGCGTTGAGGAACAGACCCTCCTCTTCGACGAAGGTGCCGGCCGAGGCGGTGGCGGGCAGGAGCAGCGCGGCGGCAATAAGCACCCCAATGACCTTTACACGATCCACCACCGCCATCTGGCACAAGAGTACCAAGCGCTAGCGCAAGCGGAAGGTGCGTCCCGAGGAGCCACGGAGTGTCCCAGCCAAGCAGGCGCCAATCAGCTGCCGCGGGTAGTGCCACTTTCTCACACCCGCCGGGTACCCCGGATCTCGGCACCACGTCGGCATCTCCCTCACCGTCGGAAAGGAGCGCGTACCGCGGACCGCAACCCCTTGCGCTCACAGATTCGACGGACGACAACATCCTGACTGTCTGTTCCGCTACGAAACCGAAGGTCGCAGGGTCGATTCCTACCTCCCCCATCCATCTTCGTTCCAAGCTAGCCGACTGTGGACCG
>JAGQUV010000024.1 GCA_020438295.1 Solirubrobacterales bacterium
AGCCCTACCTGCTCCAGCAGGGCATGCTGAAGCGCACCCCGAGGGGCCGGGTGCTCACGCCGGCCGCTTTCGAGCACCTCGGGCTCCCGGTTCCCCGCGGCGGCGAGCAGCTGTTCTGAGCCCGCCCGGTGTGCATGCGTCGTTCCCGGATCGTGGTCCGGCTTCCACCGAAGTCGCGGCTTCAATAGCCTTTCCCGGAATGCCTTTCTTCATCTGTCCCAGCTGTGGCAATCGCGAGTCGGGCGGTGACCGTACCGCCGGCTTCAGCACCCGCCCGAAGGGCTGCTCGAAATGCGGTTTCGGGTTCGTTTTTGAGCTGCTGGACGACTACTACCCGGCTCCCAACGCGGCCTTTTTCGTCTGCGACCAGACCGGACGGGTACTCGATGCCGGCAAGGGGAGCTACGAGCTGACCGGGCTGACCGACGAAGACGTGATCGGCAGGCCGGTCAAGGACGTGCTCGGCCTGCGCTGGGTCGACCCCGGCGACGGTGGTCCGGAGGCCGACACCGACGGTGACGGTGAAACCGACCCGATCGAGACGTCGCTGGAGTGGGGGGTTCGCTCGCTCGGCAAGCGCGTCGCGGTCAAGTCCGAGAACGAGTCGGCCGCCGAGGCGATCGCCGACGTGTTCCCCGCCTACGACGACGACGGGGGCCTGATGATCGTCTTGACCCCGGAAGGGTAGGCTCCTCCGAATGGGAGGCAGGCGCCGCAACATATTCGTGCTGCTCTTCGTGGTGGCGCTGATCGCGGTCTCGGCGGTGATCGTGGTCAAGAAGCCGGCCGAGCTGGGCCTCGACCTGCAGGGCGGGATCGAGTTGACCCTCCAGGGGAGACCGACCCCTCAGGCGCCGGAGGTCACCTCGGAGGCGATGGACCGGTCGGTCGACATCATCCGTTCCGGCTGCGACAAGCTCGGCGTCTCCGAGATCGAGGTATCGCGGCTCGGCCGGGACCAGATTTCGGTCGGCATCCCGGGTGCGACCAACGTGGGCACGGCCACCGAGTGCGCGACCAAGCCGGCCCGGCTCTTCTTCTACGACTGGCAGAACAACCTGGTGGGACCGGCCGAGCAGCTGCAGAGCGACACGGCCACCGAGGATCCCCAACAGGTCCTCAAGCAGCAGCGGCAGAAGTGGATCGACGCCGGCCGCCCCCCGACCGAGGGACTCAACCGGCAGCTGATCGGGGAGGGCGCCGAGCCGACCATGTGGGACGCGGTGAACATCGCTTCCAAGCAGCCGCGGAACGAGAACTGCGAGACCTGCGCCGCATCGGACACCTACTACCTGTTCAGCGACGACAAGGACCACGAGCTGATCTCCGGCCCGGTCGGCGACGAGGCAGACCTCTACTTCGACGACCAGGGCCAGCCGATCCCCAAGCAGGGCATCGTCAAGAAGGTCCCGCAGGGGACCACGGTGGTCTCCGAGCTGCCGACCGACAGCGACGGGCGCACGGTCGACGATCCCGAGCAGGCCGGCTACTTCGTGCTGAGCGACGACGCCGCGCTCTCCGGCAACGACATCAAGAACCCCGAGCAGAACACCGACGAGTTCAACCAACCCAACGTGGTGTTCGACTTCACCGACAAGGGCCGCAACTCTTTCCAGGAAATCACCCGACGGATCGCCCAGGAAGGTCAGGCCAGGGCGATCGGCCCCGTCGATGCGAACCAGGCATCGGCCCTCTCGGGCAACTTCGCGATCGTGCTCGACAACCAGGTCGTATCCCGGCCGATCATCAATTTCGTCGAGAACCCCGACGGCATCGACGGCCGCACCGGGGCCCAGATCTCCGGCGGATTCTCGATCGGCGAGGCCCAGGACCTGGCCGAGTTCCTGCAGCGCGGTGCGCTGCCGATCGACCTGACGCTGACCAGCCAGAGCCAGGTCTCGGCCAGTCTCGGGCAGGAGGCACTCGACCAGGGCGTGCTCGCCCTGCTGGTCGGGCTGGCCCTGGTGATCATCTTCCTGATCACCTTCTACCGGTTCCTCGGCGTGGTGGCTTCGCTCGCCCTGATCGCCTACGCGATCTTGTTCCTCGCGCTGATCAAGATCATCCCGATCACCCTGACCCTGCCGGGCATAGCCGGCCTGGTCCTGACCATCGGGGTGGCGGCCGATTCGAACATCGTGATCTTCGAGCGCGTCAAGGAAGAACTCCGGGCGGGGCGGTCGATCAACTCGGCGATCACGGTCGGCTACCGCCGCGGTATCAGCACGATCATCGACGCCAACGTGGTCACCCTGCTGACCGCGTTCATCCTTTTCGTGCTGGCGACCTCGGGGATCAAGGGCTTCGCTTTCACGCTCGGGGTCGGCACGATGGTCTCGCTGCTGACCGCCGTCGTCTTCACCCAGTCGCTGCTCGGATCGATGAGCGGGACCAAGTTCTTACGCTCGGGCAAGGCGCTGGGCGGCGTGCAGGGCAGGGAGCGCTGGCATTTCGACTTCATGGGGGCGGCCAAATGGTTCTTCTCGATGTCGGGCGTGATCCTGCTGATCGGGGCCGGCGCCCTGACCATCAACGGGCTCAACTTCGGGATCGACTTCGAGTCGGGGACCAGGATCGAGGTCGCGCTGAACGAGGACGTCAGCTCGGACCAGGTCAGGAAGGCGGTCGCCCCGGACGGTCTCGGCGGGGCCACCATCCAGAAGGTCGACAACCCGGTGCTCGGCCAGAATGCATTCCAGATCAAGAGCGAGACGCTCGACCCGAATGAGCTGGCCAAGGTCGAGCAGAACCTCGACGACACGTTCGGCGTCGCCGTCGACGGCTTCAGCAGCACCAGCGTCGGTCCGACCTTCGGCGCCTCGGTCGCCCGCAGCGCGGCCCTGGCGATCGTCTTCTCGCTGCTTCTGATCACCGGATACGTGGCGGTCCGGTTCGAGCCCAAGTACTCGGTCCCGATCCTGATCGCGATCGCCCACGACATCCTGATCGCCGCCGGCTTCTACGCATTGATCGGAGCCGAGGTCTCCAGTGCCACCGTGGCGGCCTTCCTGACCATCCTCGGCTACTCGCTGTATGACTCGATCATCGTCTTCGACCGCATACGCGAGAACCAGCCGAAGATGCCGAGGGCGACCTTCACCCAGATCGTCAACAAGTCGATGAGCGAGGTCATGACCAGGTCGCTGGCGACCAGCTTCTCGACCCTGATCGGGGTGGTCTCGCTGCTGGTCCTCGGCGGCGAGACCCTGCAGTCGTTCGCGATCGCGATACTGGTCGGCATCGCCTCCGGTACCTATTCATCGATCTTCATCGCCTCACCGGTCCTGGCGCTCTGGAAGGAGCGGGAACCGGGCTTCCTGCGCCGCCGGCGCCAGCAGATCCAGACCCAGGGCAGCGTCCCGGCATTCGCCACCGACGTCGAGGTCGCAAAGGTCGACGGTGACGAGGAGGCCGCCGGCGCCAAACCGGACCGGAAGCCGCGGCGGCCCCGACCGAGGAGGGGGAGCTGAGCATGGCGATCGTCGTCTGGATAACCGTCGGCCTTGCGATCTGGCACTTCTCGATCTTCGTGCCGGAACGGTTCTGGCAGGGCATCATCGGGGCCCTGCTCGGCGCGGTGCTGGGCGCCCTGGTCTCGGGCGCCCTGATCCAGGTCGCATTGGGCCGGTCGGTGAATGAGACCGACATGCTCACCCTGCTCGCGGCTGTTCCCGGGACCCTGATCGGACTGGCGCTGATCTACTGGATCGGCGGCCGCAGCGGCGAACCGGAAATCGAGATCTAGGATCCGCCGATCGGTTTTTCGACTCAGCCTTACCGGGTCGAAGAGGCGCTCTCGCTGGCGGCCGAACTGGCGCTGAGCCGCCCGGTCGCGACCACGCTGGTCAGGCGTGGCTTCCGGACACCCGAACGGGCCAGGGCCTTCCTGGAGGCGGCCGAGGAGCATGACCCGGGGCTGTTCGACGGCATGGACGAAGTAACCGCCCTGATCCTGGGAGCGGTCGGTGACGGCCGCCAGATCACGGTGTACGGGGACTTCGACGTCGACGGGGTGGCCGCGACCTCGATCATGGTCGAGGTGCTGCGCGAGCTGGGCGGCAGATGCGACTGGTTCATCCCCGACCGGATCGAAGACGGGTACGGCTTGAGCGATCAGACGATCCGCGACCTGGCAGCCCGTGGCAGCAGGCTGATCGTCACGGTCGATTGCGGGGTCACCTCGGTCGACGAGGTCGCGCTGGCCCGCGAGCTGGGGATGGAGATCGTGGTCACCGACCACCACCGGCCCGGTTCGGAGCTGCCCGGCTGCCCGTTGCTGCATCCGGAGGTGAGCGGCTACCCGTTCGCCGAGCTTTGCGGGGCGGCGGTTGCCGCCAAGCTGGCGTCCTCGCTGCGACGGGCGGCCGGGGCCGACCGATCCGGCGACGAAAGGGACCTCGATCTGGTCGCCCTGGCCACGGTCGCCGACGTGATGCCGCTGGTCGGCGAGAACCGGCGGCTGGTCCGGGACGGGGTCAAGGTGGCCCGCCGGGCCGAGCGGATCGGCATGGCGGCGCTGATGGCCGAAGCCAGGGTCGATCCGACCCGGCTCACCGCGGGTGACTTCGGTTTTCGCCTGGGCCCGCGTGTCAACGCGGCCGGCAGGATGTACCGGGCCGACGCCGGAGTCGAGCTGTTCCTGACCGATTCGAAGCAGCGGGCCGGCGAGATCGCGGCCGAGCTCGGCCGGGCCAACGGGGAGCGCCGCCAGGTGGAGCGCACCGTCGAAACCGAGGCCGAGGCGGCGCGGCGGGAGCTCGAATACCCCGATGCCGCCGCGATCGTGGTCGCCGGCAGGGACTGGCATCCCGGGGTGGTCGGGATCGTCGCTTCCCGACTGGTCAAGAAGCTCGGCCGCCCGGCCGTCGTGATCTCGCTGGGCGAACGATCGGGAAAAGGGTCCGCCCGCGGCGTGCCCGGCCTCGACCTGCTCGCCGCAATCGCCTCGTGTGCGGACCTGCTCGAAGGATTCGGTGGCCACCGGGCCGCGGCCGGGATTCAGATCCGGCCCGAGAAGGTCGATGCGTTCCGGTCTGCGCTGACCGACGCGGTAGTCGAGCAGATCGGCCCGGAGCGGCTCGATCTGCCCGAGACCGTCGATGCTCTGGTCGGCGGACCACACGTCGGCCTCGAGCTGGCCGAAGAGATCGAACTGCTGGCACCGTTCGGCCGGGCCAACCCGGAGCCGGGTCTGCTGCTGCCCGCCGCCCGGATCGTCGACCTCGAGCTGATCGGGGACGACCGCCACTGCCGGTTCACGGTCGAGACCGGCGGCAGCCGGGCAGCCGGGATCTGTTTCGGCAGGACCGGGTTCGGCGTTGCCGAGGGCGATCCGGTTGACGTGCTGGCCCGTCTCGAGCTCAACCACTGGAACGGCTCGGTCACTCCCCAGCTCCAGGTCAGGGAGGTCTACCCGGTCCAGCCGGGCGAAGCGTCCGGTCCGGGGAGCGAGCCGGCGATCGAAGGCTGCGGCCCGGAGGAATGGTGGGAGCGGTTCGAGTCCGAGATTTCGAGACCGGTGGGCGGACCGATGCCGGGCAGCGGCGGAGATTCAGGGTGGACCGCCGGGAACCGGGAGTTGACCGAGGACCCGGCCCCGCCGGCGGTGCTCGCGGCCGAACTGATCTCGTCCGGCCAGAGTCTGGCGATCCTCACCTCCGACGCGGCCCTCCGCTGGCTCGAGTTCGGCGGTGAAACCGGCCTGGAGCGGTTTCGCCCGGACGAACCGGGGCCCGGCCGGCCCGGTCCGGACGGCGACGGCCCCGAGGTCGACCGCGACGGCTCGAGGCGGAACGCCGGCGGTGTGGTGCTGATCTGGCCGGGCAGCCCGGAGGTGGCCCGGGACCGGCTGGCCGCGGATGACGGGTCCGGCGTCGCGGTAATCGACTACGAGTGCCTGGCCGGCCGGCCGGGGCTGGTGTCTCCGTTCGACAACCTGCTCCAGCTCGAAGCACCGGGTGCGGCTCCGGAGGCTGCGCTGGCGGCGGCCGGCGAGGGAACCCTGATCCGCTCGACCGATCCGGGCGGGCTCGAATTCGCCGAGGCCGCTTCGGTCAGGCGCAACGGCCTGACCGCCGAGTTGCGACTGCTGTACGCCTCGCTTCGCGATGCGGCCCGGGACGGCGACCCGGCGGACGGCGAGCGGTTGAGGGAGATCCTGCGTGGAGAACCCCGATCTCCCCGCTCCCCGGAGCTTTCGGCGCGCCTGCTCCGGGTTCTGGTCGAGGTAGATGGCGCCCGGTCGGAAGGTCGTGGCGATGCCCGCACCGCCGGGGTCGTATCCTCGGAGAGGATCGATCTGGAAAGGTCGGCGACTTTCGCCGCCTGCACGCGGGACCACAAGGAGCGAATCCGATACCTGAGACAGTCGAACAGTCAACTCAGCTGACCGCGGAGCTCTCGCCGCGGGAACGGTCCCTGCTCGACGACCTGATCGGCGTGATCGACGGATTCGAGTCCGCGGACGCGGCGATCTCGCCGCCGCAGGGAGCGACCATCGACCGGGCCGAAGTGAGCCGTGCCTTCGCGTTCGCCTGCCGCCACCACGCCGACCAGAAGCGCCAGTCGGGGGACGAGTTCATCACGCACCCGATCGGGGTCGCCCGGATATGCGTCGGGATGAGCCTGGACACCGCGACGCTCTGCGCAGCCCTGCTCCACGACACGGTGGAGGACACCTCAGCCAGCCTCGAGCAGATCAGGGAGGAGTTCGGAGAGCGGATCGCCGAACTGGTCGACGGCGTGACCAAGCTGACCGAGATCACATTCGAGAGCCGCGACGAGCGCCAGGCGGAGAACTACCGCAAGATGATGGTCGCGATGGCCAAGGACGTGAGGGTCATCCTGATCAAGCTGGCCGACCGCCTGCACAACATGCGAACCCTGACCTCGCTGCCCAAGCAGAAGCAGATCTCGAAGTCGCGCGAGACCCTGGAGATCTACGCGCCGCTGGCACACCGGCTGGGCATCCACGCGATCAAGTGGGAGTTGGAGGACCTGGCGTTCGCCCGGCTCCATCCCCGCAAGTACTCCGAGATCAAGCACCTGGTCGCCCAGCAGCGGGAAGAGCGGCAGAAATACGTAGAGGACGCCGGCGGCTTCCTCGAAGAAGAGCTGAAGAAGGTAGGCATCGAAGCGGAGATCGCCGGTCGGGCCAAGCACTTCTACTCGATCTACACGAAGATGACCAAGAAGGGCCGCGAGTTCAACGAGATCTTCGACCTGACCGCAATGAGGGTGATCGTCGACTCGGTCAAGGACTGTTACGGCGCGATCGGCGTGGTGCACTCGATCTGGAAGCCGCTGCCGGGGCGTTTCAAGGACTACGTCGCCATGCCCAAGGCGAACATGTACCAGGCGCTGCATACGACCGTGATCGGTCTCGAAGGCAAACCGCTGGAGATCCAGATCAGGACCTCCGAGATGCATCGCCTGGCCGAGTACGGGATCGCGGCGCACGTCTCCTACAAGGAGGGTGGCGCGCCGGAGAGGTCCCGGGAGAAGATGACCTGGCTCCGCCAGCTGGTCGAGGAGGAGTCGGAGCAGGATCCGACCGAGTTCCTCGAGTCGCTCAAGGTCGACCTGTTCGAGGACGAAGTATTCGTCTTCACCCCGAAAGGTGAGGTGAAGAACCTGTCGGCCGGCTCGACCCCGCTCGACTTCGCCTACTCGATCCACACCGATGTCGGTCACCGGTGCGTCGGGGCAAAGGTGAACGGCAAGATCGTGCCGCTCCACTACCAGCTCAAGTCCGGTGACATCGTCGAGGCGCTGACCGGGAAGCGGGAACGCGGCCCCTCGCGCGACTGGCTGAAACTGGTCCGGACCAGCCGGGCCCGCAACAAGATCAGGGCCTGGTTCCGGGAGGAGAGCCGCGAGGACAACGAGCGCAAGGGTCGCGACGCGCTGGGCAACGCCCTGAGGAAGCGCGACCTGCCGCCGCAGAAGTTCGCCGGTTCACCGATGCTGGCCGACGTGATGCGCGAGATGGGTTTCCGCAAGGCGGACGACTTCTACGTCGCGCTCGGGCAGGGCAAGATCTCAGCCAAGACGACGGCCAACAAGCTGATCCAGCGACTGCGCGCCGGCGAGATCATCGAACCCGGGCCGGCCGACGACGTGACCGGGACCAAGACCCGGGATCGGACCACCAGGGAGGCCGCGGACTTTGGGATCGCGGTAGAAGGGTTGGACAACGTCGCCCTCCGCCTCGCCAAGTGCTGCCGTCCGGTCCCAGGGGACGCGATCGTCGGCTACGTGTCGCTCGGTCGCGGGATCACCATCCACCGGAGCGATTGCCGAAACGTCTCCGACCTGGGCCACTCGCCCGAGCGGATGGTCGAAGTTACCTGGGAGGGCGAGAACGAGGCGACCTACCGGGTCGAGATCCAGGTCGATGCCTATGACCGCACCCGGCTGCTCGAGGACCTCTCGCGCGCTTTCGCCGAGGTCGGGGTGAACATCCTCTCGGCAACCTGCACCACCAACGCGCCGATGGTCAAGAACCGGTTCGTAGTCGAGGTCGGGGACACGGCCCAGCTCAAGAACTGCATTTCGAGGTTGCGCCACGTCGAGTCTGTCTTCGACGCCTATCGCGTGACACCCGGCGAATAGGGTTTCGTCGCGGAGTAGGGCCCGCCGCGATCCAACCGGACGGAGCCGGCCGCGCGCCGTCCGGTCAGTCCGGCTCGGTTACCGACGCGAGTTTCGACCGAAGGGTCTGCTGTTTGTCGGTCCTCTGATCGATCTTCAGCACCGTGTACACCCGGGGGATGTCATCCTCGAACGGGATCGCGTGGAGCTCTCCGGTCAGGGCCAGGATGTCCTCGACCTCGCCTTCCAGCGCGGTCCCCATCGGGTTCATCTCGAAATCGACCAGGTCCTGCCCCTCGAGATGGCGCCGGATACGCACCAGGACGTCGCCGACGCTGGCCCCTTCACGTCCGATCGGGAGCACCGTTATCTCCGCTGTTGCCATGGTCTGATGGTAGCGTCTGGGTGGCACGGCTTGAGGCGTGTCACGGGGCCGGGTCGGTTCGGGGCCGGGTAGCCTGTTGCGGCACCATGATCAGGCTGGAGGCATACGGATCGAAGGAGCGGATGGCCCGGGCCGAGGCCGCTTTGGACCGGCTCGAGGGCGTGGAAAGGGTCACCTCCGTGGACGGCTCGCAGCCGGGCCACGTCGTCGTAGGGGCCGTGGTCAGCCGGCAATCGGTCGATCGGGTGGTCGCCGAAATGAGGCAGATCGGCATCTCCGACGAGGATCTGACCCTGACCCGCGAGGAGAGGATCGGGCGTTTCATGCCGGCACGCTCCGACGCCGCGCTGGTCTGGGAAGACGTGCTGGGTAGCGCCAGAATCGATGCCCGACCGGTCTTTCACTACCTCGCCTTCATGTTCGTAGCAGGGGTGATTGCCTGTTATGGCGTGCTCGACAACAACGGCATATTGATCGTCGGCGCAATGGCGGTAAGCCCAGACCTCTTGCCGATAACGGCGATCGCGGTCGGGGTGGTGGGGGCCCGGATCGCCCTGGCCTCCCGGGCACTGCTCACGCTGGCCTTCGGCCTGACCACGGCCACGGTCTCGGCGACCGTCTTCGCCTTCCTCCAGGAGGCGCTTGATCTGCTTCCCGGTGGATTCGACGTCGACCAGACGATCCTGCACAGCCTGACCTCCGTCAACGACGAGACGATCGTGGTAGCGCTCTTTGCCGGCGCGGCGGGGATGCTGGCCTTGGAATCCCGGGCCAGCTCAGCGGTCGGAGTAGCGATCTCGGTCACTACGATCCCGGCTGCCGCATACCTCGGCGTCGTGCTGGGACTGGGCGACCTCTCGAAAGCGGGAGGCGCGATCGCGGTCCTCGCGACCAACGTGGTCATGATGGTGATCGGCGCGTCGGTCACGCTGTTCGTCCAGCGCCTGGTCGCTAGCCGGGACCCGGCGGCCTGACGGTCTCCCGACCGTCTGCCCTGCTGCTTCAGGCGATGATGGTGAGCGCGCCGGGGGCCGCCCGCAGGGTCACTTGTTCGTGGCGGCCGATGAAATCTCCGTCGACCTGGACCGGGAAGGCGGAAGCCCCGCCGGGATCACCGGTGGAGAGCGAGCGGATCGTGCCCTCGGTGAAGCCGCCGACCGAGTCGACCTGGCGGTGGCTGCCCGCCCTCATCCGGTTCGAGAGCAGTCGGGGGACGGCACTCAGCAGGTCGAGCTGGTTGGCTCGTTTGAGCACGACCATGGCCAGGGTCCCGTCGTCGATCGCGATGTTCTCGCAGACGTGCACCGGCCGGCTGCTGAAGTAAGTGAACGGATCGGAGTTCTGGACCAGCGCGGTGACGCCCTGGTGCGACTCCCCGTCGACGGTCGCCTCGAGCCGGACCGGGTTCCTCATGTATTCGCGAAAGTAGCCGGACAGCGCCGACCAGGTGTAGAAATAGGGCCCCGCCCTCGCCTTGAGCCTGGGGTTGGCGTCGACCCGCTCGACCACGGTGGCGTCGATTCCGGTGCCGCAGGAGAACACGAAGTAGCGATCGTCGACCCTGCCCAGGTCGATCTTCCTCGGCTCGAAGCCGTCGGCCAGCGAGAGCAGGTGCTCGGTGGCGTCGACCACGTCGTTCGGGATGCCGAGGGTGCGGCAGACCACGTTGGTGTTGCCGCCCGGCAGGAACGAGACCGGGATGTCGGTCTCGGCGAGACCGTTCGCGACCTCGTTGATCGTGCCGTCGCCACCGAAAGCGACCACGAGGTCGTATCCACCGTCGATCGCATCCCTGCCGATCTCGGTGGCGTGATGCTGGCGCTCGGTTGCCTCCACCTCGACCTCGAACCGGCCCTGCAGCGCATACACGACCAGGTTCTTCAGCCGGTCTGAGACGGTGGTCGCATACGGGTTGACGATGATCAGCATGCGCCGCTTGGCCGCCGTCCTGCGGTCGGACCCTGTGCCGGGGTCGTCGTCGGACTCAGCGCCGGGGCTCAACCGGCTACCTCGAAGATCGTCAGCCCGTCCTCCTCGCGCTCTGCGATCCGGCCCTGCTCGAGCAGGATGTCGGTGTGGCCGATCACCTCCGACAGGGTCAGGTAGGCCTGGGTCAGGGCGACGTTGCCCCAGATCGCTTCGGCGATCGCGTGTGCCGGCCGGGGGCGTTGTTCGATGATCCCGAAGATCTTCTCCAGCCGGCGCTTCTCGGCGGCGAAGCGCCGGTCGATCAGTGCCACGTGATCGAGGATCGGGTCGCCGTGGCCCGACAGCATCAGGTCGAGATCCATCTTGCGGGTCTCGGCCATCGAGGCGTTGTAGTCGATCAGCGAGCGGGTCCGGCCCGGGCTGCCGTCCAGCGGCGTCGAAATGAGCGGGTTCGACGAGATGTGGGAGAGCAGGTGGTCCCCGCCGAACGCCATCCGGCGCTCCTCGTCGTGGAAGACCGTGTCGGAGGGGCTGTGCCCGGGCCTGTGGAGCACCTTCAGCCGGCGATTGCCGAGCTCGAGGTAGCTCCCGTGGGAGAGCGGCTCGGTCACGATCACCTTGTCGCCCCAGTTGAGGAAGCTTGTCGTGATCTCGCGCAGGCCGTTGGCCACCTCATCCGAAACGCCGTGGCGCAGCATCAGTTCGACCGCACGGTCGTTTTCGGCCTTGACCCGGTCTCCGAACGCGGCCAGGCGATTGACCGCCAGGTCCAGCGCCGCCACCTCGGCGCCGGAGCGCTCGGCCACGGTCCGGATCAGGCCGATGTGGTCGAGGTGCTGATGGGTGGCTACGACCAGGTCGATGTCTTCGAGCCTGTGGCCGGCCTCTCCGGCCAGCTGTTCGAGTTCGGCCAACGACTGGTCCGACCGCGGCCCGGCGTCGATCAGGGTGAGTCGCTCGTCCTCGACCAGGTAGCAGTTGATCCGTCCGACAGCAAACGGTGTCGGGACCGGCAGGCAGTGGATTCCTTCGCTCGCGGCCTCGGCCAGGACCGCGTCGGAGTCGACCTCGTCACCCACTCCTGATCACCGCGAGCAGCTCATCCCTCTTGGTCTCCATGTCCTCGCGGGAGACGAGCGATTCCAGGTTGAGCCGGAGCAGGGGCTCGGTATTCGAGGGCCGGACGTTGAAGTGCCAGTCGGGATAGTCGATCGAGACGCCGTCGAGGTGGGTGATCTCGGCGTCGGGGTGAAGCGCCTCGATCTCGGCCATCTTTGCCGCCTGGTCATCGACTTCGGAGTTGATCTCGCCCGAGATGAAGTACTCGGCATGGAACTCCTCCATCAGCTGGGCCAGGCTGCGACCTTCACGTGAGATCAGCTCGAGGATGCGTAGCGCCGGGATCGAACCCGAGTCGGCGCAGTAGAAGTCGCGGAAGTAGTAGTGGCCCGAGACCTCCCCGCCGAACGCGGCGTCCTCTTCCCGCATCCGCTTCTTGAAAAAGGCGTGGCCGACCCGGGAGAGATCGGTACGGCCACCGGCGGCGGCGACGACATCGGGGACGGCCCGGCTGGAGCGCGGGTCGTACAGGATCGTGGCGCCCGGCTCGACGGCCAGCGCGGAGCGGGCCAGCAGCGCACAGATGAAGTCGCCGTCGCAGAACTTGCCGTTGCCGTCGATGAAGAAGCAGCGGTCCGAGTCGCCGTCCCAGGCGATTCCCAGGTCGGCTCCCTCGGAGGTCACTTTTTCCATGATCAGCTGCCGGTTTTCCTCGAGCAGCGGGTTCGGTTCGTGGTCGGGGAACTCGCCGTCCGGCTCGAAGTAGAGCTTGACCAGGTCGAGGCCCAGTCGCTCGAGGACCGGTCCGATCATCGGCCCGGCCATCCCGTTGCCGCCGTCTACCACCACCTTCAGCGGCTCGACCGCGCCGGGGTCGATGAACTTGAGCACTTCAGCGTGGTACTCGTCCCAGAGGTCGATCTCCTCGGCCGATCCACCTCCCGGGGCCTGGTCGAGTCCGGCTTCGACCAGGCGTTCGATGTCGCCGATCCCGGCCTCGCCCGAAAGGGCCAGAGCGCCTTCCCTGACCAGCTTGACCCCGGTATAGGCCTTGGGGTTGTGCGAAGCGGTGCACATGGCGCCGCCGTCGAGCCGGCGGCTGCCGACCAGGAAGTAGAGCATCTCGGTCGCGATCTCACCTGCGTCGATCACATGCGCCCCTTCGCTGACCATGCCGTCGCGGTAGGCGGCGGCCATGCCGGGGGCGGTCAGGCGCATATCGCGGCCCAGCCCAACCCTGAGGTCCCCGGGGCGCTTTCCGCGCAGATCGGCCAGCACCCGGACGAAGGCCCGCCCAATCACGCCCGCCGTCGCCTCGTCCATCTCGGTGCCGTGGAGCCCGCGGACGTCATAAGCCTTGAAGATTGACATGGCCTGATTCTCTCCTGTCTCTGCTATTCGGGGTTTACGGGGCGGTGCGGTTCACCGAAGGCGCCGACCATGGCCCGGTAGCTGTCCTCGAGCGACTGCGGCATGACCCGGTGGTCGGCGATCACCGGCATGAAGTTCGTGTCGCCTCCCCAGCGGGGCACGATGTGCATGTGGATGTGGTGTTCGACGCCGGCTCCGGCCGCTCGCCCCTGGTTGAAGCCGACGTTGAAGCCCTGGGGGCGATAGACCTGTTCGAGCCGGTCCATTGCCTGTTTGGCCAGTGCCATCATCTCGTTGGTGGTCACTGCCGGGATCTCCTGGATCCGGCCGATGTGGTCGTACGGCGAGATCATCAGGTGGCCGTTCGTGTAGGGGAACAGGTTGAGTATCGCGAACGAGTGCTCGGCCCGGTGCACGATCAGCGCTGTCTCGTCATCGCCGAGGGCCGGTTTCGCGCAGAAGATGCACTGGTCCTCGTTGTCTTTGTCGGCGTCTTCGACGTATTTGAGGCGCCAGGGGGCCCAGATCCGGTTTTCGCTCATCCGACGGCAGGCTACAGCCAGCGGCGGCTGCGGAAGAAGGCGGTCATGCCGACCAGGATCAGCACCATGATCCCGATCACGACCCAGAAACTCGAATCCGACGAGGAAACCGGGTCGCCGCCGCCCGGCAGGCCGATGTTCATGCCGAAGATCGAGGCGATCAGGGTCAGGGGAAGGACGATCACGGTGATCGCGGTCAGCACCCGGAGACTGTCGTTGACCTTGTGGCTCAGCATCGACTCGTTGGTCTCCTCGAGCGCGACGATCACCTCCTTGTAGTTCTCGAGCATGTCCCAGATCCGCTCGTGCGCGTCGACGATGTCGTCGAAGTAGATCTCCAGATCCAGGTCCGTGGCCAGGTACCGGCTCTTGACCTTCTCCAGGTCGCGTAGCACCGGACGCTGGGGCCGGATCACCTTGCGGAAGTTGATGATTTCCTGCTTTGCGTTGGAGATGTCGCGAACCACGTCTTCGGAGCGGCCCTCGAAGATCTCGTCTTCGAGCGCGTCCAACTTGTTGCCGACCTTGCGCAGCATCGGGAAGCAGTAATCGAAGCTGTCGTCGACCAGCCGGTACATCAGGTATCCCGATCCGCGCGAGAAGAGCTTCTCGCGAAGCGACCGGTCGGCCCGGCAGCGCTCGAACAGGTACTCGACCGGGGGGACCGGCTGGTTGGGCAGGGTGACCACGAAGTCGGGCCCGACGAACAGGTCGAGTTCGCCGGCTCCGAGCCGCCCGACGTTGCGGTCGAAGACGGGCACGTGGAGGACCAGGAACAGGTACTCCGGGTACTGATCGATCTTCGGCCTCTGATTCCGTGAGAGCACGTCCTCCAGGTCGAGCGCGTGGAAGTCGAAGTGCTCCTCCAGCCAGGCCCGCTCGGTGCCGCTTGGCTGCTCGATGTTGATCCAGCGCAGCCCGCCGGCCTCGATCTCCTCGATCCGGGGAACCGCGGCTTCCTGGTCGGAGCCCGGCGCAGAGGTCGCTAGCGGCTCACGAGGCCGTCTGAGACGAGGGAGGTTCGGCATCGCCGCCTCCAATCAGTTCCTGGCATTTCGTCTCCATCGGCGGAAGGTTATGCGAAGTCCGCGGTCGGCGACCGGCTCGACCCGAAGCTGCAGTCGCACACCCACCCCCGGGGCGGCCTGATAACCTGCGGTTCAACATAAGCGCCACATCTAGAGGGGTGGAGGGACTTGGCCCAGTGAAACCCCGGCAACCAGCAAGACGGAAGTCTTGTGAAGGTGCCAAATCCAGCGGCTCGAGGAGCCGGGAGATGTGGGGAGAAGTCCGGTCGGACCTTCGCCCCACAGGCGAAGGTTTTTTGTTTCCCGTAGGGAGAAGAAAGGTAGATCGGATGTCAATCAGCAACTTGAGATGTAAGGAATGCTCGGCCGAGTTCGAGCTCGACGCGAGCTTTTACTGCACGAGCTGTTTCGGGCCACTGGAGGTCCTCTACGACCACTCCGACCTGAAGCCGGACGAGGCCCGCCGGCGGATCCAGGCTGGCAGTCGGGGCATCTGGCGCTATTCGGACTTCCTGCCGATCGACGGTCGGGCCGGCGATCCGCTCGAGCCCGGAATGACCCCTATCATCAGGGCTGACCGGCTGGCCGAACGGCTGGGAACCGAGGCCGAGATCTACATCAAGAACGATGCCGCCAATCCCACCCATTCGTTCAAGGACCGGGTCGTCGCCGTGGCGATTGCCAAGGCGAAGGAGCTCGGGTTCGAGACCGTCGCCTGCGCTTCGACCGGAAACCTGGCCAACGCGGTCGCGGCCCACGCCGCCGCGGCCGGACTCGAGTCGTACGTGTTCGTCCCGGCCAACCTCGAGGAACAGAAGCTGCTGGCCACCGACATCTACGGCACCAACCTGGTCGGGGTCAACGGCAACTACGATGACGTCAACCGGTTGTGCACCCAGTTGGCCGACCAGAAACCCTGGGCCTTCGTCAACGTGAACCTGCGGCCCTACTACGCTGAAGGATCCAAGACGCTGGCCTTCGAGACGGTCGAACAGCTGGGCTGGGAACTGCCGGATCGGGTTGTCTCGCCGATCGCTTCGGGGTCGCTGTTCACCAAGATCGCCCGGGGGTTCGAGGAATGGCTCGAGGTCGGCCTGGTCGGCGGAGAGTTCCCGGTGTTCAACGGTGCCCAGGCCGAGGGCTGCTCACCGGTGGCGATCGCTTTCGCCGAAGGAGCCAAGGTCTGCCGGCCGCAGCGACCGGACACGATCGCCAAGAGCCTGGCGATCGGCGACCCGGCCGACGGCCCGTATGCGGTCGCCCAGGCGAAGCGGACCGAGGGTGGCATCGACGCGGTCAGCGACGACGAGATCAGGGCCGGCATCCGGCTGCTGGCCGAGACCACCGGGATCTTCACCGAGACCGCCGGCGGGGTGACCGTCGGCGTTCTGGAAAAGCTGGCCCGACGCGGTGAGCTGTCGGCCGGTGAGAAGGTCGTGGTCTACATCACCGGAGAGGGCCTGAAGACCCTTGATGCCAACCGCGACGGCTTCGCCCTGGCCGAGGTCGACCCCGACCCGGCCAGCTTCGAATCGAAGTTCGGCCAGGAGGTGGCCGTCTGATGGCCGTAACGGTGAAGATCCCGAGCCAGCTCCGGGCCGCCACCGGCGGTCAGGCCGAGCTCGAAGCAGACGGCACGACGGTCGGTGAGGTCCTCGACGCCGTCTTCGCCGAGCACGAACAGCTCAAGGAGCGGATCACCGACGACGGCGAGGTTCGTCGCTTCGTGAACGTCTACGTCGGGGGTGAAGACATCCGCTTCGGTGACGGGCTCGGCACCGGGGTGGAAGACGGCGCCGAGGTGACGATCCTGCCAGCGGTGGCGGGCGGCTGAAGCCCCCGGTCCTGATCCTGAGCGGGGGTCGTGGCACCCGCCTGCGGGAAAAGACCGAGACCCTGCCCAAGGCGCTGGTCGAGGTCGGCGGTCGGCCCCTGCTCTGGCACGTGATCTCGATCTACGCCGCGCAGGGTTTTCGGCGGTTCCATCCGCTGACCGGTTATCTGGGCGAGTTGGTCAGCGATTTCACCGATTCCGAGAACTGGCCCGACGGCGTGACCGTCGAGTGCCTCGAGACCGGACCGGACACGCCGACCGGCGGCAGGATCAGGCGGGCCGCGTCGGCGGTCGAAGGGCAGCGGTTCTGCGTGACCTACGCTGACGGCGTGGCCGATATCGACCTAGGAGCCCTGCTTGCCTTCCACGCCGAACACGGCCGCCTGGGCACGATGACCACGGTGCGGCCCGATCTGCAGTGGGGCGTGGTCGAAATCGGGCCCGACGGTGAGGTCGGCGGATTCGTCGAGAAACCGCGCTCGGAGCACTGGATCAACGGGGGGTTCTTCTGTTTCGAGCCCGCTTTCCTCGAACGACTGAACGACGATTCGGTGCTGGAAAGCGACCCGCTGGAACGACTCGCCCGGGACGGCCAGCTGAGGGCCTACCGCCACCACGGTTTCTGGGACTGTATGGACACCTACAAGGACCAGGTCACCTTGAACGACCTCTGGGAGACCGGGCGCGCTCCCTGGCTGGAGGCCGGATTGTGATTCCCGCTTCGGACCCGGGCACAGTCGGTTGAGCCGCGCTCTGGTCACCGGCGGGCAGGGTTTCATCGGCGGCCATCTGGTCAGGGCGCTGCTGGCGCGCGGCGACGAGGTGACCGTGCTCGATCTGCCGTCGGCCCGGGGAGCGGCACTCGCCCTGCATGGCCTCGAGCGCGAAGTCGAGCTGATCGAAGGTGACGTCGCCGACCGGGCGGCGGTGGATCGGGCCATGGAAGGCGCCGACGCGGTCTTCCACCTCGCTGCCCGGACCCTGGTCGGCCCGGCGGCCGACGATCCGCTGGGGACCTTCCGCACCAACGTGGAGGGGACCTGGACCGTGCTGGAAGCGGCCAGGAGCGCCGCCCCCGGCGCAGTCGTGGTCGCTTCGTCCGACAAGGCCTACGGCCCGAGCGATTCGCTGCCGTACAGCGAAGGCGACGAGTTGCGGCCGGCCGCCACCTACGAGGGGAGCAAGGCCGCCGCCGACGTGATCGCCCGCAGCTACTGGGACTCGTGGCAGCTGCCGGTTGCCGTCACCCGGCTGGCCAACGTCTACGGAGGTGGCGACCTCAACGCCTCGCGGCTGGTGCCGGAGGTGGCCTCCGCCTTTCTGAGCGGACGAGCTCCGAAGATCCGTTCGGACGGATCGCCGAGGAGGGACTTCATCCATGTCAGCGATGCGGTTGGCGCCTACCTGGCGGTAGAAGACGTTGTGGTCCGGGGCCCGGGAAGGGGGGAGGCGCTCAACGCCGGGACGGGGACGGCCCACTCGGTCCGCGAGCTGATCGATCTGATCCGCGACAAGGCCGGCTCCGGCCTCGATCCCGACTACGAGGGCGAGGGAAGCCCGCCCGGCGAGATCGACGAGCAGTGCGTCGACCCGTCCAAACTCGCCGGCTTGACCGGTTGGGCCGCAGAGGTGAGCCTCGACGACGGGATCGGCGAGGCGGTCGAGTGGTACCGGACCCATCGTTAGGCTTGGACCATGTGCGGCCGGTTCACCATGACGTCTTCGGACCAGCGCCGGCTGGGCAATCGGTTCCAGATTTCGATCGACGACCAGCAGGCCGATGCCCTGGGGCGCTACAACATCGCGCCGACCCAGGAGATCCTGACCGTGACCGACGATCCCGAGGGCGACGGCGGGCGGCGGGCGACCCTGTCCCGCTGGGGCCTGGTTCCGGTCTGGGCCAAGGACCTGAAGGCCGGCTACAAGATGATCAACGCCCGGTCCGACCGGGTGCTGAAGAGCCGGGCCTACGGCCCGCTGATCAAGAAGGGCCGGCACCGCTGCCTGATAATGGGCGATGGTTTTTTCGAGTGGATGAAGGCGGAGAACCCGAAGAGCCCGCGCCAGCCGATGCACTTCACGGTCGACGGGGGTGAGCCGTTCGCGTTTGCCGGGCTGACCACCACCCGTGAGTGGGAGGGCGAACAGCTGACCAGTTGCACGATGATGACCACCTCGGCCAACGAGGTGGTCGAGCCGGTTCACGACCGGATGCCGGTGATCCTGCCGAATCCCGAGGCCGAGGCCGCCTGGCTCAGCGGCGACCTCGACCCCGAGGAAGCGGTCTCACTGTGCGTTCCGCTCGAGCCCGGGAGACTCAGCGCCAAGCCGGCCAACCCCGCCCTGAACAAGGTCGGCGGGACCAAGGAAGGCCCGGACCTGCTCGAAGCGTGAGCGGCGCCGCCGAACCCGGGCGGCGCTACTGGACGTCGCTGAAGTCGGCGCTTTCCTCGGCCGTGAGCTCGTCGGTGATCGGCCACTCCTGCTGCTCGGCATCCACCTTGACCCGCGCCTCGGTGTCGCCGACCCGGGTTGCGCAGTCGATCGTGGCCGAGGGCCGTTCCTGGGTCCTGAAGATCACCGCGTACCCGAGTGTCGCGGTTCCGCTACCGGTTCCCTTCGCCATCGTCCAGATCCAGGTCTGGGTGTCTTCGTCGCGGAAGTCCCAGTCGACCAGGGTCGGGGCGTCGGAGTCCGTGTATCGCCGGAACGAGTCCCGGATCGGCAGCTCCTGGACATCGGCCCCCCGATACGAGAGCTTGGCGATCGAGAGCTCCGGTACTTCCTGGGCCTGCAGCTCGTCACTCGGCCGGGGCCAGGCGGCGCGCTTGCTGATCGTGCGGGCGATGAACGTGTCACCGCCGGTCGTGCTGGTGATGTCGCAGCGCACCGAAGCCGGTGTCTCGCCCCTGCCGGAGTCGATCTGCACGACCCCGGCGACCCTGAAGACCAGGTCACTGGCGGCGTTCGGTTCAAGTGCCGCCAGGGTGGTCCGGGCCAGTCCGAAGCTGCCCCCGTCGCCGACCGGCTTCGCTTCGGGTGTGGTCACCGGTTCGACCGTCGCCCACGACTGCTCGGCCGAGCTGCCGCCGGTCCGCAGCCCGAGCACGTAGATGCCGAGGCTGGCGACCAGCCCGACGATGACCACTGCGATCGCGCCGCGGGGGATGCGGTCGGCGGACCGGTCGCCGTCGGAGTCGCGACCTGGACCGTCCGTGCCGCGACCCGGACCGCCCGGGCGGTCATCCGATCCGCGCGGTTCGGTCGCGGGCTGGCTGGTGTCGGGGTCGTTCATGCTGGGCGGGATCGTATGGGGCGGCGCGGATCACCGCACCGCCAGGTTCGGGGACGGTCGGTGGCCGGGCTCCGGCAGCGTGGTCCGGCTTGACAGTGCCGACCATCACGGACTAGGGTCGGATCTGGTAGCCAAACCTACAGTTTCATGAAAGGAAGTCTCGATGTTGGTCTCAGGGGCGCCGAGGGTCAGGTTCAGTCTGCTCGCGCTGGCGATTTTGATGGTTGGTGCCGCGTTGCTCAGTTTCACCAGTTCGCGGGCTTCGGCCGCGAGTGTGGCCAGTGCCGAGGCCGCCGGTCACGGGGTAACCACCTCCGGCGACGCCGTTCTGGTCAAGGCCGGCCGTCCGGACAAGGAGCGCCCGTCGAGCGGCGACGACCCGACCGCGGGCGACGACCCGAAGCAGGCCAAAGAAGACGCGAGGCTCGAGAAGCGCTGTACGGCGGCCGAAGACGCGGTGAAAGATGCGCGCAAGGTGGTGAAGAAGAAGAAAAAGAAGAAGAACAAGGCGCCGAGGGGAAAGAAGAAGAAGAAGGCGAAGCGCCAGCTCAGGGCGGCGAAGGCGAACCTGTCGCAGGCCGAGGACAGGGCCGAGGTGTACTGCTCGGCCTAGCTGTCCGGGGAAGCGGCAGGGTGCGAGCGCGCCCGGCAGGATTCGAACCTGCGACCTCATGCTCCGGAGGCATGCGCTCTATCCAGCTGAGCTACGGGCGCTGAAGGCCCCAGTCTATTGATCCGGTGAGGCTCGCCCGGACCGCCCCGGACGCCGCCGGGGGGGCGGCTGACCGAGCCGGCCCGGGGCATCTACGCTTAGGCGAATGGATCTCTCTGTGACCTTCCTGGGCACCGGCGGGCCAGTGCCCACCGCGCTTCGCGGAACCGCTTCGGTACTGGTGACGAGGGGCGGCGAGAAGCTGATGTTCGACTGCGGCGAGGGCACCCAGCGCCAGTTGAGGCTCTCGCTGGGGCTGGTCCAGGTGGACGAGCTCTACCTGACCCACTTCCACCTCGATCACTGCCTCGGACTGCCGGGTTTGCTGAAGACCTACGACCTGAACGACCGCACCGAGCCGTTGAGGCTGCTGGGACCGGTCGGGCTGAGTCGGCTGATGGACGACTTCTCACCGCTGATCGGACGGCTCGGCTACCACCTCGAGCTCGAGGAGCTGCGGCCGGGCCAGGTCGTCCCGCATGCCGACTACGAGATCGAAGCGATCGCGGTCGAGCACCGCACTAACGCGCTCGGCTACGCGCTGCTTGAAGACGATCGCCCGGGAAAGCTGGACCCGGACGAAGCGAGGCGTCTCGGGGTCGAATCAGGCCCCGAACTCGGCACCCTTCAGTCGGGCGGGACGGTGACCGGGAGCAAGGGAGAGGTAACCCCTGAACAGGTCATGGGTGAAGACCGGCCCGGCCGGGCAGTGGTCGTCACCGGTGACACCGGCCCCTGCGATTCGGTGGCCGAGGCGGCCGTGGACGCAGACCTTCTGATCCACGATGCCAGTTTCATCACCGAGGATGCTGAACGTGCGGCCGATACCGGACACTCGACTTCTGCCCAGGCGGCCGGGGTCGCTTCCGAGGCCGGTGTGAAGATGCTGGCTCTGGTCCACATTTCGGCCCGCTACCACGTCAAGGCCGCGCTCGAAGAGGCTCGGGATGTATTTCCGGACACGGTTGCGCCCCGCGATTTCGATTTGGTCGAACTGCCATTCGCCGAGCGGGGCGAGCCAGTCCTGATCCCGGACGGGGCCCGGCGAGAAGCGCCGGTCGACCCCGGACCTCCGACCGCCTGACCGGGGCCCCAAACGACGCCTGAACCCGGGTCCGCGACCGCATGGCCCTGGCCCTGACCGGGTGCAATTTCTGTACGTATGGTCGGGAAAGTGCACCCGCCGTCAGATCGCTGGTGAGTTGGGGTGGGTTGCGAGGTGGCCCTGGGCGCAGCTCCGCCTCGCCCGGGTGCAACGCAGTCCCGCCCTCGCGCATGGCACGGGGTCCGGGGCCGGCCACCGCGCGAACCCAAACCGGGTGCAGTTTCTGTACGTATGGTCGGGAAAGTGCACCCGCCGCCAGATCGCTGGCGGGTTTGGGCGGGTTGCGAGGTGGGGCCGATAAGCGGCCGAGATGGGGCCGATACGGCCCCAAGGTGGGTAGCGCCCCAGGCGGGCAGCGCCCGAGGCGGGTAGCGCCCCAGGCGGGCAGCGCCCCGGGGGATCGTGCCGCCGGCGGATGGTGGCCGGGCGGGTCGTGCCGCCGGCGGGAGGTCTGGTGGCGGGACAGGGGGTGACGCTTCGGCCGCTGCTAGGCTGTGCACGTCGGTTCCTTTAAGCCGGTCCTGAGAGGCCAGGAAGGGTCGAAGTGAGTGCGAAGGCAGTGATGGATTCGAGCGATATCGAGCGCACCCTGCGCCGTATTGCCCACGAGATCCTCGAGAAGAACCCCGCTCCGGGCGACTGCGCGATCGTCGGCATCCACACCCGAGGTGCGGTCCTGGCCGGTCGACTGCGGGGCATCCTGTCCGAGCTGGCCTCGGAAGAGCTGCCGCTCGGTGAGATCGACATCTCGTTCTACCGCGACGACATCAACGCCCGTTCGTCCGGACGGCAGCCGGTGGTCCACGCCACCCGGCTCGACTTCCCGGTCGACGGCCGGACGATCATCCTGGTCGACGACGTGTTGTACACCGGGCGCACGGTCCGGGCCGGCATCGACGCGCTGTTCGACTACGGCCGCCCGGCCCGGATCCAGTTGGCCGTGCTGTGCGACCGCGGCCACCGCGAGTTGCCGATCAGGCCCGACTACGTAGGCAAGAACCTGCCCACATCACCGAACGAGCGGGTCTCGGTCGAGCTGGTCGAGACCGACGATCGCGACGGGGTTTCGATCATCAGCCCGGTAGAGGCAGTCTGATGAGGCACCTGCTGAGTATCGAGGACCTGGAGCGGGAGCAGGTCGAAACGATCCTCGAGAGGGCCGACAGCTTCGCCGAGGTGACCCGCCGTGACATCAAGAAGGTGCCGACCTTGCGGGGGCGGACCGTGGTCACCCTGTTCTACGAATCGAGTACCAGGACCTCATCGTCGTTCGAGCTGGCGGCCAAGCGGCTTTCCGCCGACGTGGTCTCAGTCAAGGCAAGTGGCTCGTCGGTCGACAAGGGCGAGTCGCTGAAGGACACGGTGGAGACACTCTCGGCCTACGATCCGGCCGCGATCGTGATTCGCCACCCCTACGCCGGCTCGGCCGCGATGCTGACCGAC
>JAGQUV010000025.1 GCA_020438295.1 Solirubrobacterales bacterium
ACCTCTGTCCCCGGGTCGCCGTACAGCCGGGCTCCTTCGATTTCGAGGGCGATGTGGTCGAGCCGCATGCCCACGATTCTAGGTGGCTACTCGGTGGGAACGCCGAGGTACGGCAGCGAGAATGACGCGATCTCGCCGAACGCCGGAGCCGCAGCCTCGGCCCCGGTATGTCCGTTCTGGGGCTCATTGACCATCACCGAAACCACGATCTTCGGGTCATCGGCCGGAGCGACCCCGATGAACGAGGCGACGTAGCGGGTGTCCGAATAGCCCTGTGCCGTGGCGATCTGGGCCGTACCGGTCTTGCCGGCCAGCGTGTAACCCGGTACGGACACCTCCGGTGCCGTGCCGCCGGGTGCCAGCACACCCTCGAGCATGCCGCGGACCTCATCGGCCACCTCGGTCGAGATGATCCTCTTCCCCTGATCGCGCGGCAGCGATCTGCCGTCCACCGACTCGACCAGGCGCGGGCTCTTGAGCAGCCCGCCGTTGGCCAGGGCCCCGTAAAAGGCGACCATCTGGATCGGGGTCACGGCCAGGCCCTGCCCGATCGGCAGGTTGCCCATGGTCGAGCCGGAGTAGTCCTCGTACGGATGGACGATGCCCTGCTCCTCCCCGGGGAGGTCGATGCCGGTCTTCTGCCCGAATCCGAACCGGTCGATCCACTTGCTGAACTTGCGCCCCCCCATCTGGAGCCCGATCGTGACCGCGCCGACGTTGGAGGACTGGGCCAGGATCTGACCGACGTCCAGGGTCACCGTGCCCCGCTCGTGGCCCTCTTCGATCGTCCGGTCGTAAACCTGGATGGAAGGGGCCAGGGTGTAGCTACTTTGAGGAGTGACCGTGTCCGACTCCAGCGCCGAGGCAACCGTTATCGCCTTGAAGGTCGAGCCGGGCTCGTAGGTGTACGAAGTGCCGATGTTGAGCAGCGAATCGCTTGAAGTCTGATCGAGATGATCGAGGTCGGCCGGCGGCCAATTGGCCATCGCCAGCACGTCCGAGGTATCGGCGTCCATAACGATCGCCGAAGCGTTGACCGGGGAATGAGCATCCGCGACCCCGGCCAGGGCCCGCTCGGCCTCGGCCTGGATCGCGGCATCCAGGGTCAGCTGGATCGGCTTGCCGTTCTCGGCGCCACGCGTGGTCTCGAAACTGATCGGGTCGCCGAGCGCGTCCTTGACCATCCGCTGCTCTCCATCCGCACCCCGCAGGACGCCGTCGCGTGATGCCTCGAGCCCGGTCAGCCCCTTGCCGTCCTCGCCGACCGCTCCGACCACCTGCGATGCGAGGTCCCCCTGTGGCCGTACCCGGAGCGAGTCGGGATGATCGCCGACTCCCTCGAGCCCGAGCTTTTCGACCTTGCGGGCATGGGCGAGGTCGACCTTGCGTTCGATGTAGGAGAAGCCGCCCGGCTGGGTCATCGCGTCACGGACCTCGCCCGGGTCGGCGTCGAGCGCTTCGGCGACGGCCGCCGACTCGGAATCGGGGTCCTTGATCTGATACGGCGTCGCAAACACGCTGACCCCCGGCTCACTGCTGACCAGCTCCTCCCCGTTGCGGTCGAGAATCGGGCCGCGGAGACCGGGGACGGCGATCGTGTCGACCTGCTGGCTGGTCGCCTGGGAGGCAAGCGATGACCCTTTGACCACCTGCAGGTAAAAAGCCCGGCCGAGGATCCCGACCAGAAGGAGGAGACAGCAAGCGAATAGCAGACCGACCCGGCGTTCGGGACGAATTGCCACCTCAGCCCCCGTCGGCCGCCAGCCGCTGGGCCGCCGCGGCGAAATCTCCCGGCGCAAACGACCGATACCTGATCTCGTCGGTGGCCGGCACCGCCATCCCGGCATCGAGGGCCGCGTTCCGGATCCTCGGCATCGATGTTGCCGCCGCTTCGGACGACCTGAGGATCGAATTCCTCTGTTCCAGCTCCTGGATCTGCGTTTCGAACCGGCTGGCCATCGAGCCGTAGCTGACCGTGACCAGATTGATCCCGACGATTCCAATCAGGATGACGCCGATCACGGCTATCCACAGCCTGCTTCGCGAGATTCCGACGACCGCGCCCGACTCGGGCAGGTGGGTCACCGCGTGGGCCGTCTTGCCGATCAGGCTGCGACTGCGATGAGCGCCGCGGCGACGGCGGTCCCGGCCCGCGGGACGGCTGGCCGGAGCCGGCCGGAGCCTGCGGCGGGCAGGTATCCGGGCCGGGAGAACCGAGCCGCGGATCCTCGAACTGGTCGGTTGTCCGGCGGCTGCGGCCATCAGTTCCCGGCCCTTTCGGCCAGCTTGAGGGCCCCGCGCAGGCGCGCCGAGCGGGCCCGGGGATTTGCTTCGAGCTCGGTGTCGTCGGCGGTGATCGAGCGACGGGTCAGCAGGTCGGCCTCGGGCTCATGGCCGCACACGCAGACCGGGAGCTCTGGCGGGCAGGTGCAACCGGTTGCCAGACCGGCGAAGAACTTCTTGACCCGGCGGTCTTCCAGCGAGTGGAACGAGATCGCGGCCATCCGGCCGCCCGTCTTCAGGGTGTCCCAGGCGATCGGGAGGCCGGCATCGATTGCCTCAAGCTCCCCGTTGACCGCGATCCGAAGCGCTTGGAAGCTGCGCCGGGCGGGATGGCCGGATCCGAACCGGGCCGCGGTCGGCGTGCCGGCCTTGATCGCCTCGACCAGGTCCGCGGTCGTACCCAGCGGCCGGCGACGCACTATCTCGCGCGCGATACCGCCGGCGTAGCGTTCTTCGCCGAGTGTGCGGAGGATCTGGTTGATGCGGCTCTCGGGCCACGTGTTGAGGATCTCGCCCGCGGTCAGCTGCTGCCGGGGATCCATTCGCATGTCCAACGGCGCTTCGTGGGAGTAGGAGAATCCGCGCTCGGCCGCGTCCACCTGGAGTGATGACATGCCAAGATCCATATACAGCGCGTCGGCCCGTATTCCTTCAATTTGCAGGGTATTCAGCGCGTCGCTGAACTCGGAAGCCAGGAATCTGGTCCGGCAGGCCACATCCGTTTCGAACTCCTGGAAACGGGCCCTGGCCACCGGGTCGCGATCGATCGCGATCAACGTTCCCTCCGGACCGATCCGGTCGGCGACCAGCCGCGCGTGGCCACCGGCCCCGAACGTGCAGTCGATGACCGTCTCACCGGGACCGGGTCCGATCAGATCGACAAGCTCGGTGGCGAGGACCGGAACGTGGCCGCCGGATGGCACGGTCCGGCCTTCGTGGGCCCCGTGACTGCGAGCCGCCGCGCTCAATCGGGCCCCCCGGCCATTCCTTCGGCGATTTCACCGAACTCGGACTGCAGCTTCTCGTTTTCGCGCTCCCAGGCCGCGGTGCTCCAGATTTCCAGGTAGGCGCCGGCGCCGACCACCGTGCACGGTCCGTCGAGCCCCGCCCCTTCGATCAGGTACTGGGGGATGCGAACCCGGCCGGCCGAATCGAGCTCACTCTCGAACGCACCGGAGTTGAACAGGCGGCGCATCTTGCGAGCGTTGGAGCTGAACGGGCTGTGAGGCTCGATGTAGGTGTCGGAGATCGAGTCGAAGTCCTTGGCCGTGGTCAGCCAGAGGCAGGTGTCCGGTCCCTTGGCCAGGACCACGCCCTCAGACAGCGCCTCTCGGTACTTGGCCGGAACGGTGAGGCGGTCCTTCGAATCGAGGCTGTGTTCGTGTTGGCCCCTGAATGCCACCGCTCCTGTTCCTTTCTCGGTTCCGCCGTGAGGGTCGGTTGGAAAGATTTGGACCGAGGTGATGAAGTGGGAGGAACCTCATCACCCCGGTCCTTGGCTTCAACTCGACGGCAACATAGCCCACAATGCCCCACTTTGCAACACACTCCCCCACTTTTCCGGACATCCGGTCCCGGCGGGGCCGACCGAGCTCTGAGCGCGCCGCTCGGGGATCGCTGTAACCATGCGCAAATCCGCTCACAGACACGAACATACGCTCGTCCCTCGAAAAAACCTGCGCAAAATCGGTTGCATTCACGGCTAGGGTGGCCCTGTGACCGAAATCAACGATGCCAACCAGATGCGTGTTCCGCTGTTCGCCCAGCTTCTGGAGAAGCCGAAGACCTGGATCCTGATCGTCCTGCTTGGCGTGGTCGGCGCCGCGGCCGGCCTGTTCGTCGGCCCGCTGTTCGCGTTGCTTGGCCTGATCGTCTTCCTGCTGATCGGGGTAGGAATCACCTTCTGGATCGCCGACCATCGGGCCGAACAGGCCTTCTACGACGCCTACGCCGAGTCCCGCGGCCTGACCCGTCAGGGCAAGGGTGAGCTCGCCGGCCTCACCCCGCTGTTGCGCAAGGGCGACAAGCAGCGCTGCGACGAGATATTCACCGGGCCGCTCGCCGACGGGATCGACGGCACGCTCGCCCTGTTCGTCTACACCGTCGCGAGCACGGACAGCGACGGCAACAGGACCGAGACCGACTACCCGTTCACCGTGATCCTGACCGACCTGCCGGAGACCAACGACCATCTGCCGGAGTTGCTGGTCCAGCGCCAGTCCGGGCTCAAGGCGCTGGAGAAGTTCGAAGACAAGTTCCGCGGCAAACACGAACGGGTCACCCTGGAGAGCGAGGAGATGCGCGACCGCTACGAGATCTTCGTCGGCAAAGGACAGGACCCGATATGGGTCAGGCGGCTGTTCTCGCCCACCTTCATCGTCTGGCTCACCGAGGCCCCGAAGAAGTTCGCCTTCGAGCTGGTCGGCGGGCACCTCTGTGCGTTCGTGCCGAAACACCGTGACAGTGCCGAGGGCCTGGACGAAGTAATGAGCGCCGGCTGCGAAGTCGCCGACCGGCTTCGCGAAGAGGCGGCCACCACCTCCTGAAGCTCAGAAGGCAGGTCCGAGCAGGGCGTCGCTGTTGGCCACCAGCGCGGCCACGATCAACAGCAGCACCGAGGGCACCAGCAGCAGCGCCACCACGAGCTGGATCTTCGGCGCGGCCCGGGCCGCCTCTTCCTCGACCGCCCTGCCCTGGTTCCGGCGCAGCTCGCCCGATTGCCGCCGGAGCTGCTCGGCCAGCGGCGAGCCGAGCTTGCGGGAGCGCTCCAGGGCCGAGCAGAGCGCCGCGATCTCGGCGCCACCGACCCGGGCACGAAGCGACGCGAGGGCAGCGGCCTGCCCTTTGCCCCAGGCCAGGTCCCGGCCGACCTCCCCCAGCTCCTCGACCAGTGGTCCCCGTCCGGTTTTCGACAGGTCGGCCAGGCTCCCGCCGAGGCTCCTTCCGGTGGCTACCGAGACGGCCATCAGGTCAAGTACGTCGGGTAGGGAGTTGATCATCCGCCGATGACGCCGCCGGGCCGCGCGCTCGAGCAGGAAATCCGGCAGGAGGAACCCGCCCGCCGCAAGCCCGGCCACGACCAATGGCCCAGCGCGGCCCGAGAACAGCGGTGCGATCGCCAGTCCGGATGCGAGTCCGAACGCCGCAAAGACGGCCTTGGCCGCGAGAACCGAACGCGGTGAGACAACACCGTCCCGGCCGGCCCGCCGGATCCGGTCGGGCAGGCCGAACGCGATCGCGGCGGCCGGAACGGACTCGATCCGGGTCGGACCGGACTCCCGCGGCGAATCGCCCCGGGCTCGCGAATCCACCTGCGTTCGCCCCCGCACCAGCTCGGCCAGTCCGGCCAGCGCCAGAACCAGGGCCAGCAGCGCAACCAGCGCCGCCCCGGCGGTCAAGGCTCCCCCACCGTTGCGAGCCGCGAGATCGCGAGGAAGCCGGCTGCCTGCAGTGCCATGGAGAGCCCGACCACGACAAGCGCCGGCTTCGATGCGACGAGGGATCCCAGAAAGCCGGGGCGCAACAGTTCGGCGAACAGCGCCGCCCCGGCCGGCATCGCGACCACCAGATACCCGGTGAACCGGGCCTGCGCGGTCGCCGACCGGGCGTCTTCGGCTATCCGGTCCCGTTCTGCGGCCCCGTCGGCGAATCGCCGAAGAAGCGAAGCAAGGTCGCCCCCGGCGACCTGCTGGCTGACCATGGCAGTCACGAACGCATCGACCCGGGCAGAACGGAGGCTGCGGGACAGCGAGCGCAGCGCCGTGCCGGTCGGACTCCCGATCTCCAGTTCGTAGCTGACCAGGTCGAGCTCGAACCGGGCCGGTCCCTCCAGCGACCCGGCCGCGGCGGTCAACGCCCCGCGTGGTGAATCGCCGGCGCTCAGGCAGTCGGCGATCGCTCGCGCGACCTCCGGAAGTGAACGCTCGATCGACCGCCGGTAGCGGCGCCGGCCACGCCGCACGGCCGCGCCGGCGGCCAGCGGGCCCGCCACGGCCAGCGGCAGGGCCAGCCAAAGCCCCCCGAACCACCAGCCGCCGCCGACCGCGGCGAAGCCGGCCGAGGCCGCAAGGCGAAAGCGCTCGTCGGAAGTCGGCAGCCGGCCCTCGGCCCGGGCCCGTCGCAGCGGTCCCAGTGTCGACTCGATCAGGGAGCTGCCACCCGCGCCGCCGGCAACGATCTCGCCGATCGCGAAGACGGCCGCGATGCCCGCCACAGCGCCCAGCAACAGCGGCACCGGCCCGGCGGTCACGACCGCCTCACGCTCTCACCGTCTCGATGCCGGTCACCCGGCGGTGACCGTTCCGTTCACGGGCGATCTGCACCACGAGATCGATGCCCCGCCGGAGCTGGGCGGCGATCACGGAACGGGGCAGGCCGATGCCGGCCATCAGCGCCAGCACCTCCAGTCGTCCGAGGGCGTCTTCGGCCGAGCTGGCGTGGACCGTGGACAGCGCTCCATCGTGGCCGGTGTTCAGGGCAGTCAGCAGATCCAGGGCCTCGGGACCCCTGACTTCGCCGATCACGATCCTGTCCGGCCTCATCCTCAGGGCATTCCTGAGAAGGTCCCGGATCGTCACCTCGCCCCGGCCTTCGATGCTGGGCGGCCGCGACTCCAGACGGACCACGTGCGGCTGGGCCAGGTTCAGCTCTGCGGCATCCTCGATCGTGACGATGCGCTCGACCGGGTCGAGCAGGGCCGACAGAGCGTTCAGCAGAGTCGTCTTGCCCGAGCCGGTGCCACCGCTGATCAGGATGCTCTGCCGAGAAGAGATCGCCGCCGAGAGCCGGTCGAGCTCCGGCTCGGTGATCGTGCCGAGTTCGACCAGATCTCCAGGCCCGGGCCGCTGCGCCGGGAAACGCCTGATCGAGACGGCCGGGCCGTCCACCGCCAGCGGGGGGATCACTACGTTCACCCTCGAACCGTCGGGCAGCCGGGCATCGGCCATCGGACTCAGTTCGTCAACCCGCCGGCCGAGCGGGGCGAGTATCCGCTCTATCGTGTTCCGGAGCTGTTCCTCATCTCCGAAGCAGACCGCGGCCCGCTCGATCCGACCGTTTCGCTCGACGTACACGCGGCCGGAGCCGTTGACCATCACTTCCTCGACCTCGTCGTCTTCGAGCAGGACCTCGAGCGGGCCGAGGCCGGAAGTCTCCCGGACTATCCGTTCGACCAACCCGTCCCGGCTCTCGTCGGACAGCAGCGCGGCCCGTTCATCCACCGTCGCGCGGATCGCCTCACCCACGCCCTCGTTCAGGCTCCCCTGCCCGGCCCGGGCACGCCGGCGCTCGACCAGGGAACTGTGGATCGAGGTGGCGAGCCGGTCCAGCTCGCCCCGGTAAGCACCGGCATCTCGCGGAAAGTTGCTCACCGGCGCCCGCCTCCCCCGGGCAGCAAGGTTATCCGGCGGGCGTAGCTCTCGGCGCCGATCAGCCGGATCGCCTGCTGTCGAGTCAGCCCGAGCGTGACTTGGGTCAGACCGGGACCGGACTCGCTGGCGCCGCCCGGTGAAACCGAAATCAGGGGCACCGCCGAAGCGGCCACGCTGGTCCTGCCACGACCGCCCGGACCGGGCTCGGTGGTCACCAGTACGTCGACCGGCCCCGGCGCCCCGTCAAGCGCACCGGCGCCGGAAACCGCGATCTCGACCGGATGACGGCCCCGGCCGGGGACCGGCACGGTTGGCTTCCGCTTTTTCGGTGGTCTCAGGGAATTTGCCGTCAGATAGCTGCCGGCCGGCATCGGTACGACCGTCTCTAGGCCGACCGCTCGTTCGGGTACGCCTATGGCGCCGGCCGGGACGAACCGGGCCGGCACCCGGCGTGCGGTCAGCCCACGCGCCGCCAGCGCCGGAGAGATCCGCCGACCGGCCGGCACCGCGTCGGTCAGCACGATGACCGGCCTGAGTTCGCCGTAGCTGCCGGCAACCGAAGATGAGTATCCCTTCACCATCGCCATCGCCGCGATCGCGGCCACGGCGGCCAGGCCGATCAGGGCCAGCGCCCTCCGCCGCCTGCTCACCAGTTCACCCGGACCCCGCTCCGGCCGGTTGTGGCCGCGGCGGCCACCGGTACCACCATCACTGCCTTCGAGCCGCGGTCACCGAGCTCGATTTCGAACTTGCCCCCGTGATCGCGGACCGCCCGTTCGACCACGTCGAGGCCGTGACCGTGGTGGCGGACCCGGCGCAGCCGGTTCGCTGCCTCCGGCGATGATCCGCGCCCGTCTCGTGGTTCGTCCGAGCGACCGTGGTCGATGACCTCGATCCGCAGCTTGCGTCCCACGGTCAGGGCGTTGACCGTGATCGCCGGGCCGCCGTGCTCGATCGCGTTGAGGATCAGGTTCTCCAGCGCTCCGGCCAGTGCGGCCCCATCTCCCCGAACGAGCACATCGGACCCCAGCCAACGCAACTCGATCCTGGCGCCCGCGAGGTGAGCCCTGGGCTGCCAGCGCCGTACGCAGGAATCGGCCATCAGACGTCCGGCGATCAGCTCGTCCCGGCCGCCCCGGGTCGGCAGTCCGTTCAATTCGCGATCGAGCTCTCCCAACGCCCTGATCGCCTGCCAAATCGGAAGCGTCGCCATCTCCCCGGCGCCGGCGGTCCCCGGAAAGCCGGCCGCTCCCGGCACGCCCGGAGCGGCGAGGGCTAGGGCCTGGAGTGGGCGTCTCAGTTCGTGCAACGCACGGTTGACGGCGCTCCGGTGCCGGGCCGCCCGGATCCCGCGAATCACGGTCAGGGTGACCAGCAGCGCGACGAACACGGGGATTGTCGACGAACCGGCGATCACAACCCGATCAGGCGGTAGCCGACTCCCCAGCAGTTGACCACGTAGCGGCCACCGTCGGGGTCCAGTTTCCGGCGCAGTCGGCTGGCATGCGCTTCAAGCGTCCGGGTATGGCCGAGCGAGCGGTAACCCCACACCTCCCGCAGTAGCTCTTCCTTGGTGAATACCCTGGTCGGCTCCCTGGCCAGCATGGCCAACAGGGAGAACTCCTTGTTCGACAGGCTCACGTCGCGTTCGCCGACCGAGACGGACCGCTGCTCTCGGTTGATCTCGATATCTCCGGCCAGGATAGGAGACGACCGGGCACCGCGCCTGCGCCTCAGCACGGCACCGATTCTGGCCAGCAGCTCCGAGTAGTGATACGGCTTGACCACGTAGTCGTCGGCGCCCTGTTCGAGGCCGCGGACCCGGTCGCGCTCGGTGCCGCGGCCGCTCAGGATGACCACGCCGAGCCGCGGATCGAACCGGCCGACCGAGCGATCGGGCTCCCTCAATTCCCTGAGTACGTCCAGGCCGGAGGCATCCGGCAGACTCAGATCGAGCAGCAGGAGGTCGGGGGTTCCGTACTGGCAGAGCCGCAGGGCGTCGGCCGCGGTCGGGGCCGCCGTCACCCCGTAGCGATCGGCGACCAGATGGTCACAGAGCAGCTCGAGCGTGGCCGTGTCGTCCTCGCAGACCACGACCTGGGCGATTTCGTTGCGCTCGGGGAGCATGGGTCCGATAGTCCCCGGCCCGCGAATCTCTCCCCCGTCAGTGGCCGGAAGGCCTTCGACCAGGGACGATCTCGAGCACCGACTCGGCCCCCCGGCAGTAGGCCAGTCGCCCCGGCGGCTGGTTCCGGACGATGCGGATCGGCTCGCCTCCGGGATCGATGAAGACGAGGTCCAACGGGAAACGCATGCCGAAGGTGTGGATCGAGCGGCAGCCCGGGAGCAGCAGGCCGATACCGGCCCGCTCGAGGTCCAGCCAGGCCAGACCGAGCAGCCGGGAGCGGATCGAAGTAGCTACGGGAACCTCGTATCCGAGTCCCCGCCACAGTCCGAGACCGCGGAATCTGACCGGTCGGTTCACGATCGTGGAAGGGACCGGAGCAGCCCTTTTCTCCCCCCGCCCGAACGCCGTAGCCCTGCAACAAAGCATCCGGGGTGCAACCCCTCGTTCAGGCCGTCCCGGGCGGTGCCGGAATTGCCTCCCGGAAGGCATGATGGCGCCTGTGCCCGGGCCAGATGCCCGCGGCCGGCAAGGCTTCAACGGTGGAACGAAAGACAACCCAGAGAGGGAACTACGAGTCGGGCACCGACTACGTGCTCGAGTACGGCGATCTGCGATTCGCGTTCAACGAACGCGACTTCAGTCAACGAATCGAGCAGGCTGCCGTGCGGCTCGGTTTCGCAACGCCGGGCCTGTCGGCGCCGGAGCTTCACGACCTGCTCCACCTGGCGGTCAGCGGCGAGATCGAGGAGCCCTCATCCGGACTCGGGATCCACATCATGAATCACTGGGAAGACCTGTCCGGCGCGTCCAACCAGGGCTTCGTCCACTGGCTGCGGCGTCTGGTCTTCCGCGGTGCCTGGCTCGACCAGCGGGTCAAGGAAGGCGAGCTGGACATCGTCTTCGACGAGCAGCGGCAGTCGTTTGGCTACATCCAGCCCGATCGCGGACCCGAGATGATCGAGCTCGCCCGCGAGCCGTCCTGGCGCCGCGTCGCCTACCGCAGCTAGCCCGACCGGTTCCTAGAGCTTTCCGAGAAGCTCCTCGTTGGTCTCGGACTCCCTGATCAGTTCGGCCAGACGGGCTGCGGCCGGCACCGGCTCCATGTCCTTGAGCTCGGCCCGCAGCCGCCTTACCGCGTCGATCTCGTTTTCGTTGAGCACTGCTTCCTGGCCGGAAATGGCGCAGGCGGCGACGTCGAGCGAGGGCACTATTCCCGCCGCGGCCAGCCCGGCATCGAGGCGGATCGTGGCGTTCTCCGTGGTATGGATCGCATCGATCACTTCCTGGTCACCCGGCGCACCCCGCAGGGCTGTCGCGATCACCGTCACCGATCCGGCGCCCTCCTCCTCCAACTCCCGGCCCGAGCCGAAGAACGGCTTGACCGCACCGGCGTCCCCGTAGGCGCTGGCAAGGCGGGTCAGCGAGTCGACGATGATCACCACGTCGGCGCCGGACTCGGCCTGCCTCTTCACCTTGGCCAGGGCCCGCTCCGCGATCCTGACCTGCTCGTGGGCGCCGAGGTCGGCCGGCGCCGCGGCGATCGTGACTTCGGTTACCTCGCGGCCCCAGGCGGTGACCTCCTCGGGGCGCTCGTCGATCAGCAGCACCGTGACCTCGGGCCCGGGCTCGGATCCTCCGGCAATCGCCATCGCCAGCGAACGCAGGAAACTGGTCCTTCCGGAGCGGGGCTCCGCCTCGACCAGAACCCGCTGACCGAACGCCAGCGGGGCGAGCAGGTCTACCGAACGGGCGAGCAGGTCATCCGGCTCTGCCTTGAGCGGGATGTGGCGGTGCGGTGCGATCGGGGTCAGCTTCTCGAAGGCCGGGGCGCGGTCATCTTCGGGTGGCGCCCCGTTGACCGTCTCGATCCGGACCAGCGACGGCCGCCGCTCACCGCGCCGGGCCGGCCGGACCGGCCCCGAGACCTCGTCGCCGGCGCGAAGCTGGCAGCGCTTGATCTGTGCCGGCGACACATGGATCCCGGCCTCGGGCAGACCCTCGGCCTTGACCAGTCCACTGCCGCGTGGCAGCACCTCGAGAATGCCTGTCGCATCCTCCAGTTCCGGTTCGGTCTCACCGCGGCCGCCGTCGGCGCCGCCCTGCCCGCGATCGCTCGATTCGACCTGTCCGGCGCGCTCCGTCCCGGAGTCTCCGCGGCGGGATCGGTGGCGGCCACGCCCCCTTCGCCGGCGCTGACGGGGAGCGCCCTGGTCCGACCCGGCACCGTTGTCACCGGCCCGGTCTCCCGACTCGCCGCCCGTGGCTGCCAGCTTGCTGATCAGGTCTTCGCGACGCAGCCCGCGGTAGCCCCGGATATCGGCCTCGCTCGCGAGCTGGTGCAGTTCGGCCAGGGATTTCGATTCAAGATCCATCGCGCAAGGTTATTGCACCCCGGCGGCCGGCGGTCCCTGGCCCGATGCCATACCGAACGTGAATCAGGAGGTCGAAGCCGGGTTCAGGCCCTCGGCCACGACCGTCTCGAGCCAGGCGTCGATCTGCCGACCGGCCTCGGCCTCCGACCAGTCGAGCAGCCCGCCCATCACTGCGGCGACTTCGGCGACCGACTCGGCCGAGTCGAGGCTGGATGCCGCGGTCAGGCCCAGGCGGGTCCGACGGAGCAGGACGTCGGCCAGACACCGAGCCTGCTCCAGGTTGACCGCGACGACCACCTCGGCCATCAGGTCGTGCCGGCCGGGCACGATCGGCTGGGCCAGCGCGGGGTCGGCCTCGGCCAGGGCCAGCACGGCCCGGGCGGCGTGCCCGTAGCGGAAGGCGAGCTGGGCCAGCGCTTCGTCACCGACCCCCGGTGGAGCATTCAGCGCAGCCGGGTCGATCTCCATCCCCAGCGGGATCTCGGCGGTCTGGCAGCGAGCCACCCTCCCGGATCGCTCGACGATGCGGTCGACCGTCTGCATAGCCATTCGCCGCCAGGTGGTCAGCTTGCCGCCGGTGATGGTCAGCATGCCCGATGACGTCTCGTACAGCTCCGCCTGCCTCGAGATATCAACCGACTTGCGCGAGTCACCGGTGCTGATCAGCGGTCGCACCCCGGCGAACGCTCCGACGATGTCCGACTCGGTCAGCCGCTTCCCGGAGAAATCGTTGACCGCATCGAGCAGGTACCCGAGATCTTCTTCGGACGGAGGGACCTCGTCGATTCCGCCGGTGTAGTCGACATCGGTCGTGCCGACCAGGGTCCGCCCGTACCACGGCAGGGCGAAGATCCTGCGGCCTTCGCCGGCCGGGACCACGCAGGCGGCCCGACCGAGGTCGAGGTCATCGCTGGACAGCAGCAGATGAGTGCCCCGGCTCGGCGTGATCACCGGGACGTCTTCTTCGCGCTCGATCTCTCCGGGGCGGATCCGGTCGGCCCAGACCCCGGTCGCGTTGACCACGTTCTCGGCTTCGACCCGAATTGTCTCGCCGGACTCGCCCTCGGTGAACTCGACCCCGTCCGCCCTGCCCCGCCTCACGGTCACTCCGGTGACCGTCGCCCCGTTCAGGCAGACAGCCCCGAACCGCTGCGCCTCACCCAGGATCGTCAGGACCAGCCGTACATCGTCGGTCTGGCAGTCATAGAAGAGATAGGCCGACTCGGCTTCGCGATCGGCCAGCGAGGGCACCAGGTCGAGCAGCTCGTCGCGCCCGATCGTGCGATGACGGTCCGGGGACCAGCCGCCCTCGGCCTCTCCCGGCCGCCGACGCCGGCGCCATTCGCGGCGGCCACGCGCGCCGCCGACGCCGGCCAGCACGTCATAGGCGTTCAGCCCCATGCCGACCTTCCGGTCCGGTTTCTGGTCACCGAAGCTGGGCACCAAAAATGGCGTCGGGTAGACCAGATGCGGTGCCAGTTCGACCATCAGCTGACGTTCCTGCAGTGCCTCGCGGACCAGGCCGAGATCGAAGTTCTCGAGGTACCGCAAGCCCCCGTGGACCATCTTCGAGGAACGCGACGAAGTACCGATCGCGTAGTCGCGGCCTTCCAGCAGGGCGACCGTGTAGCCACGGGACGCCGCGTCCAGCGCCACGCCGGCACCGGTGATCCCGCCGCCGATCACCACGACCTCGAAGCTCTGACCGGCAATCGCCTCTATCGCTTCGCCCCGCGGGAGCATCAGCGAATCACCAACCCTGTTTCTGGACCAGTAGGACGGCCCCCCCGGCCAGCCCCCCGGCGACCACCAGGCAGATCAGCAGCGCCAGCACCGGCGACGGCTCGGGCCCCGGGCGCGAGGCGGTAAGCAGGGCCTCGCTCGGCGGCACCGGGGCCACCGGTACCCCGACCTCGGGCACGCCGCCCGATCCGGACCCGTTCGACCCGCCGCTCGTCCCGGATGCGCCACCCGTACCTCCGCTCCCGGTCGAACCGGCCGCACCGGAGCCGGTACTGCCGGTCTCGCTACCGGCACCGCTGCCGGTGGACGGGGCCGCTGAAACCGAACCGGATCCGACCGTGCCGTCCGAGCTTTCTCCGGTCGAGCCGGAGCCGTCGCTGCCGCCGGTTCCCGACCCTCCGGGACTGACCCCGCCGGTGCTGTCCGAGCCGGAACCGCTTTCGCTTTCCCGCGGCGGTTCACCGACCGGCAGGGCTCGTCCCGACAGGCCGGTGATCGCGTCGGCGGTGACCCATACCCTTGTCTGGTCGCTGGTCTTCGAGTACCAGATGCTGCCGTCCTGCTGCTGGCGGGCCTCGATGTAGTCGACCGGTGAATTCCCGTTGCTGGTCAGGAACCGGGGTCCTTTCCCGGCCGCGGCAAGGCCCTGGAGCACCAGCCCGGTCGACTGCGAGTTCACGGTCGAACCCGACACGAACCCACCGGACGACTTCTGGGCCTTGTTCAGGTACTCGATCGCCATCTGGACGGCCTTCTTCCCGCCGACCGCCATCAGCGCGGTCCCGGTCGAGTCTGCGTCGCTGACCGCGCCTTTGGCGATGCCCCAGCCGCCGTCGCCGCCCGAATTCTGGGCGCCCCTCAGCCAGTCGGCCGTCCGCGAGGCCGGATCGCCTGCACCGGCCGAGCGGAAGGCCAGCACCGACCAGGCCGAGACGTTGACGTCATTGGCGAACGAATGGTTCGACCCGCTGCGCTTCTTCAGCGCCTGGATCAGGTTCCTGCCTTCGAAATCACGGGGATCGCCACCGACCGTCCTCAGGGCGAGCACCGCCAGCGCGATCTGGTTGGCTTCGGTCAGCTCGCCTTTGGAGGCGACCATGTAATCGAGCGGCGTTTTGCCATTCCGGCTGACCACGTCCAGCGGGTTCTTCCCGGTCGCGGCGAAGCCGATCATCGCCCGGCTGGTGATCCTGAGCGACGACTCACCGTCGGGCGAGACCGGAAATCCCCCGTCGCCGTTCTGCTGGGTGATCAGCCACTTGCGTCCCTCCTGGGCCGAGGTCGGGACCGCCGCGTCGGCCGGCGGGGCCAGCAGCACCGTGCCGAGCGAAGCGATCACGAGCAGCAGCCCGGCAACCGGGCTCACCCGACTCCACTCGAACCGCTCCCGAAACCGTTTCAGGGCACCGACCATTGCCGGTCCGGCCGCGAGGGCGAAGACGACGTTGCCGAATATGTGGGCGAGATCGAATGGAATGGCCCTTACCTCGAGTGCAAGGTACCGGTCGACGGTGATTTCCCCCCCGAAACTGACCAGGGTCTGAAAATTCATCCAGAGTCCGAATGCGAGCCCGGCCAGCCCGCAGGCCAGGGCCAGGGTGAACCGGCCCGCCCGGCCCCGGGTCAGATGCCACAACGCTCCGCCCGCCACGCCGGTCATTCCCCAGCCGACCATCTGCCAGGGCGTCCAGATTCCCTGGCCGAGCCAGAAGTTGGAGACCAGCCCGCCCAGCGCCCCGACCGCGAAGCCCGGGGCGGGACCGAGCGCGTAGCCGGCGATAAGGACGAGGTCGGTGGTCGCGACCACGTTGGGAATCGGGGCCAGCAAAATCCTCCCGGCAACGGCCAGCGCCGCAAGCACCGCAACCAGGGCCACGATCTGGGACGGCGGCCGGGACCGTTCGTACCACAGCATCCCCGCCCCCAGGATCAGCATCACCAGAGCGAGCGTCGCCAGTTGCCAAGTCATCGTCCGGCCTCCACGGGGTCACGCCCCAGCAGCACCCCGGCTCCCTGTTCGACCGTGATCACACCCGGCCGGTCAAGCATCCGTGCGATCTCGGTAGCGAAATACCAGCCACCGGAGAGGACCTCATTCGCCGCCGCATCGGCGATCAGCTCTCCTGCGCCGAGCAGTAACACACGATCGGCGAAAGCCGCGGCGAACTCGACGTCGTGGGTGGCCACGATTACCGCCGCACCGCGCCCGGACAGCAGCCCGATCAATTCGGCCAGGCCGTCCTTGAGCGAGCGGTCCAGGCCCCGGGTCGGCTCGTCGAGGGCGACCAGCCCCGGCAGCTCAGCCCCGTCCATCCGTCCGGCCAGGGCAATCGCAAGGGCAAGCCGCTGCCGCTCGCCGCCGGCCAGGTCACGGGGATCGGCATCCGGATCCACCCGAAGGCCGACGGCCCGGAGGGCGGCCTCCCCCGACGGACCGGAGAGCTCGTCGCCGACCCGCTCCCGGACCAGATAGTCATCCGGACTCTGGGTCAGGAGGGCTATCCCCTCCGGGGTATCGAGGCGCCCCTGGGCCGGTTCGCCCAGGCCGGCCGCGGTCCTGAGCAGCGTCGACTTCCCGGCGCCGTTTCGCCCCATCAGGGCGATCCGTTCGCCCGGCCCGACCTCGAGGTCGACGTCGCGGAGCACGTCCACCGGTCCTTCGCCCGAGTCCAGCTCGACCCATAGCCCCTTGGCCCGCAGGACGGAGTCCCGCGCCCGGTCACGGCGCCGGCCAATGGTGACCCGGGGCCCGGACGACCTGCGATTCCCGGTCTCGGCCCGGCCGGGGCTTCGCCCGCCCTGTCCGGGCTCCGGCCGGTACCCGCGTTGCCTGAGGATCATCCGCCCATCACGGACCCCCACCGGCGGCGTGTCTATCCCGACCAGGTTGAACAGCCTCGACCCCGGTGTGGCCAGGGCGGGCTCGGACCGGTTCGCGTACCGCAGAAATTCCGCCGGGGAGCCATCCATGCGGACCCGGCCCCGGTCCATTACCACGACCCGGTCGGCGGCGGCCAGGCATCGTTCGATCCGGTGCTCGGCCAGGACCACGGCTACGCCCCACTCTTCGTTCAGCCGGCGCAACAGCCAGATCAACTCGTCTCCCGAAACCGGATCGAGCTGCGAAGTCGGTTCATCCAGCAGAATCAGGGGCGGCCTCGGAGCCAGGGCGACCGCGAGCGCGACCCGCTGCAGCTCACCCCCGGAAAGGGCGCTGACCGACCGGTCGAGCAGGTGGGGAATGTTCAACGCCAGGGCGACCTCCTCGATCGCCCGGGCCCGCTCGGCCCCGCTGTAGCCGCGGAACCGGAGCGGGAGGTCCAGTTCGGCGGCGACCGTGGTCGAGATCACCTGGGTCTCCGGATCCTGCGCCACGTAGCCGACCACGTCGGCCAGTTGACCGGGGCCGAACTCGCGGGTGTCGCGCCCGGCTACCCTCACTTCGCCCTCGATCAGGCCCCCGTGGAAGTGCGGCACCAGACCGCAACCGGCCCTGAGCAGGGACGTCTTGCCGGAGCCCGACCTCCCGGCCAGCAGTACGAACTCCCCGGCCCCGACCTCGAGCGAGATCCGTTCCAGCACCGGTGCTTCGGCGCCGTTGTAGGTGAAGGTGAGATCGTTGAACTGGAGGGCCGAATCGTCCCCAAGGCCTTCAGATGCGCGAGCCACGGACCCTCCCCCCACGTCGCCAGGTAGCGAGGCCCCCCGTCAGAAGCAGTACCGCCATTACGAGCGACGGGACTCCGGGCGAGTACTCGATCCGTGGATAGGCGGAAAGAGTGCCGCCAAACAGCAGCAAGGCGACCGCCGCCGCTCCGAGAACCGCTCCGGCGAGCCACAGGCGCCGGTCGTAGCGCGACGGAACCGTTCTCGACCGGCCGGTCGACGCCGCAATTCCGTACCCCCGCAGCTCGAGCGTCGCGGCCACGTCCACGGCCCGGTCCAGCGAACCTCCCAACAGGCGCTGGGCAAGCGCAAACCTGCCGACCGGGGCCGCCGCGGGGCCCCGAAGGTCGGCTGCCTGGTTCAGGCGCGCTCCGTCGGCCGAGGCCAGCGGCACCAGCCTGGAGATCAAGGTGGCGGTCAGAGCCGACCGTCGGGCTATCCGTTGAAGGGCTCGCAGGACCCGGTCCGGATCGACGCAGGCCGAGTAGACCCCGATCACCATCATCGTCCCCAGCGCCCGGAGCCCGATAGCCGCGCCGGCGGCAAGGGCCTCGGCCGTGACGTCGACCCTGCCCATCAGCGGCCACTCCCCCAGCCTGACCAGGACGGTGCTCCCGCGACTGGTCACCAACCCGTTGACCAGGATCATGGTGACCGCCAATGCGAGCCCGAGGCGGAACGAGAACCGGACGGCCCGGCCCGCGCCACACCCGTATCCGGCCAGCGCGGCTCCGGCCGCTGCCGCGGCCAGCACCGCCGGGTCGTCGGACAGAAAGCAGACCGCGAGATATGCCCCGAGGTAGAGCGCCACCGGAGCAAGCGCGCCGGTCTGGAGCACTCCTCTCGCAGGCACGTAGGCGAGTGGCGACAGCCGCGTCATGGCAGGGGGAGCGAAACGACCCGGCCGTCCGTGACGATCGCCGCGTAGCGGTTCCGGAGACTGGTCTGGTCGAGGGCGTTCGCGGCCTTCCCGACCCCGGCCGCCGATCCGCCGGTCACCAGCCAGACCGGAGGACCGTCCCCCCTGCGCATGGCGGCAACGAGCCCGGCGTCCGGTCCGAAGTCCCGGACCGCCTCGGCTCGCTGGTCGAGGCCGATCAGATGCGGGGCCGCAGCCGCCCCGTTCGGGGAACGTTCCCGCCCGTCGCCGGCCGGCACCGGCGAAGTCGAGACCTCGAACCGGGCAAAGACACCGGTCCGGGCAGGTCCCTGCTCAAGCAATCCCCCTTCCGGGGTCTCACCGACGGCGCTCCAGAGGCCGACCATGAACCGGACTGCATCCTCGCCGTCGCGCCCGTCCGCCCGGGCATCGCCGGCTGCGGGCCCGGGGGGCCCTTCCGCGACCTTCGGGTCGGAGGCCAGCCTCGCACCTTCGGCCCGGAGCTTTGACTCAACCTCTGAGCAGACCTCACGTAGCCGGAAGCAGTCCACCCTGACCGGCCAAGTGGCACCGTCATATCCGCCCACCATCGGGGCCGGGAACGAGCCGACGACCGCGCCGACCTCCATCGCATCGGTCCAGTCACGGTAATCCCACCAGACCCGGTCGCCGTCCTCGACCGTCAACTCGGCCGCGCCACGGTCGGCGACGACCCCGTTCACCGAATAGAACCAGTCCGACCGCCGGCCGTCCGAGGTTCTCCCGGAAACCCCGTCAACCGCCTGTACGAAACCGCCGCCGTAGCGGGTCTCGAGCTCGGCCGAATCGTCCAGGATCCGCATGGCCGTACTCGTTTCCGTCAGCCCGTCGACCGGTTCGTCGATCAGAACGTCGCCACCGTAGTCGCTGGTCACCACGAGCCGGGCCGAACCCCGGTCTTCGCCGGGCCCGAACCCGCAGCCGGCCAGTCCGACCACGGCCAGGAGCGTCAGCGCCTGGCTCGCAAGTCGGGCTACGGCGCGAGCGGCGATTACTTCTTGACCTTTACGACTACCCGGTTGGAAGTGATGAACCCGGACTTCCGCACGATCAGCTTGGTCTTCCTGTTCAGCTTGACCCGGGTGTAGCCGTTTGCGTTGGTCGGCTCGGCGTTCGAGTTCCTGATACTCGCCCCCTCTACCGGCTTCTTCTTCCCGGCGGAGTCAAAAGCGAGAACCCTGACCCTGGTCGACTTCTGCCGCTTCACCTTTGCAGGAGCCTTCAGGTAGAGCTCCGACGGAGTCGGCTGGAGGTAGCTCTCCGCGAGGTACCAGAGGACGACGTCGTTCTTCTTCAGCACGGTTCCTTCGCCACCGGCGGTCGAGTCGGCATGGTTGAGCTTCAACACCCACCACTGCTCGCCGCCTGCCACCGCGTCGCCGACACCGCACAGACCGAGTCCGAAATCGAACGCATTCGAGAGCAGCAGCGGTCTTACCTGCTCGTACTTCTTGCTGGCTTGCTGGAGGATCCCGAGGGCGGTCGTGCCGGGGATGCTCTGCCGGCCGTTCGTCGGCGATCCGCCGAGGCAGTCCGCCTGCTCGCTGGTCTTAACCGTGACGCTTCCGGACTTCACTGCCTTGTCCAGAAGGACCTTGCCCTCCCAAGTGACGACCCTTACGGTCGCGGGAACCTTGCTGGCGGCCGCGGCCGGTCCGGCAAGCAGCGCGAGCAGCAGCGAAAGGCCAAGGGCCAAGTTGAGCGCGGGTGCGAGGATTCGATGTGACATGGTTTCCTTTGATCCGGCGGCCGGTTCGCGGGGCCGCGTTTGTCAGATGCGCCGTGAGGCGCGAAGCCGGCAGGTCTTCGGACTAAGACGTGTTTCAGAGGCAACCTTCCCAGGCGAATGCCCAGTGGTCTGTGAGCCTCTCAGTACGTCCCTACCGCTGCGCGTCAGTTCCGGAATTCGACCGGATTCCCTGACCCCGCATTTCGGGGGTACGACCGACTTCGAGATCAGCCTACATCAAACCGGACCGAGGCGGCGGGACAGAAAACCCGGCTCCCCTGTACCGTCGCCGCATGGAATTCTTCGCCAGGCTGACCGAACACCTGCCGCTGGCCCTGGGGCCGAGCTGGCTCGAGCCCGATTCGCTGATCAAGACCTTCGGCATGATCGGGGTGCTGGCGATCGTGTTCATGGAGTCCGGCATGATGGTCGGGTTCTTCCTGCCGGGCGATTCGCTTCTGTTCACCGCCGGCCTGCTTTCGTCCGGCGGCGTCCTGCCCGACCTGTGGGTGCTGCTGGTAACGATCCCGATCGCCGCGATCGCCGGCGACCAGACCGGCTACTGGATCGGCCGCCGGTTCGGTCCGCCGCTGTTCGACCGGCCCGACAGCCGCTTCTTCAAGCGCGAGTACGTCGACCAGACGGCCGCCTTCTTCGAGAAGCACGGCGCCCGGGCGATCATTCTGGCCCGGTTCGTCCCGATCGTCCGGGCGTTCGTCCCGGTGATGGCCGGTACCTCGCACATGCACTACCGCAGCTTTCTCGTCTACGACATCATCGGCGGTATCCTCTGGGGCGTCGGGGTCACCACCCTGGGCTACTTCCTCGGTCAGATCGTGTTCGTCAAGAACAACATCGAGTACATCCTGCTCGGCGTGGTCCTCCTTTCGGTGATCCCGATCATGCTCGAGCTCCGCAAGCAGGCCAGGATGGCCAGTGAGGCGACCGAGGAGTTCGCAGACGAGGCGCCGGCGCCGTTCGAAAACCCGATCGACGAAGAGGGCCATCCGCTCCACCACGACCACGAGGCCGCGGTCGACGAATCCTGAGGTCGGCACCGCACCGACCTTTGATTCGCGGGCCGGACCAGACCCTCCCGGTCAGGACTCGAGCTGCCCAAGAAACCAGCGCGCGTGACCAAGCAGCCGGTCCGGCGGGAACCGCTCCGGATCGGACAGCACCAAGCGAGCGTACTCATCGGCCATCGCAGAGAGGATCCTCGCCGTGAGCTCGGGGTCACTAGCCGGCTCACCTCGCCTAAGACCGGGTCGAACCGCCCGGGTCAGTTGTTCGAGGATCTCGGCTTTGCCCCGGTGGATGCTTGCGCGAAGCAGCTCGGGTGCCCCCTCGGGCGGGGTGAGAACCAATGCCCAGGTGTCCGGCATCTGCTCGACCGCGCCCAGATACGCCCCCAGACTGGCCATCATCAGCTCGTTCGGATCGCCCTCGGACAGATCGTCCAGAGTGCTTTCCCTGATCTGAGCGAGCGCCCGGCCCGTCTCACGCTTCACCAGAGCTTCGAGGAGCCCCGCAAGGTCGCCGAAATGCCCATATACGATGGGGCGGGAAATACCGGCCGCACGGGCTACCGACTGGATTGAGACCGCCTGGAATCCTTCGTCCCTGACGATCGCAGCAGTCACGTCGAGCAACTGGTCACGGCGCTCCTTCTCGGACATCCTCTGGGGGCTGGGCGCTGCGGGCGTCGGCACGCGGCGTATCTTACCCCGCTGCAGCTGCATCCATGTAACCAAGCTGCCGGCCGCGCCAAACGCTCAAACCGGCCACAAGCCAGGATCCCGAATCCGCTCGGAGCAGAGCGCGATAGGTACCGCTACGGGGATTCGAACCCCGGTTTCCGGACTGAGAATCCGGCGTCCTAGACCCCTGGACGATAGCGGCAGGCGGCGGCCATTCTAACATTCCGGTCTCCGCCGGGCGGGGCTTCGCCGCGGGGCAGCGGGTGCGTTCGCCAGTCGCTAGAGTTGCCCCTCCCGCGCGGCTGTGGCGGAACTGGTAGACGCGCAGGCTTCAGGTGCCTGTGTCCCTTGGGACGTGGAGGTTCGACTCCTCTCAGCCGCACTCGAAGCGCCTACCCGAGCCTGACCTTCACCTTGCCGGTCTTGGCGTTGCCGTTCTTGGCGGTCACCTTGACCTTGACCGTGGCCTTCTTGCCCTTCTTGCCTTTGACCTTGGCCTTCAGGGTGAAGGTCCGCTTCTGGCCCGGGGCGATGTTCTTGCCGTTGGCCGAGCCCTTGCCGGCGCCCTTGGCCGTGAGCTTGACGCCCCTGGCGGTCGCGGTGCCGTTCTTGTTGTCGACGGTGACCTTGAACTTGCCCTTCTTGTCGGCCTTGACCTTGCCGTTGGCCTTGACCGTCACCTTGCCGAACTTGGCCTTGCCGGCCTTGCCGGTGCAGGGCTGGGTGTACGGCGGGGTCTCCAGGTTCTCGCGGTTGCTTATCGTGCCGTCCTCGGCCCGATTCGCGATCGTGACGACCGCGCTGGACACCCACGCCTCGTCTGGACACGAGATCTTAAGGTAGTCCGGGTCCTGGCCCAGATCGCCGGGAATCCGCGACTCGAACGCGGGGACGGCCGAGTCG
>JAGQUV010000026.1 GCA_020438295.1 Solirubrobacterales bacterium
TCCGCCGCCCGCTCCGGCGGCGATGAAGACCATGTCCGAACCCTTGAGCAGCCGCTTGATCCGGTCCTGCTCCTCGAACGCAGCCCTGAAGCCCAGCGAGGGGTCGGACCCGGCACCGAGACCGCGGGTCTCGTCGCCGCCGATATGGACGGTCAGATCCGACACACAGAGCTGGAGCGACTGGAGGTCGGTGTTCACCGCCATGAACTCGACCCCGGGGATCTGGGCCTCGATCATCCGGTTGATCGCGTTGACTCCGGCACCGCCGACGCCGATGACCCGGATCACCGGGTTGTGCGGGACCCCGGCTCCGGGAGCCGAAGAGGGCTCACCGCGTCCATAGCGGGGCCCCTCTTCGCCCGCGGTCGGCGGAGTCTCGGAGAAGATCCGCTTGAGACGATCCTGGGCGTCCGGCACGTCGCCCGACTCGGACGACCGTTCAGGGGCCGACGGCGAAGCTGCCCCGGGTGCATCGGCCTGCCCGGTCTCGTCCGCCGTCGCGGAGCCTGTCTCGCCGGATGAAGGACGGGCGACACGACGACCGGGGTCGTCGATCGGGTCCTGGCGGCCGTAGCGACCCGCAGCCGACGGGTCGGGGGCGGAAATTTCGCCTGGATCCGGGCCCTCCGATCCCGATTCGGCCTGCTCATCGAACACCTGGTGGCTCCCGGCGGCCGGTTCCACCGGGTCGCCCTGGGGGCCGGAACTGTCGTCCTTCGGCTGTGGCTTGAACTCGGGCGGCTCTTCTGTGGGCTCGTCGGAGGTGGAGCGAAACAGGTCCGCCAGCGGACCCTCACGCATACTCGCTCGCTTACGACGAGCCATCACTCAGAACCTCCTCGGCCAGGTTTCGATAGTACGAAGCTGCACGACTCTCGGGATCGTACTTCAGGACACTAGCGCCTCGCACCGGCGCCTCGGCGAACTTGACCGCTTTGCGGATCCGTGACTTGAAGACCAGGTCGCCGAAGTTCTCTTCGAGGATCGATACGGCTTCGCGCGCATGCAGGGTGCGCGAGTCGAACATGGTCGGGAGGATGCCCTCGATCCGGACGTCCGGATTGAGGTTTTCCTGAATCATCTTCAGGGTGTTCTGCAGCTGCACCAGGCCACGCATCGACAGGTATTCGCACTGGACCGGGATGATCACCTTGCTCGATGCGGTCAGGGCGTTGATGGTCAGCAGCCCCAGGCTCGGCGGAGTGTCGATGCAGATGTAGTCGTAGTCCGGGTGGACTTCCTTGAGCGCCTTCTCGAGCGAGCGCTCGCGACCGATCTTCGTGCTCATCGCGATCTCCGCCCCGGCGAGGTCGAGTGAGGCTACCGCTATGTCGATCTCCCGGTGGGCGATCACCTCGGAGATCGGCAGGTCTTCGACCAGCACGTTGTACATGCTGCGCTCGACCTGGTCCGGATCGATCCCCTGACTCATGGTCAGGTTGCCCTGTGGGTCGAGGTCGATGCAGAGAACCCGGTTGCCGAGCTCCGACAGGGCGACCGCGAGGTTCAGAGTAGAGGTCGTCTTGGCGACACCGCCCTTCTGGTTGGCGAAGCTGATCACTTCGGCCAGGTCGGTCGGCTTTTCCGGTTCGGGCGGTGCGATCCTGGTGTAGTCGCGGCGGTCGGGCCCGAGCAGGTCGGCCGCCTTGAGGCGGATTTCGGTCTCTTCGGCGGCGGCCTCGTCCTCGACCTTGGCCAGGTCTTCCTCGACCGGAGTGGCAGGCTCGGCCGGCAGCTTCGGCCCGGGGGCGGGGGGTGCCGTGGCTTCGACCGGCTCGACCACGGTCTCCGGGGTCGGAACTTCCGCGTCCACGGCGTCGCGGTCGGGAGCGTTGATTACCTCGCTGTCTTTCCTGCGGTTCAAGATTCGCATTTGGCCCGGTATTCGCATGATCCAGCCGTTTTCCTGCCTCGAGCCGATTTCCGATTGAATTGGGGCATCCCCGACTTCCTCCAAAAGAAGTTGCTGTTCGTCACCGGCAAGGGTGGCGTCGGCAAATCAACCGTCGCAATCGCACTCGGAATCAGGGCCGCGCTGGAGGGGCGACGGACCATCGTCTGCGAGGTCGCCTCGTCCGAAAACGCATCGAGGATCTTTCACCAGGCGGCCGTCGGCTTCAAGGAAGTCGAGTTGGCCAACGATCTCTGGGCCATATCGATCGATCCCGAAGATGCGATGAAGGAATACGTACTGCTCCAGCTCAAGGTCAGGGCGATGCGTGATCTACTGTTCAGGAGCCGCGTATTCACCTATTTCGCGGCCGCCACCCCGGGGCTCAACGAGTTGGTCACGATCGGCAAGATCTGGGAGCTGGCCCAGCTCGACCGCAAGGTGAAGCACGGACGCAAGTACGACCTGGTGATCGTCGACGCCCCGGCCACCGGCCACGGGATCAGCTTCCTGCAGACGCCCCGGACCTTCGCCCGGATCGCCCGGGTCGGTCCCGTGCACAGCCAGGCCGAGCAGCTCGAAGCGATGGTCACCGACCCCGCGCAGACCGGCTCGATAGTCGTATCGCTGCCCGAGGAGATGCCGGTGAATGAAACCGCCCGGCTGGAGCACGAACTGGTCGACGACATCGGGATGACGGTCGACCGGGTGATCATGAACGCCCTGTATCCCGACCGCTTCCCCGCCGATGCCACCCGGGCAATCGACAGGCTGGCGGCCAGCGACGACCCGGAGGTCCGGGCCGGCGGCAGGGCGGCACTGTCCCAGGCCAGGCGGGTGGCCGCCCAGACCGAGCAGTTCGAGCGGCTGAAGAAAATGGTCTCCGCTCCGATTTCGACCCTGCCGTTCGTATTCCGTCCCGAGATCGACCTGCACGCAGCCCGTCAGCTGGCCGAGGTGGTCGAATGAGGCCGGACCGGCGGAGGCAGGCCTGATGCCTTCGGTCGACGAGATCCTCGAAGGCCGGGAGATCTGCATCTGCGCCGGCTCGGGCGGGGTCGGCAAGACGACCACCTCCGCCGCGATCGCGCTCGGCATGGCGGCCAGGGGACTCAAGGTCTGCGTGCTGACGATCGACCCGGCCAAGAGGCTGGCCGACTCGCTCGGCCTGGAAGAGCTCGGCAACGAGGCCACCAGGGTCAATCCCGAGCTACTCTCGGACCATCTGGACAACGGTGACGGCGAACTCTGGGCGATGATGCTCGACGCAAAGGAGACTTTCGACGCCCTGGTCGCGCGCCACGCCGAAGACGCCGAGGCCCGGGACCGGGTCCTGAACAACCGTATCTACCAGCAGATCTCCAACGCCCTGGCCGGATCCCAGGAATACATGGCGATGGAGAAGCTGTTCGAGCTCCACTCGGAGGGTCGGTTCGACCTGTTGGTGCTCGACACGCCACCCAGCCGCAACGTGCTCGACTTCCTCGACGCGCCGAAGCGGCTCACCCAGTTCATCGAAGGGCGCTCGCTGCAGATCTTCATCCGGCCGTCGGGATTCGCCGCGAGGGTGGCCGGGCGCGGGACCGGGGTCGTCCTAACGATCCTGAAGCGCATTGTCGGCTTCGACCTGTTCGCCGACCTGTCCGAATTCTTCAACGCGTTCAGCGGCATGGTCGACGGTTTCCGGGAGCGGGCCCACCGGGTCAGTTCACTGCTCGCCGACGAACAGACCTGTTTCGTCGTGGTCTGCGGTCCGCAGGGAGAGCCGGTGGACGAGGCCGTCTATTTCCACTCGAAGCTGATGGAGAACGAGATGAACTTCGCCGGCGTGGTGGTCAACCGGGTGCGCTACCGCCTGGTCAGCAAGAAACCGAAGCTGAAAGACCTCACCGCCCGGATCGAGGCGGAGCTCGGAGACCACGAACTGGCCGATCAGGTCGCCCGCAACCTGATCGAGTACGACGCGCTGGCAGTCCGCGACGCGGCGAACATCGACCGGCTGACCGAGAGCCTTGACAATGATCCGGTCATCCGGGTCCCCTATCTGGACACCGATGTGCACGACATCGAGGGCCTGACCGAGATCAACAGGTACCTGTTCGCCAGCGAACAGGACCGCAACCGGCTCGCAACCGGCTGAATCGGCCGCCGGACGCTCAGGCGCGGCGCTTGCGCCGGTACTCGAGCTCCGCGACCGCCCACTCGGTGGTCTCCGGAGCCGGAAAGAAATCCCGGTTCGGGGTGGTACGACCCGAAGCGCGGGGAGCGTCTTCGAGCCGGTCCCGGTTCGGCGACGGCCATTCCATGGTCGCTCCCGGGCGGGCCTGGCTGAGCCAGTCCTCTTTCAGGCTCGAACCGATCTCGGTCGTGGCCGAGACCTTGATCTCGTCGAATTCGGGGATCGGCTCCAGCAGGCGGGTCGTCCCGGCCACTTCCGATTCGGCCGTGCCCAGGGCCTGGTCGGACCCGGGGCCCTCGGTCGACCGGTCGTCCCCGCCCGGACGGGCGCCTTCCGCGAACGGCTCGATGCCGAGCGCCGCCTCGATCTCCGGCATCGGCTTGAGCCGCGCCTCGGGGATCGGCTTCGGCTCGAATTCGGGCACCGATCCGAACAGGGGATCGGCCCCGGTGCCGGCATCGCGATCGGGGCCTGCGGGCCGGTCCGGGCCGGACGGGTCCGGGCCGGATGGCACCCGGTCGCCCGTGCGGGGGCGGAGCAGGTGGATCTCGGCGCTCTCGCCGTGGACGGGCTCCGGGCCGGACGCCAGGTCGCCCTCGTGTACGGGATCCGACGCATCGTCAGGCTCGGATCCCGTGATCGCGTCCCACTCGGCGGTCGAGCCGAACTGGCCGACGCTGCCTTCACCGGATTGCAGGCCCGATGTGATCAGGGTTTCCTCCGCGGTCACATTGAGATTGGCTCCGAGGTTGCCGAGCACCGCTTCACGCAGGATCCGGCGGGCCGAATCCTCTATCCAGGCGGCCAGGTAGGTCGTCGATTCGCCACCGATCGTCATCAGGTCCTCGTTGTTGATCAACGACTGCTCGAGATCGAGCGCGAGCTCGACCCGCCTGCGGGCTTTGTCGTCATCGGCGTCGCCGGTGATCAGCGCCGCGGCGCGGGCGGCCAACGGGGCGTCGATCACCCCCTCCCCTCCGAGCGCCGAGCGGATCGCCAGCAGGTGGTCGCTGACCGCTTCGACCGGAAGGTCCCGTTCGCATCCGAACTGGAAGCGCTTCTGCGCGAAAGCGATGTTCTCGGTGCCGGGCGGCCGTTCGATCAGCCGCTGGACCAGCTCGTTCAGCCCGGGTACCTCGGCCTCGGTCAGGAAGTAGCTGCCCGGGCGTGGTGGCGCGGCTCCGGTCTGGATCCGGCGCCAGGATTGGTCTCCGATCGGCGCGAACGCGAACGGGCCCAGGCCGACGCTTCCCTCCTTGTAGAGGCGGAGTGCACGAACCAGGTCGCGCAGGCGGTTGGTCGCGACCCGGGGACCATCCTCACCGTCGGCCAGCGGTACCGTCGCCAGGTAGACCGGCTGCCAGGCGCTGCGATCGGTGCCCTCGCTGGTGGTGGCTTCGAGCGGGGCGCTCACCGAGCCGGCCTGGACGATCCGGACGCCCCCGCACAGCTCGATCTCGGTCGGAGTCATCTCGAACCCGATCAGCGGTGCCATCAGGACGTCGGCCTCACGGATGTCGCGCGATTCGACCTCGAGCGAGGCCAGCGCCTGTTCTACCCGGCTGATGTCCAGCGAGAACTCGGTAGTGCCTTCCCAAAGCCCGGTGATGAAAATCTCCAGCATCTCCTCCGCCCGGCGGTTGGGCTCGGACGGAACCGGCAGGCCGCGCGCCTCCAGATAGGGGGCGGCAACGTTGGACGAAGCGACCGCACCGCGGGCCGGACCGTACGAAGGCAGCGACCTGAGCTCCTCGAGATGAGCCCCGATGAAACGCGAGGTCAGCGGGACGTAGCGATAGAAATGCGAGCTCTCCCCGTTGTTCTCGGCCACGTCGAACGGGATCTCGTCGCCGGTCGCTACCAGCGACGAGAAACGGGTGGAGGCTTCGGCTGCGAGCCGCTTCAGAGCTTCATCGAGTACGGGATCGTGCATGGTTCGGGAGTTCCCCGCCACAGGCGAAATCCCTTCCCGGAAGTTTCGGAGGTGCAGTTTCGGTTGCAGCTAGGCGGCGGCAGGCCGGGCATCCAGCCAGCGGGTGCCGTAGGTGCGCATGTCCTCGATCAGCGGGACCAGGTCCTCGCCCTTTTCGGTCAGCGCATAGGTGACCCGGGGTGGCACCTCGGGGTAGGTCTGGCGTTCGACGATGCCCTCTTCCTCGAGCGTGCGCAGCCGAAGCGACAGGGTCCGGGGGCTGATCCCTTCCAGTGAGCGCTCGAGCTCACAGAAGCGGCGACTCTCGCCGGCCAGATCGCGGATCACCAGTAGCGTCCACTTCCCCGCAATCACATCGGCGGTGCGGCAGACGGGGCATTGTTCGTTGTCGATCGCGCTCATTCTGGTGATTCCGGTTGCCGAAAGGCCATTCGGCCAGCCGGTGGCCCGTGCCTGGCGGAACGGCATTCGGATGCTTCAACAAGTATAGGCACATTGCTTCATTTACTGAAGCAGTAGCGCCGGCAGCAGAACCGGAAGCGTGCCGGCCGCCACGAACGGCGCCAGCGGCACGGCGGTCTGTGACGGCGGCCGGCCGCTTCCGAGCGAGGCCAGCCCGCCGGCCAGGGTCGCCAGGGCCAGCCCGGTCAGCAGCGCGGGCCAGGCCTGCCAGCCGAGGAACAGCCCGACCACGGCAGCCAGCTTCACGTCCCCCATCCCGATCCCTGCCGGACGGATCAGTGCGATCACGAGCAGAGGGCCCGAGGCCAGAACGGAGCAGACGACGGCGACCAGCAGCGAACCCGGGCCCTGTCGCGAAGCGAGGGCCAGGCCGACCGCGGCGGCGGCCAGCAGGATCCGATTTGGGATCACCCGCCGGCGCAGATCGGTCACCGAGACAACCGCCAGGGTCGCGGCGAGGACAGCCGCTCCGGCCTGGGTCAGGATCACCGGCCGCGATCTCCGTGGGGACCCGGTTTCATGCCGTGAGCCTGACCGGGGTTCGCTCAGGCGGGTCCTGCAGAAAGGCACGAAACCGCACGGCTCGTTCTCGAAATGAAAAAGACCGGCCCCGGGGACCGGCCTCTTTCACCTGCTCAGGTCTGTTCGGCTCAGGTCGCCTCGCGCAGCTTCTGGGCTTCGTTCAGGCTCTGCAGCTTCTTCAGCGACTGATTCTCGATCTGGCGGATCCGTTCGCGGGTAACGTTGAATGTCCTTCCCACTTCGTCCAGGGTCCGCGGGTGTTCGCCGCCGAGCCCGTAGCGCAGCTCGAGTACCCGGCGCTCCCGGTAGGAGAGGTTTTCCAGCGACTCCTTGAGCGCCTCCTTGGTCAGCAGATCGGCGGCCCGGTCGAACGGCGACTCGGCCTTCTCATCGGCGATGAACTGGCCGAACTCCGACTCCTCCTCGTCGCCGACCGGCTTCTCTAGCGAGACCGGCGACTGAGCCGAGCGCTTGATCGAATCGACCTCTTCCGGATCGATGCCGGTGACCTCGGCGATCTCCTCCGGGCTCGGCTCACGACCGAGCTCGGTCACCAGCTTGCGCTCGGCGCGCCCGATCTTGTTCAGCTTCTCGACTACGTGGACCGGGATGCGGATGGTCCGGGCCTTGTCGGCCAGCGCGCGGGCGATCGCCTGGCGGATCCACCAGGTCGCGTAGGTCGAAAACTTGAAGCCCTTCCGGTAGTCGAACTTCTCTGCTGCGCGGACCAGACCGAGCGTACCTTCCTGGATCAGATCGAGGAACGGCAGGCCCTGGTTGCGGTAGTTCTTGGCGATCGAAACGACCAGCCGGAGGTTCGACTCGACCATCTTCTGCTTCGCATCGAGGTCACCGCGCTCGATCCGCTTGGCCAGATCGACCTCTTCCTGGGCGGTAAGCAGACGCACCTTGCCGATGTCCTTGAGGAACAGCTGCAACGAGTCGGTGGTCATGTCCGGCTTGAGGTCGAGTGCCTCTTTCTTGCGCCGGCGGCCGCGGCGGCCGTCGGCCCGCTCGACCTCGGCGGTCGCCTTGAGCGCCGGGTCGACGTCCTCGACCAGTTCGATGCCCTGCTTCTCGATATGGCCGTACAGGTCCTCGACGTCGGATTCGTCGAGGTCGACCTCGGCCACCGCCGTGGCGATGTCACCGAACGTGAGCACGCCCAGCTGCTGACCGCGATTGACGAGGGTCTTTACTTCTTCGAGTTCCTGGAGTTCTGCTACCAGCATTCTTTCCCTATCTAGTTTCTCCGGTCGCTGCGGTTTCATCTGCGGTCCCCGGCGGGCCGGCGGCCTGGCATTGATGCGAGTCACTCGTCAAAATCCGCACCACGCCCCTTTTGAAGCGACAGATACCTCTGCTGACGGTATTTGGTCAAACGAGTGTTCGAATACTAGCCGCTTCACTTAGTAAAGTCAAGACCGACTGTGCTCTACTTCTACAAACGCCGGCCAAGCCCTTGAGTTGCGCTGACTCCGATCAGGGTGGCGATACTGCCGGCTTCCCTCCGGTAGCCGGACCGGTCAGGCAGTGGAAGCGTTTCCCCTGGCTGCAGGCCTTTTGGGTCCGGGCCTACCGCGAGAACGTCACCGGACTGTCGGGCATGGTCGCCTACAACCTGATGCTGTCGGTCTTCCCGTTCGCGTTTCTCGTGCTGTTCGTGTTCAGCCAGGTCCTGCGAATCGAAGGGATCGAATCGGGCATAGTTGCCGACCTGCAGCGGCTGTTCCCCGATGCCGAACAGGGCACGCTGAACAACATCCTCAACGGCATCCGCAACAACTCTGCGACCATCGGGATCGCCGCGGTGGCCGGCTCGATCTGGATCGGCGCGTCGTTCTGGGGGTCGATGGACACCGCCTTCTGCCGGATCTACCACGTGCAGTGCCGGGGCTGGTGGGAACAGAAGCGCTTTTCGCTGACCATGCTGCTGGTGGTCGCCCTGTTCCTGCTCGGCAGCATCGTTCTGCCGGCCCTCGAAGGGGCCCTGATCCGTTCGGCCGAACGGCTCCCGTTCGGCCTCAACCAGATCCAGTCGCTCGACAGCATGGTGCTGATCGGAGTCACGCTCACCCTGAATTTCCTGGTCGGATCGGTGATCTACTGGGCCGTACCGAAAGGGCACATGCCGTGGCGGGCGGTCTGGCCGGGAGCGCTGTTCACCACCTTCGTGGCCGGCCTGGCCAACTGGCTGTTTCCGATCTACCTGTCCAACGTCTCCGCCCTCTCCCGATTCGGGACGACGATCGGATTCATCCTGATCGCCCTGTTCTGGTTCTACCTGGTCGCGCTGACCATGCTGGCCGGAGCGGTGATCAACTCGCTCCGCCACGAATACCACGACACCGGGAGGCTGCCCTACGGAATCGTCACCCGAAAGGCGAGGAGAGAGCCGGAACCGGCGACCGTCGAGATCGAACGGCCGCCGGCGGCGGAGCCGTATCGTTCATTGACCGGGCCGCCACCCCGGGGCCGCCCGGAAGGCGAAACCCCGGGCGACCCTCCCGAGACCGCCGTTCTGCCTCGGACCTCAGCCCATGACAGAGCTGAATGAAAGCCGAGATCGAGTTGTTGCCCGATCCCGTCAGGCGGGGGATCGCCGCCGAAGGACCGGTCCAGTGCGCTCAATCGGCTTTGCTGACGGTCGACGGAGAAGCGCTCGAGCAGATCTGGACCCCTTCGACCCTTGAACTACTCGCCCGCTCGTACTGGAGATTCCTGAACCGGCGGACCTTCGGTGCCGTGAGGGTCATCTACGCGCCGGAAAGCCGCTCGGTAGTCCTGTTCTCATCCAGGGTCCCGCTGCTCCGGTTCGGTGCTCCGCGCTTTTCGACCGGGGCCGACGCGGGAGTCGTGGAGTGGCCGATCGAGGCGGGTCTGCTGGTGGCCCGGGCCGGCCGCAGGCGGGGCTACCTCCGGATCGAGGTGCGCCGCCGCGACCGGCCCGGAACCGACGCGGGCGATCGGGGCCGCACGGGCCCGGAAAGCGTCCTGATCACCTCAGAGGTGGCGAACTTCTATCCCTGGATCCGCGGATCGGGGCCGTTCGCCCGGCTCGGAACCTGGATCTATTCGCAGACCCAGCTGCGTGCGCACATCTGGATAACCCGAGGGTTCCTGCGGTCGCTGAGCGGCCTGACCGACGAAGCGCTGAGCGCGGGAGGGGTCGCCGGACCCGATGCCGGGCGAACCTGAGCCCGGCCCGTACCGACCTGCCCCGGCCTCAGCCGGCCTCCAACTCGCCGACCGCCCGTGTCATCGCGTCGCGCATGCCGATCGGCTCGATAGCGAACAGCTCCATACCCGAGGGATCGGCGACCACGGTCTCGGTCGAGAGCCCTTCGACCAGCGGCCTGGCGACGCCGGTGTCGACCGGCGTGACCAGGCCGATCCACAGTGAAGAAAGCCGCGGGGTAAGGAACGGCACCCGGATCCTGACCGGCCGCCGCCGACCCATCGCCCTGGCCATCTCGTCCATCATCCCACCGTAAGTGGTCAGGTCCGGTCCCCCGATCTCGATCACCCGGTCCGCCTCCGGCCCGAGGTCTGCCGCGGAGGCCAGGTACCCGACCACGTCGTCGATCGCGATCGGCTGGGTTCTGGTCGTGGTCCAGCGCGGGGTGACCATCACCGGAAGACGACGGACCAGGTGGTAGATCGTCTGGAACGATTCGCTGCCGCCACCGAGAACCACGGCGGCCCGGAAGTAGGTCAGCCCGACCCCGGTCGAAGACAGCAGCTCGGCGGTCTCGTGACGGGACCGCAGATGGGGCGACGCCCCCTCGCCGAGCCCCCCGAGGTAGATGATCCGCTCCACCCCGGCGTCGGCCGCGGCGTCGGCAAAATTGGCCGCAGCTGTCCGATCGGCGTCGGCGAAGTCTCCCGGCCCACCGCGACCCATCGAATGGATCAGGTAGTAGGCGGTCCGCACCCCGGCCAGTGCCCAGGTCAGAGAGGGGCGGTCCAGCGCATCGCCGCGGACCAGCTCACAACCGGCCCGTTCGAGATGCGCGGCGGCCTCGGGCCGACGGGCAAGGCAGCGCGGTGGTCGGCCCGCAGCGGCGAACTCGAGGGCCAGTCTGCCGCCGATGTAGCCCGTGGCGCCGGCTACCAGGACCGGCTCAGCCGTAGCGGCCCCCGGTCACTTCTTTCAGCTTCGCCCGGTCGTGCCGGGCGCCGATCGTCCTCACCGTCCCCGAACGCGATCTCGTGATCAGCGACTCGGTGGTCAGAAAACCACGGCGGGACCGGCGAACCCCGTCGAGCAGCCCCCCGTCGGTCACCCCGGTCGCCGCGAAGAACACATCTTCACCGGAAACGAGATCGGAGCTGGTCAGGATCCGGTCGAGGTCATAGCCCGCATCGATCGCGGCCTGCCGCTCCTCATCGTTGCGCGGCCAGAGCCTGGCGATCTGTTCGCCGCCGAGGCACTTGATCGCCGCCGCGGCGAGCACGCCCTCGGGGGTGCCACCGATCCCCCAGAGCAGGTCGATCCCGGTTCCCTCCGAGACGGCCAGCAGGGCGCCCTGCACGTCTCCGTCGGTGATGAAACGGATGCAGGCGCCGGCCTCGAGGATCTCCGCCGCCTTCTCTTCGTGGCGGGGACGCTCCAGCACGGTCAGGGTCACGTCTTCGGGATCGCCGCCCTTGCGTTCGGCGATGCCGGCGATGACCTCGCCGATCGGCGCGTCGAGGTCGAGCAGGTCGGCGTACTGCGGGGCGGCGGCCATCTTCTCCATGTATACGCATGGGCCGGGGTCGAACATCGTTCCGCGCTCGGCCAGCGCGATCACCGCCAGCGCACCGCCGAACCCGCGGGCGGTCAGCGTCGTGCCCTCCAGCGGGTCAACCGCGATGTCGACCACCGGGGGGCTGCCGTCGCCGATGTTCTCACCGTTGTAGAGCATCGGCGCCTCGTCCTTTTCGCCCTCGCCGATGACCACGACCCCGTCCATCGGGACGGTGTCCAGGAGCAGGCGCATCGCATCGACTGCGGCCTGGTCCGCGGCCTCCTTGTCGCCCTTGCCTACCCATCGGGAGGCGGCCAGCGCGGCCGACTCGGTCACGCGCACCAGCTCCAGGGCCAGGTTGCGATCGGGCTTGTTTCCGGACCGGACATCGTGCGAGATAACACTCATGGCAGGGAGGCTATAGCCCCGGCTCACGAAGCGCCGCCCGGTCCTCTCCCCGCCCGGCATCCGGATAGGCTGGCCCCATGGCGACCAACAGATGGGGACTCACTCTGCCGCTGCCGGGCGTCTCGCTGGCCGATCTCAGGCCTTACGTCGAAACCGCCGAAGCGGCCGACTACACCGACCTGTGGACCGGGGAGACCGGTGGCCCGGACGGCTTCACTCCGCTCGCGCTGGGCTCTGCCTGGACGACCGACATGCGCCTGGGCACTGGAATAGTCGGGGTATTCCAGCGGGGACCGGCGCTGCTGGCACAACAGGCCGCAGCGATGACCGACGCCTCGGGCGGCCGGTTCGTGCTCGGAATCGGCGCGTCCAGCGATCGGATCGTCGAAGGCTGGAACCGGATCCCGTTCGAGAAACCACTCAGCAAGGTCGAGCAGACGGTCGACTTCCTGCGGGTCGCCCTGGCCGGCGACCGGACCGACACCGGTTTCAAGCTGGAAACCGCCCCGGCGCACCCGACGCCGATCGTGCTCGCCGCACTCCGCGGCAAGATGCTCCGCCTGGCGGTCGACAAGGCCGACGGCGCGTTCACCAACTTCCTGCCGCTGGCCGGACTCGACCGGGTAACCGGTCAGCTCACCGACGCGGGGCCCGACTTCGAGCTGCTGTGCCGCTTCTTCTGCATACCGGGAAAGCGTGAAGAGGTCGAGGGGCTGGCCCGGTTCATGTTCTCCTCCTACATAACGGTGCCGGTCTACGCGAACTTCTTCCGCTGGCTCGGCTACGAAGACGAGATCGCCCCGATGGTCGAGGCATGGGGCCGGAAGGACCGCCAGGGCGCCGCCGAAGCCGCGCCCTGGGAGCTGATCGAAGACACCTTTCTGGTCGGCACGCCCGAGCAGATCCGGGAGCGGCTCGCGGCCTACGTCGAGGGCGGCATCACCCTGCCGGTCGTGACCCCGATCACAACCCCGGACCGGATGGCGGACCTGATCAAGGCGCTTGCCCCTTGACCCGTACGGCCGGTGCCTGGCTCGCCGGTGACTACCGTCAGTCGCTGAACCCGGCGACGTCGTGGACCTGAACCGCAACTATATTCGCGGTCAGGACGCGGGCCGAAGATGCAGGGTCCAGTTTGTGACACTGCAGCTCGAGGTCCTGCCCGGCGGCAACCTCGAACAGCGCGGTGAGGGTGAAGTTCTCCGGCTCGGTGTCGGCGCGCACCACTTGGGTCCGGGTGGTCGCGGACGGTCCGTTGGTCAGCCTGCAGGTGACGTTGGTGGCAACGGGGTTCACCGTCTGGACCGAGACCGTGGACGTGGCGAAGTAGGCGCCGGGCGGCACCGGACGGGTCACAACCGTCGAGCCGAAAAGGCGCGAGCTGAACTTGTCGTAGTTGACCGAACCCAGCGCCTGAAATCCACTTGTGGTCCGGGGAGGAACCTCGGGATCGGACGGGACCTCGGGTTGGGGCAGGACCCCGTCCGCGAAGTCCTTGGCCAACAGCGTCCGGTTCTTCACCTTCGCGCTGGTCACCGCGTTCTTCCTGAGCTGCTTCGTACCGACGCTGTTCTTGCCCAGTTTGCCGGCCGCATAGGCGCCCCCTCCGAACAGAACAACGAATGCGAGCAGAGTCACCATCACATTCTCATAGGTCAGCCTCGGACGACTTTTCATGGGAACGCTCCCACTATAGAACGTGTCCCGAACCAGACTGATCGAAGCCCTGGCTCCTTGGCTAGCCGGTGCCTTCCGCTTCGGGGTCGAGCCAGACCTTCTTGCGCCAGGGTGGCGTGATCGGGTCGAACCGGGCCGGCCTGGAAAGCGGGCCGGATCTGGTGGTCTCGAGCGGGACCAGCCGCACCCGGTCTGCCGGGGTGCGGCCGGGATAGTCACCCCGGCCGGCCGGATCGTCGACGTTACCGGCGTGACTGCCGCCGGCCACCAGCAGTCGGCCGGTGCTCTCCCCCCAACCCCCGGGCTCGCGCAGGCCGAGCCGTTCGGCCGCTTCACGGACGAACCCCCAGCCCAGGTCCGATCCCCAGTTGGCCGGGGAGCGCGTGTGGTTGTAGCCGGCATGCGACGACGCCCGCTGCGAGACCGTCCCGTCGGCCGCTATCCGGACCTGGACCGACTCCCAGTCGTTGCGGTGATAGCCCTCCCGCTCGAGCAGCGGCGCGCCCCTCAGCGAGGCGCTGTCCGGGTAATAGGCCCAGTACTGGATGAAGACCGATCCGCGCCGGCCGCTACCGCATTCCGGCTCCGGTGCGCCGGCCGGCGATGTCACGGCAGCGCCCGGTCCGGCCCCGTCGCGGCAGTCGATGACCCGGGTGAACAGGGTGACCGGCTCGCCGGCCAGCGACTCGGTCACCGTGCCCGGTCCCGGGCCTTCGGCGCACCAGGGCGACCGGCAGGTCCGGTAGTCGACCGGGAGCCCGAGCAGGTCGCGGCCGTAGAGCAGCTCGGGCGCCCGCTCGCGCACCATCCCGGCCAGTTCGCCGCCGTATGCGCGATCGAGCGAACCGACGCCGGCGCAGCGACCGGACAGCGACGCGGCGCAGAGCAGCTTCGTCGAGACGGAGTGGGCCAGCCCGGCTACCGGCCCGGCGACGCCGCTCGCGGCCAGGCCGCCGAGCAGGGCCGTGACCAGCAGGACCAGCCCGAGCCACTCGGCACTCGACTGCCCACGCTGCGACCTCCACCCGGCCTCGTTCGCGCGCCCCGACATGCTGAACCACAGGTCGGAAACGGCTCACCGGTTTTCAAACCGGACAACGATTCGGTAACCGGAGCCGGACCAACCGCGGATCGCTCGGTGGGCCCGGTCCACGGGCAGGAGTGCCGGGGAGGCCGCCCGGGAACTCGCGCCGGCACCCGTCGGCGGACGGCCGCTATAGGATCGTCGAATGAGCGACCCGACCAGAGTGCCATCCAGAAACCAGGGCGACGACGGAATCCAGTGGAAGCGCTGGGCGCTCGGCATCCTCGCGGCGCTGCTCCTGATCGTGATTCTCCAGAACTCGCAGACGGTCGAGTTCAAGCTGCTGTTCATATCGACCGACGCTCCGCTGATCCTGATCCTGGCCGGGGCGGCCGTGGTCGGGGCGATCATCGGCTACACCGCACCGATCCTGCGCCGGCACCGTCACAACACCCGCCGCGAGTACGGCAAGGAGTAGCCCGGAACCCGGCCGGTGCGCCCGGCTCACCCGCCCCGCTCGGGCCCGTCCACCGCGGCCGGGCGCTCGATCGCGGCGAGCCTGGCCCGGGCTGTCTCGACCGCCTCGGGGTTGGAGTCGATCAGCACGTACGGCCGACCGAGACGGGCCGCGACCGCGCCCAGGGTGCCGCTCCCGCAGAAGAAGTCGAGGCACCAGTCCCCGGGCCTGGTCGAGGCCTGGACCATGCGACGGACCACGCCCTCCGGCTTCTGGTTCGGGTAGCCGGTCTTCTCGGCCCCGTTGGTCGGCACGATCGTGTGCCACCAGACGTCGGTGGGCAGTTTGCCCCGTTCGGCCTTCTCGGCGGTGACCAGGCCGGGCGCCATATAGGGCTCCCGGTCGACCCCGTCGGAGTCGAAGTAGTAGCCGTCCGGGTCGCGGACGTAGACCAGGATCGTGTCGTGCTTGGCCGGCCACCGTCTTTTCGTCCTGGCCCCGTAGTCGTAGGCCCAGATGATCTCGTTCAGGAACGATTCCCGGCCGAAGATCTCGTCCAGCAGCAGCTTGCAGTAGTGCGCTTCCCGGTAGTCGATGTGGAAGTACAGCGTGCCGGTCGGGTCGAGCAGACGATGCGCCTGTTCGAGCCGCGGAGCCAGGAATCCCAGGAAGTCGTCGTAACTATCGGGGTACGACGACTGCCCGAGCAGCCCGGTCCGGTAGCGGCGGCCACCGAAGCCGGTCCGGTCGCCCTCGCGGTCGGCGACCGTCTCGACCGACCGCCGGACCTGTTCCCGGCCGGTGTTGAACGGCGGGTCGATGTAGATCAGCTGGAACGCGCCACCGGGCATCCCGGCGAGCAGGTCCAGGTTCTCGCCGAGCAGGATCCGGCTGCTTGGGAACGGGGGCTCGCCCACGCCCGGAACGCTAGCCGATCCCTCCACGGGCACGGTAACCGCTCGGCCGGGGCCGCTTCAGGCGGGGGCGGGTGCATTTTCTGCCCATATGGCATTGAAACTGCACCACCCTTGCGGTTCGGGCGGCACCACACCCGCCCAGGTCGGCGCGGCCCGCCGTGCGGGGCCGCCGGCCTAGAGTTCGCCGAGCTCGGAGACGATGTCGGAGACGGTCTGTTTTGCGTCGCCGAAGACCATCGCGGTCTTGGGGTGGTAGAAGAGGTCGTTGTCGATCCCCGCGAATCCGGGGCTCATCGACCGCTTCAGGACCAGGACCTGCTGGGCCTCGTCGACCTCGATGATCGGCATGCCGAAGATCGGGCTGGACTCGTCGGTCTTGGCGGCCGGGTTGGTCACGTCGTTCGCGCCGATCACCACGCAGACGTCGGTCTGCGGCAACTCGGGGTTGATCTCGTCCATTTCCTTCAGCTGCTCGTACGGCACGTCCGCCTCGGCCAGCAGCACGTTCATGTGTCCCGGCATCCGGCCGGCGACCGGGTGGATCGCATAGCTGACCGAGACGCCCTTCTTCTCGAGCTCGTCGGCCATCTCCCGTACCGCGTGCTGGGCCTGGGCCACGGCCAGGCCGTAGCCGGGCACGACCACGACCGAATCCGCGTAAGCGAGCTGGATCGCGGCGTCCTGCGCGGTCATCGACCGGTGCGGGCGCTCTTCCTGGCTGCCCGCCCCGGCGGTCGCGGGCGAGCCGAAGCCGGCGAACAGGATGTTGGCCACCGATCGGTTCATCGCGGTCGCCATCTCCAGGGTGAGGATCGTGCCCGACGATCCGACCAGCGTGCCGCCGACGATCAGGGCCGTGTTGTCGAGCGCGATCCCGGCTGCGGCGGCCGAAAGGCCGGTGAACGCGTTGAGCAGCGAGATCACCACCGGCATGTCTGCCCCGCCGATCGGCAGCACCACCATCGTGCCGAGGAACGCAGCGGCGACCAGCATCGCGATGAACAGCGGCTGGCTGAGGTCTAGGTACTCGTTGTTGATGCTGAGGATGACCCCGCCGACCACGATGCCGATCAGCAGCAGTGCGTTGATCACCTGCTGGCCGGGCACTTTCATCGGCTGGCTCGGAATCAGTTCCTGGAGCTTGCCGAACGCGACGTTCGAGCCCCAGAACGAAACCGAGCCGACCACCATCGCGAACAGCGACGGGATCATCACCTCCAGCGGCACCGCCGCGGAAATCTGCGGCCCGCCGATGAAGTCGCTGACCTGCTGGAGCTTGTCGAGCTCGCCTCCCTGGTGGACCCAGTGGCGGTACTCGGACCAGGCGATCAGCGCTATCGCGCCGCCGCCGAGGCCGTTGTAGAGGGCGACCATCTGGGGCATCGCGGTCATCTGGACCCGTTTGGAAGCGACCACGCCGATCACGCTGCCGATCAGGATCCCGGCGAAGATCAGGCCCCAGTTGCCGATCCCCTGGAGCAGCAGCGTCGTGATCACCGCCACGGCCATGCCGACCGCGGCGATCCCGTTACCGCGCCGCGCCGTGGTCGGATGGGTGCCGAACCGGATCCCGATGATGAACAGGCTGAACGCGACGATGTAGAGCAGGCCGACCAGGCCCGAGTCGGGTGCGAGCGCGGCGAGAGGCATCATTCAGCCCCGTCCCCCGACTCCGGTTCTCCCCCGGATTCCGGCGTCGCCGCCGGCTTCTTCTTCTTGGTGCCGAACATCTCGAGCATGCGGTCGGTGACCATGAAGCCGCCGACGATGTTGATCGTGCCGAAGATGATCGCGATCAGGCCGATCACCTCGTCCAGGGTGCTGTTGGCGTAGCCGATCACGATCAGGCCGCCGAGCACGACGATGCCGTGGATCGCGTTGGTCTGCGACATCAGCGGCGTGTGAAGGGTGGTCGGCACCTTTGAGATCACCTCGAACCCGACGAACGCGGCCAGGACGAAGATCGTTATCTCGGTGACCAGATCCATTAGCGGGCCGTCCTCTCTCCACGGACCTCACCCTGATGGGCGATGCACGCGGCGTCGATGATGTCGTCGTCGAAGTTGAGCTCGAACCGTCCCTCGTCGGTGATCATCAGGCCGAGCAAGTTCTCCAGGTTCTTCGAATAGAGCTGGGAGGCGTGGCCGGGGAGGTCCGAGGGGAGGTCGAGCGGCCCGATGATCCGGACGCCATCCCGCTCGACCGTCTGACCGGCTTCGGTCAACTCGCAGTTGCCGCCGGTCTCGGCCGCGAGGTCGACGATCACCGAGCCGGGCTCCATGTTGGCCACCGCCTCTGCGGTGATCAGCAGGGGTGCCGGGCGGCCCGGGATGGCGGCGGTGGTGATGATCACGTCCTGTTTCGCCGCATTCTCGGCCAGCGCCTCACGAACCTGCTCATTCTCCTCGTCGGTCAGTGGACGGGCATAGCCTCCCTCGCCTTCGGCGTCGGGGATGAAGTCGAGTTCGAGCGGCCGACCGCCGAGTGAGGCGATCTGCTCCCACGCGGCGCGGCGGATGTCGAAGCCGGTGACGATCGCACCCAGCCGCTTGGCGGTGGCCACCGCCTGCAGCCCGGCCACCCCGGCCCCGAGAACCAGGACCTTGGCCGGGCGGATGGTCCCGGCAGCTGTTGTCAGCATGCCCCAGAACCGGCCCGATTCGCGCACCGCGATCATGGTCGCGGCGTAGCCGGCGGCGGTCGCCTGGGAGGAGAGCGCATCCATCGCCTGGGCGCGCGTGGTCCTCGGGATCGCCTCCATCGCCAGCGCGGTTACCCCGGCCCGGGCAAGGGCCGCGTTCGTCTCGGCCGAGGTCCACGGCGAAAGGTGGCTGATCAGGGTCTGGCCGGAGCGCAGCTCGCCGATCTGGTCGGTGCCCGGCAGGCCCACCCGGACCACGACATCGGCCGCGGCGACTTCGGCAGCCGACCCAACCGTAGCACCGGCCTCGCTGTACCGGTCGTCGGGATGCCCTGCGGCCTCACCGGCCCCGGACTGGACCACGATCTCGACCCCGTCGGTCCCGGTCAGGGACCGGACCGTATCGGGCACCAGGGCGACCCGGCGCTCGCCTTCAGCGGTTTCTTTCGGTACACCGATCTTCATCGACAAGACCGCGTCAGCCTACGCGAAATCGCCGGCGGGATGGCGGGTCGCGGTTGCGGCGGTCACCGGGCCAGGGCGGCCAGGCGCTCCATCGTGTGGCGCATCTGGTCGGGCTCGGGCTGTGCCGGCGTCATGATCAGCCGGTCGATCCCGTTCTCCCGGAACCGGGCGAGCCTCTCGCCCACTTCGGCCTCGCTCCCGATCAGCGAAACCGCGTTGACCAGTTCGTCGGTGAGCGCGCCGAAGGCACCCTCCTTGTCGCCGGCCTGGAACTTGGCCTGGACCTCGTCGGCCACTTCGCCGTACCCGAACCGGTGGGCGAGATCGACGTAGAAGTTGGTCTTGCGCGAGCCCATTCCCCCGAAATAAAGGACCAGACCCATCCGGACCATGTTCCTGGCCGCTTCGAGGTCTCCGTCGATCGCCACCTGAATCGAAGGTGAGATCTCGAGGTCGGAGCGCTGCCGGTTGCCTTTGGCCAGGCCGGCTTCGATGTGTTCGCCCCAAGCCTCTTCGAACCTGTCGACGCTGAAGAAGATCGGGATCCAGCCGTCGGCGATCTCGGCCGCGATCTCCACCGATTTGCGGCCGATCGCCCCGACGAACACGGGGATCTCGTTCCGCCGGGGCTTGAAGTTGAGCTTCAGCGGCTTGCCCTGTCCGCCGGGCAGCGGCAACTGGTAGTGCTCGCCCTGGTGGTCGAGCTTCTCTTCGCGGGCCACGATCTCGCGGACGACCTCTATGTACTCACGGGTGCGGCCCCACGGCTTCGCGTACGGGACTCCGTACCAGCCCTCCGACACCTGGGGACCGGACGGACCGAAACCGAACATGAAGCGGCCGCCCGACAGCTCGTCGATGGTCACCCCCGCCATGGCGGCCGCAGCCGGCGGCCGGGCCGGGACCTGCATGATCGCGGCGCCGAGGTTGATCTTCTCGGTCTGGCCGGCCAGCCAGGCCAGCACGCTGACCACGTCGGACCCGTACGATTCGGCGACCCAGACCGACTCGTATCCCAGGTCCTCGGCAAATCTCACCGCCTCGAGCGCTTCATCGCCTTTCGGTCCGATTCCCCAGTAGCCGAGATAAAAGCCAAGCTTTAGCGTCATGGCGCGTGACTATACCGGGATGTAGCCGCTCCCCCGCCCGCGTACCGGGACGCGGCTGGCGCCCCGGGCGGCCGTCCGACCGGTAACAATCAAGCGGTGAGCGAGACCGCGACGCAGATCCTGCCGGAGGCCGGCCTGACCTCGGCCGAGGCTGCCGAGCGCCTGAAGCAGTTGGGGCCGGCCGAGCGCCATTCTTCACGCTCGACCTCGAGCATCGTCGCCGGCAACGTCTTCACCCTGTTCAACCTGATCATCGGGGTCTTCTTCATCCTGATCCTCTCGCTGGGGCTGTTCGCCGACGCCATCTTCGGGCTGATCGCGATCGTCAATTCGTGGATCGGGATCCGCCAGGAGCTGAGGGCGAAAGAGACGCTCGACCGGCTGGCGGTCCTGGTCGCGCCCAGGGCCGATGCGATCAGGGACGGCCAACAGGTCGAGTTGCTGGCCGAGGAGATCGTGCCGGGGGACCTGGTCCGCATCGCCCCGGGCGACCAACTGGTCGCCGACGGCCGCGTGGTCGAGTCCCGCGGGCTGACCCTGGACGAGTCGATGCTGACCGGCGAGGCCGACGGGATCGCCAAGGCGGCCGGCGACGGCGCGCTGTCCGGGGCGTTCGTACTGTCGGGCTCGGGCTATGTCGAGGTGACCGCGGTCCGTGACGACAGCTACGCCGGCCAGGTCGCCGGCGAGGCCAAGGCCTTCCGTCATCCCCCTTCGCCGCTCGAAGGCGAGGTCAATCGGGTGATCGTCGTCTGCACCCAGATCCTGATCCCGCTGGCGATCCTGCTGATCGGCTCGCTGGTGATCCGCCAGACCGAGCTGGTGGAGGCCGCCCAGACCGCCACCGCCGGGCTGATCACGCTGATTCCGGAGGGCCTGGTGCTGCTCATGAGCGTGACTTTCGCGGTCGCGGCGGTCAAGCTGGCCAAGCGCGACACGCTGGTCCAGCAGATGAGCGCCACCGAATCGCTCGCCTCGGTCGACACGATCTGCGTCGACAAGACCGGGACCCTGACCGACGGCAACCTGACCCTGGTCGGGATCGAGCCGGCCTACGTCACCGACGGCAAGCTGGCCGGCCGCGAGCTGGGCCGGTTCGCGGCCAGCGCCGGAGAGCGCAACCGCACCCTCGAGGCGATCGCCGAGGAGTTCCCCGGCGCTCCCGAACCGGTCACCGGCGAGGTCGCCTTCTCGTCGGAATGGAAGTGGAGCGGCCTGACTTTCGAAACGGACTCGGATCGGGTCAGCCTGGTGATGGGCGCTCCCGACCTGATGGTCGAGTCCGGCGCGCTCGCCCTGAACGAAACCCTGGCCGACCGGCTCTCGGTGGAAACCTCGGCCGGCCGCAGGGTGATCGCGCTGGCAAAGACCACCCAGCCCCTCCCGGCCAGCGGGTCGGACGGCCATCCGGCCGGCCTC
>JAGQUV010000027.1 GCA_020438295.1 Solirubrobacterales bacterium
TTCCGCGGGACCGGGCGGCGCTCACCGCGTCGAACGCGACCGACCCGGGATCGGCGCCTTCATTGGACCGCACGATCCCGGCACCGGCCCGCTCGGCCCAGGCGCTCAGCTGCTCGACCGCCGCCGCGCGGTAGGTATCGGCGGCTCCTAGCAGCACCGAGAGGCCGAACTCGTTGTTGAGGTGGCCGGCGGTCTTGCCGATCGATGTCGTCTTGCCGGTGCCGTTCACCCCGGTCATCAGCAGTACTGCGGGCTGTTCGCTCAGGTCGATCGGCGACAACCCGGCCGATGCGATCTCGGCAAGGATCTCGATCAGCCGTTCCTTGATCGCCTGACCGTCCGGCGGCACCTCGCCCGACTCGACCTCCCGCTCGAGCCGCTCGACCACCTGTGCGGTAGTCGTGGCCCCGGCGTCGGCCAGGATCAGCGCCTCCTCGAGCCGCTCCCAGGTCTCTTCGTCGATCCGGTCGAAAAGCGACGAGGTGATCTCCTCGGAGAGTGCCTTCCGGCTTTTGGCCAGGCTCTCACGCAGGCGCCTGAATGCGCCGCGGCGGCGGGGTGCCTGTTCGTCGGCCCCGGCGGGCGGCGCACTTTCCGGTGCAGCCCGGTCGCCGAGGTCGAGAATGTCTGTCCAGGTGGTGCTCACGTCGGGTCTGGATCTTGCCTGATGGGGTCGCTTCCTGCGGGGCGGCAGGTCAGCCCCGGGACAGCCGGGGGTCCCGGCTCAGGCCGCCTCTTCGAGAGTCGAGCCGGCGATCGTCTCGACCTTGCTCGGCAGGCGGCGGGAAACCACCTTGGTGACCCCGTCGCCGCCCATGCTCACCCCGTACAGCACGTCGGCCGCCTCCATGGTCAGCTTCTGGTGCGTGACGATCACGAACTGGGTCCGGTCCGAGAAGCGGCCGATCAGTCCGAGGAAGCGGTTGATGTTGGCGTCGTCGAGCGCCGCTTCGACCTCGTCCAGGATGTAGAAAGGGCAGGGCCGCGCGAGGAAGACCGCGAACACGAAGGCGAGCGCGGTCATCGCCTTCTCTCCTCCCGACAACAGGCTCATCTGCCTCATCCGCTTGCCGGCCGGGGTGACCTCGAGTTCTACCCCGAGCTCCGCCTGGCCTTGGTCCTCCTCCGCGTCGGCATCGCCTTCGTCGGGCGCATCTCGTTCCGCGGCAGCCTCGCCGCCGCCTTCCGGTTCCGGCTCGGGAGCCGGTTTCAGGTCGACCGCGCGCAGGCGGCCACTGCCCCCGGGGAACAGTTCGGCGATCATCTCCTCGAAGTTAGCCGCGGCGGCGGCAAAGGTCTCGTCGAACGACCGCTTGATCTCGGCGTCGATGTCCCGGATCACCTTCTCCAACTCCCTCATCCCCCGCTCGGTGTCCTCCCGCTGGGCGACCAGTTCGTCCACGTATTGCCTGGCCTCCTCGTACTCGCGTTCGGCCAGCGGGTTGACCGGGCCGATCCTCTCCCGGCGGTGCCGGAGGTTGGTCAGCCGGCGATCGATCTTTTCCCGCTCCTCGTCCTCGAGCGGCTCCGTCGCTTCGGCCACCTCCTCCCCGAGCTTCTCGGCGATCCGGGCCAGTTCCCCGGCCGCCTCGCTGCGGCGGTCGCCCAGATGGGCGGCCTCGACCTCGGCCTCGGTCACCCGCTCGGCCACCGATCGGAGCTTGGCCTGGACCTCGACCTCCCGGTCGGAGCAGGACTTGAGCTCGGCCGCAATCTCATCCGAATCGCCCCGTTCCCCGATCACCGTCCGCTCGGCGCGGGAGACCCGGCCGCGGACGGCCCGCCCAGCCCGGTCGGAGGCAGAGGCCAGGTCGACGACCAGGCCCATCATTCGCTCGACTGCCTCCATCCGCTTGCCGAGCCGTTCCCGGTGGCGCTCTCCCAACAGGCCTTCGGCGCGCCGGGCGTGGCGGGTCGCCCGCTCGGCCCCGTCCCGCACCTCGGCCAGGGCCTTCAGCCGGTCAGCTTCGGCCCCTTCGGCCCTGGCCCGCCGCAGTCCCTCGGTCGCGGTCGAAAGGCCGGCATCGACCTCGGAGAGCTCTTCGACCAGCCGGCGGGCCCGCTCGCTGGCGCTGCCGCTCGAACCGACGTCGAGGGTGAGCGGAGCAAGCTCGAGCCGCAGCTCGTCCAGCCTGGCTTCGAGCGCGCGAGCCCGCTCGCCGATCGCCGACCCGCCGATCGCGATCTTCTCCTGAGCGGACCGAAGCGAGTTGAGGATCCCCCAGGTCTCGGTCCGCTCGCGATCGCGTTCGGCAAACCGCTGCTCGGCCGCCCTTCGCCGCTCGGATACTTCCGACAGGTCCTTTTCGAGCCCGTCACGTACGGCCCTGGCCTTGCGGGCCGCCTCACGCGCCGTTTCGAGGCGGCCCTCTCCGAACCTCAGCTCTTCGGCTACCAACCTGGCCCTCAACCCGAGTTCCTCGCGCTCGATCCGGGCCCCGATCTCGGCCGCATTGGCCTGCTGCTTGAGTGGTCTCAGTGCCCGCCGGGCCTCGCGCTCCACATCGAGCGCCCGCTCGAGGTTGTCCCGCGTCGCGTTCAGCTTCAGCTCGGATCGCCGCCGGCGCTTGCGGAACTTGCCCAACCCGGCCGCCTCCTCGATCAGCAGACGACGTTCGCGTGGCTTCGAGTGGACGATCGAATCGACCTTGCCCTGGCTGATCACCGAGTGCATCTCCCGACCCAGGTTCGCATCGGACAGGATCTCGACGATGTCGACCAGCCGGCAGCGAGCACCGTTCAGCCGGTACTCGCCCTCTCCGTTGCGGTCCAGCTTGCGGGTGATCGCGATCTCGGTGAGCTCCGTCCCGAGACGGCCCTCCGAGTTGTCGATCACGACTTCCACTTCCGCCTCCGAGCGGGACCCGACGTCGCGCCCGCCGACCGAGATCACGTCCTGCATCGAGGCGCCCCGGATCGCGCCCGGGCTCTGTTCACCCAGCGCCCATAAGACCGCGTCGGTGATGTTCGACTTGCCGGAGCCGTTGGGGCCGATGATCACGCTGACGCCGGGCGCGAAATCCAGCTCGGTCCGCGCCGGGAACGACTTGAACCCCTTCATGGTGACTGAGCGCAGGTACATGCGCTCCTAAGGCTGCCGGACTGGTCGGACGTTCCCGCGGTCAGCCATCCATAGCTTCCAGTGCACGGGCGGCGGCCGCCTGGCCCGCCGCCTTCTTGCTGCGGCCCTCTCCCCGCCCGATCTCCTCGCCGCGCAGGCTCACCGCCACCTCGTAGGTGCGCTGGTGGGGCGGTCCGCTGGAGCCGACCACCTCGTATGCCACCGTTTCTCCGCGACGGGCGACGATCTCCTGCAGAGCGGACTTGAAGTCCCTCCTGTTCAGCTGAACTTCCTCAATTCGTGCCCCGAACGCGTCGACCACCGCGGCCGCGGTGGACTCGTAGCCGAAGCTGAGGAAACAGCGCCCGATCATGGCCTCGGTGATCTCGGGCAGCGGCCGCTCCCCTTCCAACAGCAGCCTGGCCGGCGTCTGGGTGCCGTCGGATGGCCCGGGGTCGGCCTCCAGCAGCATCTCCGGGATCCCCAGCTCCCGACCGACCGCGGCACAGGCCTCGCCGCTCACCGCCTGGTTCAGGATCTTGGTCAGGGCGCCCGCATCGAGGCCCGGCAGTGACGAGTAGAGCTCCTCGGCAACCGCCAGCCCGAGCACGCTGTCGCCCAGCAGGGCCAGCCTCTCGTACGAACCGACCCTCCCGCCGGCCCAGGACGAATGGGTCAGCGCCTCGCGGCGGACCTCGTCCGGCAACTCGTCGATCAGCCCCGAGAGCGCCCTGCTCGCCCCGTCACGCCCCCGCCTGCGCTCACGGGCCCGTTTTAGCCATGACAAAGTCAATCGCGTCTCCCACCGTGCTGATCTGGCTTGCTTCCTGTTCGGAGACCGAAATCCCGTAGCGATCCTCGAGTTCCATGACGAGCTCGTACAGATCGAGCGAATCGGCGTCGAAGTCCTCTTTGAAACGCGACTGCTCGGTGATCTGGGCGGGCTCCAGCTCCAGCTCGATCGCCAGATGGTCCCTTACCAGGGTGATGACTTCATCGCGGTTCATCGTCAGTTCCTATCATGAGTCCCTACCCGAATCGATCGCCCCCCGGTTGGCCCCGACCCGGTGCAGCATTTCTTCGGTCCGTCCCGACGAATCTACCGCCGCCGCCCGGGCCGCGACCCTGATTGCGTTGGCCACGCCTTCCGGACCCGAGCTGCCGTGTCCGACCACCGCCACCTTGCGCAGCCCGAGCAGGATCGCGCCTCCGGTCGTGTCCGGGTGGAGGTCTTTCCTCAATCCGCCCAGAGCAGATTTCATCATCAGGCCACCGATCGCCGAAATCGGGTTCTTTCGCGCCGCGCCGGAGATCGCATTGCCCACGGCCTTGGCCGTGCCTTCCATCGTCTTGATCACCACATTGCCGGTGAAGCCGTCGGTGACCACCACGTCGGCCGTGCTCGCCGGGATGTCCCCACCTTCGACGTTGCCGATGAAGTCGATCTCGGGCGAGCGGCTCAGGATCCCGTTGGCCTCGACCACTGCCTCACGCCCCTTGCCGGCCTCCTCGCCGACCGAGAGCAGCCCGACCTTCGGCCGATCCACGCCGAGTACGGCGCTGGAGAACGCCATCCCGAGCCACGCGAACTGGACCAGGTGCTGAGCCCTGACGTCGAGGTTGGCCCCGACATCGAGGAACAGGACCGCCTTGCCCGGAGCGGGGACCTGGGCCGCCAGAGCCGGCCGCTTGACGCCCCGGGATCGCTTCAGGCCGAAAGTCGCCGCCGCCATCGCCGCCCCGGTCGAGCCGAGACTGACCACGCCCTGGGAATCGCCGGCCGCGGCATCGGCGACCGCCCTGACGATCGAGGCGTCCGGGCGCGACCGGACCGAGCTGACCGGATCGTCCTCGTTGGAGATCGACTCACTCGTGTCGATCAGGGTCACGCCGTCCAGTCCGCCGAGGTCGATCTGGCCCCTCGGCCCGAATACGCGCAGTTTCACGCCGTCGGCCGCGGCTTCCCGGATGCCCGCCTCGAGTACGTCGAAGCCGCCTTCGACCCCGAAACCGTCGAGCGCGACCGTGGTCCCGCTGTAGTCCAACTAATCGCCTGAAGGGGCTGGCGCACCGATTTCGGGGGTGCGCTGGGCGATTACTTCACGGCCGGCGTAGTCGCCGCAGGTCGGACAGATCCGGTGCGGCAGGCGCGGCGAGTGGCACTTGCTGCAGTGGTTGACCCGGGCTTTCGCGGCCCGGTGCGTGGCGCGCCGCTTGTCCCGGCGGGCTCTCGAGGTTCGTTTCTTCGGTACGGCCATGGAGCCGGGCAGTCTAGCCGAAACCCCCTATTTCAGCTTCCCGGCGGGTCAGCCCAGGTCGCGCAGCTTGGCCCAGCGGGGATCGGTCGCCTGACCGTGCTGATGATCGGCCGGATCGGCGCCGTTGAGCGATTCACCACACCCGGGGCAGAGCCCGAGACAGTCGGGCCGGCAGAGGATCTGGTTCGGCAGGGAGAGGATCAGGGCGTCGTGAGTCCAAGCGCGCACGTCCAGCACCCCGTTCTCGACGTAGGGGCTGACCAGTTCGGCCGCGGTCATCTCGTCTTCTCCTTCTTCGGCGGCCGATCCGGCTCCGCGGCCGGCCACCGGCTCGGGCGGCTGGTCCACCTCCCGGGCATCGACCACCACGCTCGCTACCGCCGGCTCGAGGCAGCGCACGCAGGGGCCTGCCAATCCGACCTCGAACCGCAGACGCAGTGCGTATCCGGCGCTCGTACGGGAGACATCGAGCCGCACGTCGGCTGCGGACGGGTCGGCCACGTAAGTCTGGCCTCCGAGCTCGACCGGATCGGGCGAGACGATTCCGTCGATCCGGGTCGCGTCGCCGTAGGTGAGTCCGAGGCCATCGAGTTCAACTGTTTCCAAGGTCATGGTCGGCGCTCCGGGTTGGCAGGCGACTACGATGTCGGCTCTTCCCTAGCGTACCGACATGACCAGATCCGATCCGATCGACCACAGCTACCTGGAGACCGTGCGCTCCCAGGTCCCGCTGTACGACCAGCTTCAGGAGGCTGCCGTGGCGGCGATCCCGTTCGAGCCGGGCACGGTGCTGGAGCTCGGTACGGGCACCGGTGAAACCGCCGCGCGGCTGCTCGCCCGCTTTCCGTCCGCCCGGATCACCGGGCTGGATTCAGACCCGGAAATGGTGTTCCGGGCCCGCCGGCAGCTCAGCGACGTGCGCCTCGCCCGGATCGAGGATCCGCTCCCGGACGGTCCCTGGGACCTGGTCGTCTCGGTGCTCTCGATCCACCGGCTCACCGACGACCAGAAGCGAACCCTGTTCCGGCGGGTGCGCCAGCACGCCGAGGCGCTGGTGATCGGCGACTTCGTGGCGCTCGAAGGCGGGGGCGGCGGGACCGAGGTTCCCGGAAAGGCCTACCCGGACAGCGCGGAAGAGCTGGCCTCCTGGTGCGACGGCGAGGTGGCCTGGTCGAGCGACGACCTCACAGTCGTCGTCGCCGACTACCGTTGACGGCCTACTCCTCGATCTCGTCCAGCGGCTCTTCGTCGCGCCCGGCCAGCCGGTCGCGACCGCGCTGGACCGCGGCGGTGAACTTCTGCAGATTGACTTCGAGCGTGTTCAGGATCTCGTCGGCGTAGTCCTCGGCGCCGAGCCGGATCTCGCGCTCGCGGGAACGGGCGTCTTCGACGATCTCGTCGGCGGCCCGTTCGGCCTGCTTGGTCACTTCCTCGTCCGACACCAGTCTCGCCTGCTGCTCGCGGGCCTCGCGCACGACCCTCTCGGCCTCTCGCTTGGCCTCCTCGAGCATTTCCTGGCGCTCCTTGACGATCCAGCGGGCCTGCTTGATCTCCTCGGGGATCGTGGCGCGCATCTGATCGAGCAGGTCATAGATCTCCTCGCGATCGACCCTCACCTGATCGGTGAGCGGCACCGGCCGCGCGTTGTGGACGAGATCATCGAGCTTGTCTATGAGGACTAGAACATCCATGTCTCAGGGAACCCTATGCGTCTCCGTGGTATTCGGGGTAGAAGTCGGCGATTTCCTGCATATTCTGCACGAAATCGCCCACTCCTTTGCGGAACCCCGGGGGCCTTCATTTGCGCCCAAGTCTATCTGCCAGGGCGGCCGCGACGGGTGCCGGCACCAATTCCGAGATGTCGGCGTTGAAGATCGCCATCTCCTTGACCCCGGTCGAAGACAGGAAGCTGAAGTCCGAGCGGGCGAACACGTAGACGCTCTCGATCTCCGGGTCGAGCCGGTGATTGAGCTGGGCCATTTCGTTCTCGTACTCAAAATCGGAAATGGCACGCAGCCCTTTCACGATCGACCCGGCCCCGACGCTGCGTGCGAACTCGACCAGCAGGTCGGAGAAGATCCGGACATCCACGTTGTCGAGCTCGGAAATCGCGTCGACGATGAAGGCCTGGCGCTCCTCGGCGGTGAACAGGGTCGCACTCTTGCGCATCGGCTTGTTGACCACGCCGACCACGACCCGGTCGAAGATCCTCGATGCCCGCCCGATGATGTCCAGGTGGCCATTGGTGACCGGGTCGTAGCTGCCCGGGCAGATCGCGATCTGTTCAGTTGTCTGGCTCATGCAGAGGCAAGCTACACGGGGCGGGCGGATCCGCGGCTTCCGGCCATCCGCCGGGGGGATTCATCCCCCGGCCGGACCGAGCCGGTGAATGGTGACCAGGGTGCGACCGTAGCGGCGCTCCCTGACCGGCTCCAGTGAAGGGAGCTCGATCGGATTCCGCGCCGCGCTCTCGGTCACCACGCGCCCGCCCGGGGCCAGGACCCCGGGGATCGCCTCGTCCAGCCCGATCGCGACATCGGGGCCGCTCCGGTACGGAGGATCGATGAAGACCAGGTCGAAGCTGCGTCCCTGCCCGATCGAGCCGAGCCAGTCCGCCGGATCGGCCCGGACCAGCTCGACCTGGTCGGCCAGGTCGAGGTTGTGGACATTGCCGAGCACCGGCCGGGTGTCGCGGTCGACCATCACCGCCCGGGCGGCGCCACGCGACAGCGCCTCGATCCCCAGCGCGCCGGTGCCGCAGTAGAGGTCGGCGACTTCGGCGCCCTCGATCTCCCCGAGCGCCGAAAAGACCGCTTCCCTGACCCGTTCCGAGGTGGGCCGGACCTGCCAGCCCCGCGGGGCCAGCAGTCGCCGGCCGCCCAGCCGTCCGGCGATCACCCTCACCGGCGGATGCCCTCCGGACCGAACCGTGAGCCGGCCAGCTCCGACAGCGGGGAGAGGGCCGGGGAGTCGAGTCCTCCGTGCAGTTCGAGCAGGCGATCGAGGTCGTCCCGAGCCTGTTCGAGCAACTCGGCGTCACGCGGCAGATCGGCCACCCGGAACCGGGGGAGGCCGTGCTGGCGGGTGCCGGTGATCTCTCCTTCCCCCCTCAGCTCGAGATCGATCTCGGCAAGCCTGAAACCGTCGGACTCACCCGCCACGGCAGCCAGCCGACGACGGGCTCTGGGGCCGGCAGCTGCGGCGATCAAAAAGCAGGTTCCCCCGTGCCGGCCCCGGCCGACCCGGCCCCGCAGCTGGTGGAGCTGGGACAGGCCGTACCGTTCGGCCCCTTCGATCACCATCACGGTCGCGTTGGGGACGTCGATGCCGACCTCGACCACCGTGGTTGCCACCAGGACGTCGGTCCGGCCCTCGGCGAAAGCCGACATCGCCAGCTCTTTCCGGGCGGCATTCATCTGGCCGTGTACCAGCCCGACTTCAAACTCACGAAGCTCACCGTCGCGCAGGCGCTCGGCTTCTGCCGCGGCCGCCCTCGCGCCCAAGTCGTCCGAGCCCTCGACCAGCGGGCAGACCACGAAGGCCTGGCGACCGCGGGAGACCTCGCCCTTCAACCGTCCGAATACCGCCTCGCGATCGGTTCCCGTCGCGAGCACTGTTTCGACCGGCTTCCGGTCGGCCGGGAGCTGGTGCAGCGCCGTCACGTCGAGATCGCCGTAGGCGGTGAGCGAAAGGGTACGGGGTATCGGGGTCGCCGTCATCTGCAGAAAATGGGCCGAGTGCCCGGACGGCGCTTTGCCGGCCAGCCTCGCCCGCTGTGAAACCCCGAAACGGTGCTCCTCGTCGACCACGGCCAGCGCCAGCCGCCGGAACGCGACATCATCCTCGAGCAGGGCGTGCGTGCCGACCACGATATCCACTTCCCCTGCGACCAGATCGGCCAGGATCGCGCCCCTGCGGCTCGCCGGAACCGATCCGGTCAGCAGTTCGACCCGTACCCCAGTCCCGGCAAGCAGCCGCCGGACGGTGACCGCGTGCTGTTCGGCCAGGACTTCGGTCGGGGCCATGATCGCCGACTGCGCACCGGCCACGTGGGCGCCCAGCATCGCCCGGACGGCCACCACCGTCTTGCCGGCGCCCACTTCTCCCATCAGCAGCCTCCGCATCGGATGTCCGGATCCCAGATCGGCATCGATCTCGGCCATTGCCCGGACCTGGTCGGCGGTGAGCTCGAACGGCAAGCCGCATTCCCAATCCGAGACCACCGCTGCCCCGCTGCGTCCTGCGTCCAGCGCGGGCGGCGGATCGGTTTCCCGCCGGAGCTCCACCCTTCCCCTCCTCAGTACCACCTGGTGCAGGAACAGCTCTTCATAGGCCAGGCGTCGGACCGCCTGATCCGAGCGCGTCGCGGTCACCGGAAAATGGGCCTCGCGGATCGCCGCCACCGCACCCGGGAGCCCGCGTCTTCCGAGCAGAACAGCCGGGAGCGGCTCGGCCATCTCCCCGGCGGCTGCGGTCGCCTGCCAGGCCCAGCGTCGCCAGCGGGCCGGTTTGATCGACTCGCCGGCCGGATGACGACCGCGGATTCCCTGGTCCATCAGGCCGGGGGGATCCCCCCTTCCCCAGCCGGCGACGGTCTGCTTCGGGCGCGCCGCGTCCGCCACCCGGTTTCCGCCGGACGGTTCGCCGGCTGGCGGCGGGCCGTCGAGCGGCTCGGCCACGGCGACCGTGAAGCCTTTGGCCTCGAGCCTGCCTTCGAGCAGGTAGTGGTGACCGACCACCAGCCGATCGGCGACCCAGGGCTGGTTGAACCAGACCGCCTTTCGGGCTCCTGATTCGTCAGCCACCCTGGCCTCGATCACGCTGAACCCCCGCCGGCGGACCCGCACGGTCCGCAGACCGAGCAGCTCGACCGTGACGATCGCGGGCTCGCCGCGCCGGAGCCGGCCGAGGGTGACCCGGTCGGGGATCTCACCGTAGGCCCTGGGCACTCGCCAGAGCAGGTCGAAGATCGTCTCGACCCCCGCCTCAGCTGCCCGCGAGCCCAGCTTGGGCCCGATTCCGGATAGTTCACCGAGCGGTAGGTCGAGCCGCTCCGGTCGCGGCCACCTGACCGGCGCGGCCAGCAGCGCGGCCCGCGAAGGCCTGGCGCCGCCCCCGAGCGCGGGCGGCGCTACTGGCTGGCTAGCAGCCACCACCAGCTCGGCTGGCCGCCTTCGTGTAGCTCGAGCTCGACCTCGCTCCCGGCGTGGACCTCGATCTCATCGAGCGGGATCGGCGCCCCCTCCCCGGCGATCAACGTGATCAGCTCGGCCCCCTCGGCCATCCGCCCGACCGTCGCCGACAGGGTCGGGGCCGGCTCGCCCCACGCGACTATCGCGTCGTCGACGAACCCGACCGCGTCGCCCTTGCGGAACCGATCCTGGCCGTCGTCGCGGGCCGCCGGTGCCACCCCGCCGACCTTCAGGTCGGCGATCGCGGCGACGAGGCGGCTCCGGTTGGTGTCGAGATCGGCCGCCGCATCGAATTCGACCAGCGCGAGCAGCCCCTCCTGCTGGGTCCCGGTGGGGATCACCTCGGCCTGCTTCTCGGACAACTCGCAGGCCCGTTCGGCCGCCATGATCACGTTCGAGGAGTTGGGCAGGACCAGGATCGCCTCGGCCGAGACCTCCCTGATCCCGGCCAGCAGCTCGGCCGTGGACGGGTTCATCGTCTCGCCGCCCGGCACGACCTGAGCGCCCATCTCGGCGAAGATCGCCTCCAGCCCCGGCCCGCTGCCGACCGCGACCACTCCGGTCTTCAGCTCCGCGACCAGCCGGGCATCGCGTTCGGCCACCTGCTTGCGCATGTCGGCGACGTCGAGGTTGGTGACCGAGCCGGCCTCGGCGAAGACATCCATCGCCGACTCCGGATCGTCGGTATGGACGTGAACCTTCAGGGTGGTCTGGTCCCCGACCACCAGGACCGAATCTCCCAGCTGTTCGAGCCGCTCGACGAACTCCCTCGGAGCCAGCCCCGCCCCGGAGACGATGAAATTCGTGCAGTACTGGAACCGGCTGTCTTCGTGGTGGGGCTGGCCGCTGCGGGCCGGCGAGTGATGTTCTATGACCGGCAGGTCGGCGTCTTCGCCACGGAGTGCGGCTAACACGCCGGCCAGGATCAGGACCAGCCCGTAGCCCCCGGCGTCGACCACTCCGGATTCGGCCAGTACGTCGAGTTGCTCGGGTGTGCGCTCGACCGCCTTCTGCCCGTCGGCGATCGCCTGCTCGAGCACCTCGGCCAGCGCGTCGTCCTGCTGGTCGGAGGTCGCGTCCGGCAGCAGCCGCTGCCGCTCGGGCTCGATGTGGGCGAGCTGGCGCGAGATCGAGTGCGCCATTTCACGGAATACGGTCAGCATCGTTCCCTCGGCCGGCTCCCGCACCGACTCGTAGGCCGCGTCGGCCGCGGTCGCAAAGGCCGACGCCACCAGCACCGGATCGACCAGCTCGCCCGGCCTCGAGGCCAGTTCCTCGGCCGCACCGCGCACGATCTGGCTCAGGATTACGCCCGAGTTGCCGCGCGCTCCCATCAGGGCCGCCCGGGCCAGCGCCGATACGAGCTCGGTCCGGCCGATCTCGTCGAGCGAGCGACCGTCATCCATCCGGTCCAGCTCCTCCATCACGGCGCGCATGGTCATGGCCATGTTGTCCCCGGTGTCACCGTCGGCCACCGGAAACACGTTGAGGTCGTTGACCTCCTGACTGCGGGCCTCGAGGGAACCGTAGGCGGAGGCGACGACTCGCCTGAACCTCTCAATGCTCGGATCGGCCACGACCGCCGATTCTACGGGACCGGGTGGCGGCAGAACCCGTGGACGGCCGGCTGCCGCGGGCGGTAACGGAGCCGCGGTGAGGCGGCCTGCCGGGACTACGCCTTGGCGACCTTGTTCGCCTTGAGGCAGCGGGTGCAGACGTTGACCCGCTTGCGGGCGCCGTCTTCGACGATGCGGACCTTCTGCAGGTTCGGGTCGAACCGGCGCCGGGTGGCGACCAATGAGTGGCTGCGCGAGTTTCCGAACGACGGACCCTTGCCGCAGCTGTGACATACACGAGCCATGGAACCGGGCATCTTATCCGATGGACGGCCCGACCGGAACCCAGGCCGACAACGGCGCCGCCAGGTCAGGGCCGCGGCCGACCGCACTCGCTGCGCATCCCGTTCATCCGCAGTACGGCGCGGGCCGCGTTGGCCCCCTGGTCGCGTTTGCCCCCGCCGGTCCGGGCCAAGGCCTGTTCCATGTTTTCTACGGTGAGCACCCCGAAACCGCAGGGTACGCCGGTCTCCAGCTGGACCGACTGGATGCCCCGCGCGGCCTCGCTGCATACGAATTCGTAGTGATCGGTTTCGCCGCGGATCACCGCCCCCAGGCAGGCCACCCCGCTGAACCGGCCCGAGGTGGCACAGTAGTGGGCCGCCAGCGGCAGTTCGAAAGCCCCCGGAACCTCGAAGATCTCGATTTCGTCATCGCCGACCCCGGCCGCCGAGAACTCGGATCTCGCTCCTTCGACCAGCCGCGCCGCGAGGTCCTCGTAGAAGTCTCCGACGCAGATCGCGTAGCGGCCGGTGGCGCTGCCGGCCGGGTCAGCCATCCGGCCCGTCCTCCTGCTCGCCTTCGGACCGTTCCCGCGCCGCAGGTGGGCGTTCCCGGTCCCCGGCCCGACCCCTGGTCCCGAGTTCCTGGTCCTGGACCCGTTCGCCGTGAAGCATCTCCTCGTCGAAGGCGAGCCCCTGGTGATGGAGGATGTGACCCAGCTTGTCGCGTTTTGCCCTGAGGTATGACTCGTTGTGCTGGTTCGGCGGTGACTCGATCTTGATCTGCTCGGTCACCTCGAGCCCGTGGCCTTCCAGGCCGATGATCTTTTTCGGGTTGTTCGTAAGGATGCGGATCTTGCGCAGGCCGAGGTCCCTGAGGATCTGGGCGCCGATGCCGTAGTCCCGCAGGTCGGCGGGTAGCCCCAGTTTGAGGTTGGCATCGACGGTGTCGAGCCCCTGCTCCTGGAGCTTGTAGGCGCGCAGCTTGTTCAGCAGACCGATCCCCCTGCCTTCCTGGGACAGGTAGAGCAGGACTCCGGTGCCCTCCCTCTCGATCATCGCCATCGCTGCGGCGAGCTGCTCGCCGCAGTCGCAGCGCATGCTGTGGAACACGTCACCGGTCAGGCACTCGCTGTGAACCCTGACCAGGGCCGGCTCGCCGGTATCCACCTCTCCCTTGACCATCGCGACGTGGTGCTTGTCATCGACCAGCGAGCGGTAACCGACCGCCCGGAAATCACCGAACGAGGTCGGCAGCGCGGTCGACACGACCCGCTCCACCAGCTTTTCGTTCTCCCGCCGGTAGGCGATTAGGTCGGCGATCGTGATCATCCTGAGGCCGTGCTTCTCGGCGTAGACGGCCAGATCACCGACCCTGGCCATCGTGCCGTCCTCGTTCATCACCTCGCAGATCACACCGGCCGGGACCAACCCGGCCAGCCGGGCCAGATCGACGCTCGCCTCGGTGTGGCCGGTCCGCTCGAGGACGCCGCCGTCTTTCGCCTTGAGCGGGAAGACGTGGCCGGGGACCACGATGTCGCGGGGGCTGGCCTGGGAATCGATCGCCACCTGGATCGTGTGGGCCCTGTCCTGGGCGGAGATACCGGTGGTCACCCCTTCCGCCGCCTCGATCGAGACCGTGAATGCGGTCTCGAGCGGTGCCTCGTTCTTGGCGGTCATCAGCTTCAGCCCGAGCTGATCGCAACGTTCCGAGGTCAGCGCCAGGCAGACCAGGCCGCGTGCCTCTTTTGCCATGAAGTTGATCGCCTCGGGGGTCGCGAACTGGGCCGCCATGACCAGATCGCCCTCGTTCTCACGGGCCTCGTCGTCGGTCACGATCACCATGCGGCCACGGCGTATGTCTTCCAGGGCCTTCTCGACCGAGGAGAACGGCCTGCGCTGCTCGGTCACGCCTGATCGTCCGGGGCTGTCTGCTGTCTGACTCATTTACTGACCGTCTTCATTCTCGCTCTTTTCGGGAGCGTCTTCGGTATCGACGGTGCCGGGGGCCGCTTCGCCCGATGCATATGGTGACACCATCCGCTCGACGTATTTGGCGATTACGTCACACTCGACGTTGACCGCCTGGCCCGGCCCCAGGTCGCCCAGCGTGGTCCGCTCCCTGGTTTCCGGGATCAGCGCGACCTCCACCCAGCCCGGGCCGGTCCCGGAGACGGTCAGGCTCACCCCCTCGATCGTGATCGAGCCCTGGGGAACGATGTAGCGCCCCAGCGACCCGGGGATCTCGACCCGGACCCGCAGCGAGAATCCCTCCTCCTCCTGCCCGGAAACCCGTCCGACCCCGTCGATGTGACCCTGGACGAGGTGCCCGCCGAGCCGCTGATCGGCCCGCAGGGCCAGCTCCAGGTTGACCGGCGAGCCGGGCTCCAGCATCCCCAGCGAGGTCTTCTCCAGGGTCTGCTGCATCGCGTCGGCCGAGAAGCCGGTCCGGGTGACCCGGGTGGCGGTCAGGCAGGCACCGTTCACGGCGACCGAATCGCCGGGCTCTATCTGTCCGGCCAACGAGCAGCCGATCTCCAGCCTGGCGCCGGCACGGTCGACCTCGACCGCTTCGATCCGACCCATCTCGTCTACCAGTCCCGAGAACACCGCCTACCACACCTTGATCGTTCCGCTCATCAGTACATCTTGACCGACCGGCCTCGCGACCATCCCCGGAACCCGGGCCGCAGCGGCAATGGAGGCCACGCCCGGCCCCTCTATCGCGGCCCGCCCCCCGCCGATGATGATCGGTGCCACGAAGATCTCCACCCGATCGATCTGCCCGGACGCAAGCGCTACCCCGGCCAGGGTCGGGCCACCCTCCAGCAGCAGCGACGAAGTCCCTCGCCGGCCGAGCTTCCGCAGCGCGTCGGTGAACCGGGCGGCCGGATCGCTGCCGACCGCAACTACCGATTCGGCGCCGGCCGACTCGAGCACCGCCAGCCTTTCCGGATCGGCATCGAGTCCGGTCACCACGACGACCGGCGCGGTCTCGATATCGCCGAACAGCGCCGCCCCCGGGGTCAGTGAAGGACCGGAATCGAAGACGACCCGCGTGGGCTGTCGCACGACCGTTTCATCGAGCCGTGCGGTCAACCGCGGGTCGTCGAGCCGGACCGTCCCCGAGCCGACCGCGATCGCGTCGGCCTCGGCCCGCCAGCGGTGCACCAGTTCCCGGCTCTCGGGGCCCGATATCCAGCGGGCGTCCCCGGTCGCCGTCGCCACCCTGCCGTCCAGACTCATCGCCACCTTGAGCGTCACCAGTGGCGTTCCGGCCAGGGCCATCTTGCGAAAGTCCTGGACCAGGTCCAGGCACTCGTAGGCGACGCCCGGATCGGCCCAGCGAACCCTGACCCCGGCTGCGGCCAGCCGGGCCGGGCCCGTCCCGGAAGCCTTCGGGGTCGGGTCGTCGCAGCCGATCACGACCTCGGCGACACCGGCCTCGATCAGCGCGTCGCTGCAGGGCGGCTGGAGCCCCGTGTGGGCGCACGGCTCGAGCGTGACGAACGCGGTCGACCCCCGGGGATCGTTGCCTCGCGCTAGCGCGTCGGCCAGGGCGGCCCGCTCGGCGTGCAGGTCCCCCCTCCTCCGGTGCCAGCCCTCGCCGATCACCCGGTCGTCGTCGACCAGCACCGCACCGACCGCCGGATTCGGGCTCACCGCCCCGCGGCCGAGCCGGGCGAGGGCGATGGCTCTGTCCCAGAACCGGTGCTCTGAAGGTGACCTGTCGGCCGGCATGGGAGAATCTTGACGACTTATGAAGGTAATCATCCAGATCCCCTGCCTGAACGAGGAGGACAACCTCCCCGCGACGCTGGCAGACCTGCCCACCGAGATCGAAGGGATCGACCGGATCGAAACCCTGGTGATCGACGACGGCTCGACCGACTCCACGGTCGATGTGGCTCTACAGTGCGGCGTAGACCACATCGTCAAACTCCCCAACAACCGGGGTCTGGCGACCGGATTCCAGGCCGGCCTGGATGCCTGCCTCAAGCTCGGAGCCGACATCATCGTCAATACCGACGCCGACAACCAGTATTCCGGTCACGACATCCCCAAGCTGATCGTGCCGATCCTGGACGGCAGGGCCGAAATGGTGGTCGGTGATCGCGAAGTGGCCGCGATCGAGCATTTCTCGCCGGCCAAGAAATGGCTTCAGAAGCTCGGCAGTTCGGTAGTGCGGCGACTCTCGCACACCGGCGTCAGCGACGCGACCTCCGGTTTCCGGGCCTACAACCGCGAGGCCGCGCTCCAGCTGCTGGTGGTCGACAATTTCACTTACACGCTGGAGAGCCTGATCCAGGCCGGAAAGACCCGGATCGCGGTCGATGAGGTGCCGATCCGGACCAACGCCAAGACCAGGGAATCGAGGCTGTTCGGCTCGACTTCGGCCTATGTCCGGCGAAACTCCCTGGCGATCCTGCGGATCTACACCCGTTACGAGCCGCTCAAGGTGTTCTCGGCGCTCGCCGCGATCTCACTCGTCGCCGCAATTGGCGCCTGGATGCCGTTCCTGGTCGACTGGATCGCCAACGGTGACCGCAGCGGCCACATCCAGTCGCTGCTGCTCGGCGCGGTTTTGTTCATCGTCGCGATCCAGCTGTTTGCACTCGGCATCATCGGGGACCTGCTCGCCGGGCAGCGGGTGATGACTCAGCGGGTCTACGAGCGCGTCCGCCGGATCGAGCTCGAGCTGGGGGTGGAACCGGCCCATCAACTCCAGGCGGGCCGGCAGGACGAACGGCGGCACGACCACTCACCGGTCTAGTCCAGCTTGGCATCGGCAACCCCCGAACCGAGTGAGTCGCCGGACCGCGGGCGGCGCAGCAGCCGTGAATACGGCAAGACGGCAGGTTTCCTGACCATCGGCGTGGGCCTCACCGGTCTGCTGACCTATGTCTACTTCTTCATCGGGTCGCACGACCTGAGCAAGCAGCAATACGGCGAGATAACGGTCCTGTGGTCGGCCGTGTTCATTACCGTCTCGACCCTTTACCGGCCGGTCGACCAGCTGCTCTCGAGGCACATCTCCGAACACCTCGAACGCGGCGAGACCGACGTCGCCACGGTCAAGGTGGCGGCCAAGATCCAGGTCGGCCTCGCACTCGGCTTCGCCGTGATCGCGCTGGTCCTCAGGGGCCCGCTCCAGGACGGACTGCTGGAAGGCAATGCGGCGCTCTATTGGATCTTCTTCAGCGCGGTCCTGTTCTACGCGGCCAGCTACTACGCCCGTGGCTACCTGGCCGGCCATCAGATGTTCGGGCTGTTCACCGGGCTGATCCTCTCCGAATCGGTGTTCCGGACGATGTTCGCCGTGATCGTGATCGTCGGACTGCTCGGCGGTCAGACCATGTACGCGATGGGTATCGTCGCCGCCCCGCTGCTCAGCCTGATGGTGGTCCCGTTCGCGATCGCCCGGCGGACCCGGCGCGAAGAAGCGACCCGCGAAGCCGCAGACGGTCCGGACGAAGAAGCCGGGGAAACCGTGTTCTCGTTCGCCCACGGAGCGGGCTTCGTCGGCTCGGTCTTCCTGATCATGTTCAGCGAGCAGGTCTTCCTCAACGCCGGTCCCCTGGTCGTCAGGGGTATCGAGGGGGCGGCGGCAGCCGGGTTCATCTTCAACGTGCTGATGATCGCCCGGGCCCCGCTACAGTTGTTCCAGGCCGTCTCGACCAGCATCCTCCCCCACCTGACCTCGCTCCACCACAGCAGGGAACCCGGCTCCGAGCAGCAGTTCCACCACTCGGTGCGGATGGTCCTGCTCGGGCTGCTCGCGTTCACCGCGACGGTTGCCCTGGTCGTGCTGATCGCCGGCCCGAAGCTCATGCAGCTCGCCTTCTCCGACAAGTTCACATACGACCGGCCCGATCTGCTGCTGGTGACCGCGGGCATGGGCCTCTACCTGGCTGCGGTCACGGTCAACCAGGCCTGCCTGGCCCAGGGCCAGGCCCGCCGGGCCTCGATCCGCTGGATCTCCTGCGCGGTCTTCTTCGTCGCCTGGACCCTGCTGCCACTGATTTCGGACGGCAACCTGAGGGTCGAAATCGGCTTCACCCTGACCGCGCTGATCCTGCTCGGCTCGCTCTTCTACATCTATCGCAACCCGGTCGGCATCAGCGAGGACCTGCCGCTGGAAGGAAGCGCCGCCGAGATCGAGACCCGCCTGGCCGGGCTCGAAGAGGGAAACCTCTAGCGCCAGAGCTTCAGCTTCCGGCTGGTCACGAACCTGTTCGGGCCCTTGCCGAAGATCACGTTCGCCCAGACCGTGGCCGGGCGCTTGCGGCGGAGCAGCGCCTTGCCCCCGCGGGTCAGCTTGAACCTGGCCGCTCCCTTCTTGCCCGCCCCGACCTTGAACCGGCCGGTCGCCCAGGTCCGGCGCTTGGCCGATACGGTGGCCGCGCCCGGGCTGCGGCGGTTCTGGAGAACCAGCCGGCCGCGACAGGCGACGGTCAGGTTGCAGACCAGCGGGATGCGGACCGCGCCGCCGCGACGGGAGCCGGCCCTGGTTCCCAGCGGCGCCCGGCAGGGTCCGGCCGAGCTGACCGCCCGGCCGGAGCTCGCCCCGGCCGCGCCGGCGCCGAGCCCGCAGATCGGGATCACCTCGGCCCGGATCAGCGGCTGCACCCCGCCCAGACCGTGCGAATCGGTGCGGGACTGGCCGGGACCCATGTGAGGAAAGAAACCGGCGGCAAACGGGCTGTTGATGTCGCCCGGGTTCCCGATCTCATGGGCCGGGATCGGTACCCCGGGGGCCAGTACCGAGATCGCCAGGTAGTCCTGGGTGATCACGCCGTTGACACCGTCGACTTCGGAGAGCAGCGGCAGCCGTACGTTCACGGTGGCGATCCCGTTCCGCCGCGGGGTGAAGACCTGCGACTGGCCGGCGAAATGACAACAGGTGTAACCGACCGTGGTCGAGCCCAGTTGGCGCGAGACCGTGATCCTCATCGGACCGGTCACGTTCCCCACCTTGATCCGGACCCGGGTCGCGATGCTGGCTCCGGACGGGGCCGCCGTTCCCTCGGAGAGGTTCCCCAGCGAACCGCTCGGCATGTACGTGCAGCTGGTCTGCCCGCTGGGCAGGAACAGCCTCCCCCCGAACGCGTTCACCCCCGGCACCGTCTCACACCCGTAAGTCGCGTTCGCCGGGCGATTGAGGTTTGCCCCGATGGTCAGGGCGCCGGCCGCCGAAGGCAGCGTCAGCAGCAGCGCCGCCGCCCCTGCGACGACCCCGGTTGCTGCGAGGAACCTGCCTGCCATACCGCGTCTCACCTCGCTCATTATTGCCGGGAAACGGACAGCGGTCAATTTTCGGGCGGTACCCCTGCGGCGGCCGCGATCTCCGAGTAGGCCGCGGCCGGATCATCGGCTCCGAAGATCGCCGACCCGGCCACGAACAGCGTCGCCCCTGCCTCGGCCATAACCCCGGCCGTGTCGCTGCCGATGCCGCCGTCGACCTCGATCACGGCGTCCCCCGAAACCCCGGTGAGCCGTCGCACCTTGTCCGGCGACGAATCGATGAAGGACTGACCGCCCCAGCCCGGATTCACGGTCATGGCCAGGATCAGGTCGGCCATGCCATTGAGTTCGCCGACCGCTTCGACCGGGGTGCCGGGATTGATCGCGATCCCGGCGACGCAGCCGAGCTCGCGGATCGCGCCGAGGGCCCGGTGGGCATGCGGGGTCGCCTCTTCGTGAAACGTGATGGAGTCGGCGCCGGCCTTCGCGAATTCCGCGAACTGCCGTTCGGGCCGCTCGATCATCAGGTGAACGTCGAGCACGCCCCCGGCCTCGTGGACCTGGTCGCCGATCGCTGCCGCGACCAGCGGCCCGACCGTGATCGGTGGTACGAAATGGCCATCCATGACGTCGAAGTGAATGACCCGGGCACCGGCATCCATGACTTCGCTGATCGCCGAGCCGAGCCGGGAGAAGTCGGCCGAGAGGATCGAAGGGGCTACGTGCGGTTCCGAAAACGCTTCGAGCCGGGCCTTGTGATCCGGCGGACCGCTCATATCGGACTCAGCATCGAACCGCCGCACGACTGGCAGAGCATGTCTTCGGAGGTGCTCATCCGGGCGATCGTCTGGTGCGCGCCGCACTCCGGGCACTGCGAGACCAGTTCGTACCGGCTGAGGCAGTAGACACAGCGAAACCTCCCCGGTAGCTGGGTCGGCCGCAGCCAGGGCTCACCGCATCCGGGGCAGTTCGGTCGCCGTTCGACGCTGGTGGCCGTCGCATCGGTTTCACTCGCCATGAGAGGCATTATCCCGATCGGTCCGGCGGTTCCCGCCCTGTGTCGCCCTTCTTCGTGAGCCGGGCGATGAAGAACCCGGTGGTGCGGTCGCGATCGGGCATCAGCTGAAGGAATCGGCTGTCGCCGCGATCGGCCAGTCCGGGGGCCAGCGCTCCCAGGTCGTCCACTTCGACGGCGCCCCGGTCGGCCAGGGCGCGCACCTGGTCCCCGTTTTCCCGTACGGAGATCGTGCAAGTCGAATAGACCAGGGTCCCCCCGGGCTCCAGCATCGCTACCGCCCGGTCGAGGATCTCGGCCTGCATCGCGGTGACCCGCTCGATCAATGCCGGCGACTTGCGCCAGCGGGCGTCGGGCCGCGAGGCCAGCGCGCCGAGATCGGAACAGGGCGCGTCGACCAGCACCCGGTCGAAGTCGGACATGACTTCCCCTTCCCGGGCGTCCGCCTCGATCACCAGGCCGTTGTGGAAACCGAGCCGCTCGAGCTGAGCTGCAACCTGCTCGGCCCGCTTCGCATCCGGCTCGACCGAGACCAGGTTGCCCTGCCGGCCGACCCGGGCCGCGATCTGGCCGGTCTTGATGCCGGGGCCGGCGCAGAGGTCGAGCACCCGTTCGCCCGGCCGGGGATCGAGCACCTCGACCACCGCGGCCGAGCCCCGGGACTGGACCACGACCAACCCGTCGGCGGCGGCCCGCTCGACTTCGGCCAGACTGCCGCGGGCGATCAGCAGCTCGGCCGGGGCGAGCGGCCATTCGCCTTCGGCCCGGGAGAGCGCGAGATCCCGACCGGAGATGCGGTCGATCGCCTGATCCGGGCTCAGCCGGGCGGTATTGATACGTACCGCGCGCTCCGGCGGCCGGTTGGTCGCGGCCAGGGCCCGACGGGCCCGGTCCGGCCCCAACTCGCGCCACCACATCTCGGCAAGCCAGAGCGGCACGGAGTGGGCCAGTGCCGCCCCGGCCGGGGTCGAATCGTCACTGAGCCGTTTCCGGATCCGGTCACGCTCGCGCAGGGTGCGGCGCAGAAGTGCGTTGACGAACCCGGCC
>JAGQUV010000001.1 GCA_020438295.1 Solirubrobacterales bacterium
ATTGGTGGTGATCGGCGTCGTCGCGCTGCTCGGCTTTCTGGCCTGGGGCCTGCTCAACAGCGGCGAGGGCGGGATCGCCGAAGGCGAGCCGGTGCCGTCCGCGACGCTGCCCACCCTGCCGGCCGGCGGGCAGAAGTCGCTCGAGGACTATCGCGGCGAATGGGTCCTGCTGAACGTATGGGCATCCTGGTGCGGACCGTGCCGCGAGGAGTCGCCTGCCCTGGAGCAGTTTGAAACGGCCAACCGGGGCGACATCGCGGTGGTCGGGGTCGACACCAGGGACCTGACCGATGACGCGCTCAGGTTTCTCGACAAGTACGGGATCGGCTACGACCAGCTCCGCGACGCCGATGGCCGGTACGCCGACGAGCTGAAGACGACCGGCGTACCCGAATCATTTCTGGTCGACCCGGACGGCAACCTCGCTGCCCAGCGCAAGGGCCCTTTTCGCAGCCTGGGCGACATCGAGAGATTTGCCGCCCCGGCGCTCGGGGACGGGTCCGGGGATTCCGGGGACGGGTCCGGGGATTCCGGGGACGGGTCCGGGGCGGACCAGTGAACAGCATCGTCCGCGTCGTCGCGACCGTCCTGACCGCGGCGGCAGTTCTTTCCGGGCCGGCCCTGCCGGCAGCCGCGGCCCCGGCCGGCGAGCCGGCCGGGAACGGAACGTCAGTGGATGCCGGATCACCGGCCCCCAGGGCCAGCCTGCCCCAGCTCGAGGGCGAGGTGATGTGCCCGACCTGCGGCACCCTGCTCGAGCTTTCCCGCGCGCCGGCCGCCGAACGGGAGAGGGCGTTCATTCGCAGGCTGATCTCTGAAGGAAAGTCCGAGGACGAGATCAAGGACGCCCTGGTCGCCGAGTACGGTCCGGGCGCACTGGCCCTGCCCGACGACGATGGCATCAACTTCTGGGCCTACGTGCTGCCGTTGCTGATCTTTTCCATGGCTTTGGCGGCGGTCATCTTCGCCGTGATCAGCTGGCGCCGGAACCGAGGCGGGACCGGTGGCAACGACCCGGAGCCGGTGACACCCGGCGGGGACGACGAGGACCGCCTGGAGCGCGACATGGCCCGTTTCGACCTCTGAACCCGGACGGTCGGCGGCCGGTTCGCGGACGGTCGGCGACCGGTTCGGACGTCGGCGACCGGTTCGGACGGTCGGTGGCCGGTTCGTACGGTCGGCCGAAGCCGGGTCGGGCCGGCGAGGGACCTACATCCGGTCGGGCGCCGAGATTCCCAGCAGGCCCAGCGAGCGCTCGATGGTCTGGGCGGTGACTTCGCAGAGGGTCAGGCGGGAGGCCTCCAGCCCCTCGCCCTCGGCCCCGATCACCTGGCAGTCACGGTAGAAGGCATGGAAGGCAGCGGCAACCTCGGTGCCGTAGGCGCAGATCCGATGCGGAGCGCGACGGGCCGCGGCCTCGTGGACCTCGCCCGGGTAGTCGAGCAGGCGATCGATCAGCGCCTTCTCCGAGCGGTCCACCGGCACTTCGGTCCGCGCCGCGGGATCATGCCCCCGGCCCTCGGCTGCTGCCTTGCGCAGGATGCTCTGGATCCGGGCGTGGGCATACTGGACGTAGTAGACCGGGTTGTCGGAGGACTGGGAACGGGCCAGGTCGAGGTCGAGGTCCATGGTCCGGTCGGCGCTCCGCTGGAGCAGGAAGAACCGGGCGGCGTCGTTACCGATGTCGGCGAGCAGCTCGTCGAGGGTGACGATGTCTCCGGCCCGCTTTGACATCTTGGTCCGCCTTCCCCCCTCGACCAGGTGGATCATCTGCATGATCTGGACCTCGAACTCGACCCCGGGCCGCTCCATTGCCCGGATCGCCGCGTCCATGCGGCCGATGTACCCGTGGTGATCGGCCCCGAGTACGTCGATCAGCCGGGTGAAGCCCCGTTCGACCTTGTCGGCATGGTAGGCGACGTCGGCGCCGAAATAGGTGGGCTCACCTCCGGAGCGGACCAACACCCGGTCCTTGTCGTCGTCGAAGTCGGTCGTCCTCAGCCAGAGCGCCCCGTCCCGCTCGAACGTATGCCCGGCCTCCCTGAGCCACTCGATTCCGCGATCGACCAGGCCTTCGTCGTACAGCGACCGCTCGGAGAAGAACCCGTCCATCTCGACCCCGAACCCGACCAGCGACGCCCGGATCGAATCGACCATCCAGCCCACGCCCGAGCGGGCCAGAGTCTCCAGGTCATCGGGGTCGATCCGTTCGGACCGGGCCCGCTCGGCCAGGTCGGTCACGTATTCACCGCGGTAGCCGTCCTCCGGTGGCTCGTCTCCGGTCATCCGTGCTGCGATCGAAGCGGCGAAGTTCTCGATCTGGCTACCGCCGTCGTTTACGTAGTACTCGGTCGAGACCTGGTGTCCGGTAGCCCTGAGCAGCCTGGTCACCGCGTCGCCATAGGCCGCATGTCGCCCGGATGCCGCGGTCAACGGACCGGTCGGGTTGGCCGAGACGGACTCGACCAGGGCTCGCTCGGGATGCTCGACCGGTGGCACGGTGCCGCCGGCCGGGTCGGCCAGGCCGGCCACCGCCCGGCGGTACCAGTCGTCGGCCAGGAACAGGTTGATGAATCCGGGCCCGGCGATCTCGGTCCGCTCCACCGACTCGCCCAGCCGCCCGGCGATCTCATCGGCGAGCTCGCCCGCGACCTCGCGCGGCGGCCGGCCGAGCGCCTTCGACATGACCATCGCCGCGTTCGAGCTGTAGTCGCCCATTTCCGGCTTGGGCGAACTGTCGAGGCTGGGCTCGATCGAGTCGTCGCCGGCGAACGCCCGCGCTACCGCGGTGACCGTTTCGCGCAGCCCCGAAACCGGGTCCTGGGCCGGGGAGTCGTACCTGTTCGGGTCCTGCTCGCTCATCCGGGCCATCCTATTTGGGAGAGCCACCGGTCGCCGAGACAGCCGGCCCGGGAAGGGTCAGAGGTGGTACTTCTCCCCGGCGAGGATCTTGGCCGCCCGGTAGATCTGCTCGAGCAGAACGACCCGGGCGAGCTGGTGGGCCATCGTCTGCGGACCGAGCGAGAGCCGCTCCCGGGCCGCGCCGACGGCTTCCGCCGGAAGGCCGGCCGGGCCGCCGACCACGACCACGACCCGGCGCCCGGCGCGGCGGCGTCGGTCCAGCCAGGACGCCCACCGTTCGGAGCTCATCGCCTCTCCTCCGGCTTCCAGGGCGACCAGATGGCATTCGGGGTCGATCCGCTTGACCAGCGTCCGGTCGTCCTTGACCTCGACCACTTCCACCGGCTGTGGACCGCGGAGCATCTTCAGGTAGTGGCTCTGCCCTTCGGCGAACGGCGCCCGGATCCGCCCCACCGCCATCAAGGTGATCTTCATCAGCTTCCACCGCTCCAGCCCGGAACCCGGACCGGACCCCCCACCACCCACGGATCGGGGGGCCCGGGCCGCGGCCAGGACTCGGCCGTCTCGATCCGGTCGGCGGTCGAGGGATGCGAGCGGAAGAGGAACTGGTACAGACCCGGTGGGTCCGGGTCGGAGATGTTCGCCCACGAAAGTTGGACCTGGAGCGAGATCTGGCCGTCCGGATCGGAGGTCAGCTCGAGCGCCTCTCGATCGGCCCGGGATTCCAGCGACCGGGACAGCATGTTGCCCGGAAAGGACAGGAAAAGGGCCGCCAGCGCGGTCATCAGGGCCAGCGCGGGCACGATGCCGGGACCGCCCGGATCACCATCATCGCCACTGCGACGCGCCGCCGCGGCGGTGCCGACCTGGACGAACAGCACCGCGAGCGGGATCACCAGGATCGCGAACGCGAGACCGCGATACAGGTCGTGCTGTTTGACGTGGGCCAACTCGTGTGCGATCAGGGCCGAGAGCTCGGCCGGGGTGAGCTTCCTGATCGCGTTGTCGTAGATCACGACCTGTTTCGAGTTTCCGATGCCGTTGACGTACGCATTGATCGCCGACGACCGCCTGCTCGAGTCGACCTCCTGGATCTTTCCGACTTCGACCCCGGCCCGGGCGGCGAGCCTCTCGACCCGATCGCGGTTCGCTCCGTCCGGAAGCGACTCGAACTTGCCGAAGATCGGCGACACGACCACCGGCCAGGCCCAGACCACGATCACCGCCCCCACCGCCGCCAGGGCCGACCCGGCGATCCAGAACCGCGGTCCGAATCGCCGCCAGACGAATACCGCAACCAGCGCGGCTATCGCCGCCAGCGAAGCCGTCAGTAGCGCCGACACGGTGACATCGAGCAGCCAGTCGTTTCGCGCCTGGGTCACCAGTCCGACCTCCCGGCCGAGGTCGAAGCCGGCCAGCCTCAGCGGGAACTGGACGATGGCCAGCACCAGGGCCAGCGTGAAGCCGACCGCCGCCGAGCCGAGCAGCGGCCGGCCGGCGGCCCGGTCCAGGGCCTGCCTGACCGGCGGCCCGCGATAGAACGCAAACAGGGCGAGCACCGCGAACTGGAGTGCCAGGCCGGCCAGGAACAGACGGCGACCCCGCGACCGGTACCGCTCGGCCCGCTCCACCACATCGGGGCCGATCCGGGCCTCGACGCTGGGGGCGGCTGAAACGGCCGAGGACCGCGTTCCCGGGCCAGGACCATTGTCCGGGGCAAGCCCCCAGGCGAGCACGTAGGCCACGATCAAGGCGGCGAGGCCGAACCACAGCGGGCTGTGCCGGTTCAGACTCACTTAAGGCTCCGGGTGGACACTCATCACGCTCTACCATAGACACCCGGCACAGTGACCATTCCGGTCGATCCGGGTGCCGCCCTCGCCCCATGAAAGTAGCCGTAATCTCCGACATCCATGCGAATCTGCCTGCTCTCGAGACGGTTCTCGCCGCGATCGACGAAGCAGGGGTCGACCAGATCTGGTGCCTCGGCGATGCGGTCGGCTACGGCGCCGATCCCGTGCCCTGCATCGATCTGCTGGCAGATCGATGCGAGGTCTGCCTGGCCGGCAACCACGACCTTGCGGTCCTGGACCGGATCGAACTCTCCACCTTCAGCCCCAGCGCGGCCGCGGCCGTGGTCTGGACCCGGGGAAACCTCGGCGATGACGGGCTTTCCCGGCTCGCCGCCCTGGTCGGCGAGGCTGCCGATGAACGTGAGGGCATCGGGCTGTACCACGGCTCGCCGCGCGATCCGGTCTGGGAATACGTGATCGAACCCGGGCAGGCCGAGGACTGCCTCGACATCCAGCCGCAGCGGGTCGCGCTGGTCGGGCACTCCCACGTCGCCGTCTACTTCATCCGGATCGACGAACTGGCCCGGGTCAGCTCGGTCCTGGCTCCCGACGGCACCGAGGCGAAGATGGACGCGGGGAGGTGGCTGGTCAATCCCGGCAGCGTCGGCCAGCCTCGGGACGGCGACCCGCGGGCCGCCTGGATGGAGTTGGAAACCGGCTCGATGAGGGCCCGGTTCCACCGGGTGGGGTACCCGGTTGACGCTGCCGCCGAAGCGATCCGCAAGGCCGGACTGCCCGACCACCTGGCCGATCGCCTCCACCAGGGCCACTGATGGCCGTCGCCCGGACCAACCCGTGATCTCGTTTCTCTAGACTCGGTTCTGATGCCCGAACTGTCTCGAATTCCAGCGATTTTCCTACTCGTGGTGCTGGTCACCGCGTTCGCAGGCTGCGGCGAGGACCGCAGCAACCTGCTGCCCGAAGATGCCGTGGCCGAGATAACCACCGAGATTGACGAAGTCCAGGACCTGGTCAGCCAGGGCGAGTGCTTTTCGGCCGACATCGCGGCCGAGCGGGCTCGCACCCGGGTCGAAGCACTGGGCCCTGAAGTCGACGCCAAGCTGAAGAGGAGCCTGCTCGACGGCGTCACCCAGCTCCAGGTCACGGTCAAGAACCGCTGCGAAGAAGCCGACACGACGACGACCACCACGACGACCGCGGAACCGGAGCAGCCAACCGGGACGACCGATACCACGGTCCCGTCCGGAACCACCGACTCGGGCAACGGAACGACCGGCAACAACGGCGACGGGGGCGGAAAATCCGGAGGTGGTGATAATGGGGGCAACCCGGCTCCGGAGCCCTCTCCGCAGCCGAACCCGGAGCCTTCAAATCCGACCAACCCCCAACCCACCCCCCAGCCTCCTTCGCAGCCCGACAACGGTTCCGGCGGTGTGGGTCCGTCGGCCGGAGGCTGATCAGTAGATGAGCAACACAGTGCTGGGGGAGCGGTACGAGCTTCACGACAAGCTCGGCTCGGGCGGGATGTCAAACGTCTACCGTGCCACCGATCGCATCCTCGAAAGGAGCGTCGCGGTGAAGGTTCTGGCCGAGCACCTCTCGGACGACGACCGCTTCGTGGCGCGGTTCCGCCGGGAGGCGCTGGCGGTCGCAAAGCTGATTCACCCCAACATCGTCCAGGTATACGACACCGGCGTCGACAGCGGCAGGCACTTCATCGTGATGGAACTGGTCGAGGGGCGATCCGGGGCGCAGATCCTCAAGGGCGACGGGATCCTGGACCCCGAAACCACGGTCGAGATCGGGGTTCAGGCCTGTGCCGGCCTCGAGTACGCCCATCGCCACGGGATCATCCACCGCGACGTCAAACCGGGAAACCTGATGATCATCGGCGAGAGCCGCCCCGGCGAGATGACCTGCAAGCTGACCGACTTCGGAATCGCCCGCCTGGCCGAGCAGACCCGGATAACCCAGGTCGGCTCGGTGGTCGGCACCGCGGCCTACCTGGCTCCGGAGCAGGTCCGGGGCGAGGAGGCGACACCGGCCACCGACGTCTACGCGCTCGGGGTGGTGCTCTACCAGTTCCTGACCGGTCGCCTGCCGTACGAGGGGTCTTCGCTGGCCGAACTGGCGGTCCGGCAGCAAAACGAAAAGCCGCTGCCGCCGACCACTTACAACTCGGACGTACCGGAAACGGTCAGCGCCTCGGTGATGCGGGCCCTGGAAGGCAACCCCGAGATCCGCTTCCACACGGCCGGAGCGTTCGCCGACGGCCTGGAGCGGGGCCTGCGGGGCGAGGACGTGACCCTGACGCTGGACGAAGACGAGCCACAGGATGCGGCGACCTACCCGCTGGCCGAAACCGCGACCAGGCCGCTGGAGCGCACCGCCCGGACCGCGCACCGCCCGGCCCCGGCACCGGCCCGCTACACACCGCCCCCGCGACCGGTCGTGAAGAAGCGCTCGTTCATGGGCAGGGTCGGCCGCTTTCTTCTCGGCCTGATTGTGATGATCCTGATCGCCGGAGTGGTCGCCGGTGCAGTGATCGCGCTGACCGACCGGGCCGCATCGGTGAAGGTCAAGGAATGGGCCGGGCAGTCGGTCGACGACCTGTCCAACGAGATCAAGCAGACGCTCAGGGATAACACCCAGTAGGGGCCGCCCCGGAGAGGATCCCGCGGCGATAGTCGCCGAACGCGTTCGCCGAGATCGCCTCGCGCGCCCCGGACATCAACCGTTCCATATAGGTCAGGTTGTGCTCGACCAGCAGCCTGACAGCGGTGAGTTCTTCCGAGCGGGAGATGTAGTTGATGTAGTCCCGGTCGTACTCGGCGCAGGCAGTACAGGGACAACCGGCGACCAGGGGGCGGCGGTCGCCCGCCGAGCGGCTCTTGCGCACATCTATCCGGAACCGCTGGTCCGGCTCCGGGGCGAGCGCCATGCCGTGCCGGGCCAGCCGGGTGGGAACCGCACAGTCGAAGACGTCGAGACCGAGCCCGATCCCGTGCATCAGGTCGTCCACCTCGCCGATCCCGAGCAGGTGCTTGGGTGCATCGGCCGGCAGTCCGGGAACCGTGAACCCGAGCACTTCGGCCATCTCGGCCTTGTCCCGTCCCAGCGTCCCGCCGATCGCAATCCCGTCCACCCCGGCCCCGGCCACCGCCTCACAGGATTCGCGACGCAAGTCCTGGTAGGTCCCGCCCTGAACGATCCCGAAGACCGCCTGCCGCCGCGGTCCGTGCTCGGCGTGCCAGGCCAGGCACCGGTCCAGCCAGCGATGGGTGCGCTCGGTCGAGCGCGCCGTGTAGTCGCGATCGGCGTGAAACGGGGTGCACTCATCGAACGCGAGCGCGATATCCGAGCCCAGCGCAGCCTGCACCGACATCGAGGACTCCGGCGAGAGCATTAGCTCCGAGCCGTCGCGATACGAACGGAACCGGACCCCCTCCTCGGAGATGTCGAGCGTCTCGGCAAGCCCCTGACGCTTCTTTCCGGTGCCCTTGATTTCCTCGGAGATGCTGCCGTGGGCCAGCGAGAAGACCTGGAAGCCGCCCGAGTCGGTCAGGATCGCCCCCGGCCAGGCCATGAACCGGTGCAGCCCTCCGGCCGCGGCTATCCGGTCGGGGCCGGGCGCGACCAGCAGGTGGTAGGTGTTGCCCAGGACCAGGTCATAACCGAGCCCGGCCACCTCTCGCGACGACATACCGCGGACGCTTCCCCTGGTCGCCAACGGGATGAACGCGGGGGTCTCGACCGGGCCGTGCGGTGTGAGCAGACGCCCGCGCCGGGCGAGGCCGTCGCGGGCCTGAATCTCGAAGCTGAGCCTTTCCGGGTCCTGGCGCACGGCAACGCAGGCTACCCGCAGGAGCGGGCGGAGTGGCCGGGAGGAGCCGGCGTAACCGGTCGGCCGGGCCGGGGCGACCGGCTGCGGCTCAGGTGGTCCCGGGGGCTCAGATGATCAGCGAGCGCCCGGTCATCGCCTCCGGCTGGGGGATACCCATCGCCTCCAGGATGGTCGGGGCCACGTCGGCGAGTATCCCGCCGTCGTCCAGGGCCGCTCCCGAGACCGTCAGGATCAGCGGCACCGGATTCAGCGAATGGGCCGTATTCGGCGAGCCGTCCGGCTCCAGCATGTTGTCGGCGTTGCCGTGGTCGGCCGTGATCAGGCAGGCGCCGCCCGCCTCGATCACCGCCTCGACCACCAGACCGAGGCAGCGATCGACCTCTTCGATCGCCTCGACCGCCGCCGGGATCACGCCGGTGTGGCCGACCATGTCTGCGTTGGCAAAGTTGATGATGCCGAATCTGGTCGGCCGGCCCTGCCAGCCACTGACGAACGCCTCGGCCGCCGCCGCCGCGCTCATCTCCGGCTTGAAGTCGTAGGTCGGTACATCCCTGGGGGAGTCGACCAGCAGCCGTTCCTCCCCGGCCCACTCCTCTTCCCGCCCGCCATTGAAGAAATAGGTCACGTGGGGGTATTTCTCGGTCTCGGCGACATGGACCTGATGACCGCCCTCCTCGGAGATCACCTGGGCCAGCGTGACTTCGGGCCGCTGCTCAGGAAAGGCGACCGGATAAGGCCAGCCCTCGCGGTAGCTGGTCATCGTGGTCAGATCGATCAGCGGCCCGCCCGACCGCGGAAACTCGTCGAAGTCCGGCTCGGCGAGCGCCCTGGTCATCTCCCGCGCCCGGTCGGGGCGGAAGTTGATGAAGATCGCGACGTCACCTTCAGCCATGCCGTCGTAGTCGCCGATCACGGTCGGCACGATGAACTCGTCGGACTTGCCCGATTCGTAGGAGTCGGCGATCGCTTCGGCGCTGGTCGGAGCCCGCGGGCCTTCGGCGTGGACCATCGCATCGTAGGCGAGCTTGATCCGCTCCCAGCGGGTATCGCGGTCCATCGTGTAGAACCGTCCGCTCACCGTGCCGACCCGGCCGGCCGAGCGCAGCCAGCGCTCGAGCTCCTCGACGTACTTGGCGCCGCCGTTGGGCAAGGTGTCTCGGCCGTCGGTGATCGCGTGGAACACCGGGTCGGGAACGCCTTCCTGGGTCGCCAGTTCGACCGCGGCCTCGAGGTGTTCCCATCCGGAGTGCACGCCCCCGTCGGAGACCAGACCGATCAGGTGTAGCCGGCCACGCGGGCTTTCCGCCGCCCTCCGGCAGGCCGAGACCAGGACCTCGTTCTCGAAGAACGAGCCGTCGGCCACCGCGCTGTCGATCCGGGCCAGGTCCTGCTTGACGATCGATCCGGCGCCGAGGTTCAGGTGCCCGACTTCCGAATTGCCCATCTGACCGGGCGGAAGGCCGACATCCGGTCCCTGGGCGCTGAGCTGGGTGGTCGGGAAACCGGCCCAGAGGCGATCGAACACCGGTGTCTCGGCCAGTGAGACGGCGTTGCCAGGACCGGGCGGCGCCAGCCCCCAGCCGTCGAGGATGATCAGGGCCATCGACGGCACCGGGAGGCTGTCCGGTGGGTCGAACCGGTCGCCGGTCAAGAGCCGCTCCCCCGGGAAGCGTCGACGATCGCACCGAAGCCCGCGGGGTCGAGCGCCGCGCCACCGACCAGCGCGCCGTCGATGTCGGGCTGGGACATCAGCTCGGCCGCGTTGTCGGGTTTGACCGAACCGCCGTAAAGGATGCGGACCCGCTCGGCCATTTCCGGATCTCGGGAACGCAGCAGATTGCGGATGAAGTGGATCGCTTCCTGGGCCTGGTCGGTCGTCGCCGTCACGCCGGTCCCGATCGCCCAGATCGGCTCGTATGCGATCACCACCCGGTCCAGGTCGTCGGTATGGACTTCGGCCAGGTCGGCCAGCACCTGACCGGACAGCACCGACTCGGTGTCACCGCACTCGCGCTGCTCCAGACTCTCTCCCACGCAGAGGATCGGCATCAGCCCGGCCGACAGGGCGCGGCGTACCTTGCGGGCCAGCGCCGGATCGGTCTCGCCGAAGTACTGGCGGCGCTCGGAGTGGCCCAGGATCACTCCGTCGACCCCGAGCTCGAGCAGCATCGGTGCCGACACTTCGCCGGTGAACGCGCCCGAGTCTTCGAAGTACATGTTCTGGGCGGCCGAACGGACCGGAGTGCCGGCACATCGTTCGGCGACCCGGGCCAGCGCGAGATAGGTCGGGCAGATGACGACCTCCGGGCCTTCCGCGGACTGGGTCGGCAGGAACTCGTCCAGGAAGTCGTCGGCCTCACTGATCGACTTGTTCATCTTCCAGTTCGCGGCGATGCAGGGACGTCGGCTCATGGCGAACATCATGCCGCTTCCAGTGCCTCGACGCCGGGCAGCGGCCGGCCTTCCAGAAGTTCCAGTGAGGCCCCGCCTCCGGTCGAGACCCAATCGACCCGCCCGGTCAGTCCGAACCTGGCCAGTGCCGCAACCGAATCCCCTCCGCCGACCACGGTGAAGCCGGGGGCGGCGGCAACCGCCTCGGCGACCGTCCTGGTGCCGTCGGCGAACTGCTCCAGCTCGAATGCACCCATCGGACCGTTCCAGAGCACGGTTCCAGCCGCGCCGACCCGGGCGGCGTAGTCGGCCGCAGTGCGCGGCCCGACGTCGAGGCCCATCCAGCCTTCGGGGACCTCGACCCCGCCCAGTTCCCGTTTCTCGGTCGCGGGGTCGAACTCCCGGCCGAGTGCGAGATCGACCGGCAGGCAGAGCTCGCATCCGGAGCCGCTCGCCTTCTCCATCGCCCCCGCGGCCAGCGGGATGCCGTCCTCCTCGACCAGGGAATCGCCGGTGGGGAGGCCACGGGCCCGGAAGAACGGGAAGCACATGGCGCCACCGATCAGGATCTGGTCGGCCAGCTCGATGAAACGGTCGATCACGCCGATCTTGTCGGAGACCTTGGCCCCGCCGAGCACCACGACCAGGGGCCGGTCGGGGCTTTCGGCCACCGCGGACAGGTTGGTCACCTCGCACTCCAGCAGCAGACCGGCATAGGCCGGCAGCAGCGCCGCAACCCCGGCCGTGCTGGCGTGGGCCCGGTGGGCGGTACCGAACGCGTCGTTCACGAACAGGTCGGCGATCTCGGCCAGGCCGCGCGAGAGCTCGGGGTCGTTCTCGGTTTCTCCCGGCTCGAACCGGGTGTTCTCGAGCAGCATCACCTGACCGGGGTCGAGGCTCGCGGCCATCTCACTGGCCCTTTCGCCGACCACCTCCGGGGCCAGACCGACCTCGGTCCCGAGCAGCCGCGAAAGATGGTCGGCGACCGGGCGCAGCGAGAACTCCGCGGCCGGGGTACCTCCCGGTCGACCGAGATGGGAGCAGACCACGACCCGGGCGTCACGGGAGATCAGGTCCTGGATGGTCGGAAGCGCGGCCCGGATCCGGGTGTCGTCACCGACCGTCCCGTCGTCGAGCGGCACGTTCAGGTCGGCCCGGACCAGGACGGTCCGCCCTCCCACATCGGCATCCCGCAGACGGGCCCGGTCGAATGCCATCGCAGTCCCCGCTTCGCCGGAGCGCCTAGAGGACCTTGCCGATCAGCTCGACACAGCGGTTGGAGTAGCCCCACTCGTTGTCGTACCAGGAGACCGCCTTGATCAGATTGCCGTCGTCGATCGCCTGGGTCAGCTCGGCATCGAAGATCGAAGAGTGCGGGTCGCCGACGATATCGGCCGAGACGATCGGATCTTCGGTGTAGGAGAGGATCCCTTCCATCGGGCCTTCGGCCGAGGCCTTGACCGCCGCGTTTACCTCTTCTACCGAAGTGGCCTTGCCGGGCACGAAGGTCAGATCGACCATTGAACCGGTGGCGACCGGACCCCTAACGGCAAACCCGTTCAACTTGCCGGCCAGATCGGGCAGGACCAGGCCGACCGCCTTGGCCGCGCCGGTGGTGGTCGGGATCAGGCTGAGCGCCGCGGCCCTGGCCCGCCTCAGGTCCTTGTGCGGCATGTCCTGGAGCCGCTGGTCGGCGGTATAGGCGTGGATCGTGGTCATCAGCCCGGACTGGATGCCGACCGCGTCATTGATCGCCTTCGCGAACGGAGCCAGGCAGTTGGTCGTACACGAGGCGTTGGAGATGATGTTGTCCTTCTCGCGGTCGTACTGGTCGAAGTTGACCCCGAGCGCGACGGTCACGTCGGGGTCCTTGGCCGGAGCCGAGATGATGACCTTGTTCGCCCCCGCCTCGAGGTGCTTGGCCGCGTCATCCCTGGCGGTGAAGAAGCCGGTCGACTCGAGCACCACCTCGACTCCCAGTTCGCCCCACGGCAGGTTCGCCGGGTCGCGCTCCGACAGCGTCTTGATCTCGTTCCCGTCGACCGTGATCGCTCCTTCGCTCGACTCGACGGTGCCGTCGAACCGTCCGTAGCTCGAGTCGTACTTGAGCAGGTGAGCGAGCGTCTCGTTGTCGGTCAGGTCGTTGATCGCGACGAACTCGATGTCGGCACCCGCCTCGGTCGCGGCGCGGAATACGTTACGCCCGATCCGTCCGAAACCGTTGATTCCAACCTTGACACTCATGCTCAATTGCCTCCTTGGTGTTGACTGGTTCTTGCTGTCACCCGGGTCCCGGGCAGGTCGTCTGCGGCATCATTCGCCCCCGACCGTTATCTCGATGTCGTGCCCGTCGGGATCACGGACGAAGGCCGAGTAGGAGCCCGACCCGTGCGCACCGGTCTCGCCGGGCTGGGCAACGTTGCTACCGCCCGAATCACAGCCGCCCTCCCACGCCGCCTTGACCGCGGCGATCCCCGGGGCACCCAGGCTGACCAGGGTGCCCTCGGCCCGGGCTCCGGTCCGCTCCGTTATGAACAGCACGGGCCGTGAGATGCCATACCCGATCGCTTCTTCGGAATTCGTGTGGCGGCGCCAGCCGAGCGGCGAAAGCATCGCGTCGTAGAACCGTGAGGCGCGGTCGAGATCGGAGACTTCGAGGACGATGTGGTGTAGCACACCTTCAGGCTATTGAAACCGGGCCATGCCATGCCCTGATCCACCGGGCCGGTCAGCTGTTCGGCGTCCAGCGAAAGTACCGGAACGCCAGAACCAGCCCCCCCAGGCCCCAGGCGACCACTACCAGGAGGTTCGACCAATCGAACCCGCCCGGGGTCGAAGCCGGGTCGTACGCACTGAAGAAGGCCTCGAAAAGCGGCCTGACCGGAAAGAACCCGGCCACGGTCAATACCTGGTCGGGGATCTCGTTTTCCGGGATGAAGATCCCCGACAGGAAGTACAGCGGCAGCACGATCACGTTGGTGATTGGCGAGGCGGCGTCACGGGAAGGGATGACCGATGTCAGGGCGATCCCGAGGCAACAGAACGCGGCGGCGCCGACCACCAGGGTGACCAGGATGGTCCCCAGGTGGCTCCACGGGACCGGCACGCCGTATAGGGCCCGGCCGATCACCGTGATCACCACCAGCATCACCAGCGAGATCACCAGCGCGTTGCCGACCCGGCCGCCGATGAACACCCATTCCGGGAGCGGGGTTCCGCGCCCCCGCTTCAGCAGCCCGGCCTCGCGGGAGACGGTCAGGTTGATCGCCAGGCTGACGAAGGTCGCCGAGACCACGGAGAGCGTGATAATCGCCGGGATGTAGTACGTCGTGGTCGGGATGTCGCCAAGCGATTCGATCCTGTCGTTGCCGAAGATGGTGGCCAGGATGACCAGGAAGATCACCGGCAGCAGCGCGGTGAAGAAGACCGAGGCCGGGTTCCGCCAGAAGACTTTCTGGTCGTACCGGAACTGGTGAACGGCGAGACGCAGCGAGCTCACGGACCGGTCACCTCGAGGTAGATGTCCTCCAGGGTCGGCCGGCGGACCTCGAAGTCGATCAGTTCGAACCCCTGCTCGAGGGCCCACCCGGTCAGCCGGTTGACGGCCGGGACCGGGTTCGAGGTCTCGATCAGGCCGACCGGGCCGGAGCCGGTGACCTCACCGGTCCACTCGATCGGGCCGACGCCCGGCACCTGATCGGGGCGGGCACCTCCGCCCAGCCGGAAAGTGATCCGCGCCGGCCCGGCCCGGGAGCCCCTCAGGTTCTCCGGCGAGTCCTCGGCCCGAATCTCGCCCTCGGCGACGATCGCCACCCGGTCGGCCAGCTGCTGGGCCTCGTCCATGTAGTGCGTGGTCAACAGGACGGTCTTGCCGAGCTCACGCAACCCGCTGATCATCGCCCAGGCCTGGCGCCGGGCCGAGGGGTCGAAACCGGTCGTCGGCTCGTCCAGGAAGAGCAGGTCCGGATCTCCGATCAGGGCGATCCCGACGTCGAGGCGCCGCCGCTGGCCGCCGGACAGCCGGCCCGCCCGCGAAGCGGCCTGCCCCTCGAGGCCGACCAGGCCGATCACTTCGTCCACGCTTCGCGGCGCCCGGTAATAGCCGGCATACAGCGACAGCGACTCCCGGACTGTGAGAAACGGCTCCAGGGCGGTCTCCTGCAGCACGATCCCGACCCGCTCCCGCCAAGCGGCCGTCGGTCGGCCCGGATCGACACCCAGGACCTCCACCTCTCCCCCGGTTCGCTCGCGGTAGCCCTCCAGGATCTCGACCGTGGTCGTCTTTCCGGCGCCGTTCGGGCCGAGAATGGCGAACACTTCACCGGCCCCGACTTCGAGATCGAGCCCCCGCACCGCTTCCAGCTTGCCGTACGACTTGCGCAGTCCTCTTGTCCTGATGACCGGTTCGGACACGCACCGATCCTACGCATCGGCGATCCACCGGACCCGGGCCGCCCGACGGACCGGGCCCGGACTCAGGTCAGGTCGCGGTGGGTGATGCGGACGACCACGTCGTCGCGGGGGGAGAGATCGCGCCAGACCCGCTCGGCCACGGTCACCGAGCGATGGCGCCCGCCCGTACACCCGATCGCGATCGTGAGGTGGCTCTTGCCCTCGGCCACGTAGGCCGGGACCAGGAACTCGAGCAGCGGCAGCAGACGGCCATAGAACTCGCCTGCCTGGGTGCCGGCTTCGACGAACTCCCGGACCTCGGCGTCAAGTCCGGTCATCGGCCTCAGGCGGGCGTCGTAGTGCGGGTTCGGCAGGAAGCGCACGTCGAGCGTGAGGTCGGCATCCCGGGGCGGCCCGTTCTTGAAACCGAAGGTGAGCAGGGTTACCGCCATGCGGCCCTCGTCTCCGACCGCGACCATCTCCTCGGTGATCCGCCGACGCAGGGCGGCTGCGGTTTCGGTCGAGGTGTCCATCACCCTGTCGGCCCTGGCCCGGAGCGGCGCCAGCAGTTCCCGCTCGGCCCTGATCCCTTCCAGGATCCTGCCCTCGGGAGCGAGCGGGTGCCGCCGGCGGGTCTCCTTGTAGCGATCGGTGAGGACCTCCTCGTTCGCCTCGAGGAACAGCACCATTGGCCGGAGGCCGTCCGACTCGAGATCGTCGAGCACCGCCAGCAGCTGATCGAAGTACTCGCCGCTCCTCACATCGGATACGACCGCGGCCCGCTCCACCCCGCTGCCGGGAAGCCTGAACAGCTCACCGAGCGCGCCGATCATCTGCGGCGGGAGGTTGTCCACGCAGAAGTAGCCGTTGTCCTCGAAGGCCGCGATCGCCTCTGACTTGCCGGCACCGGAGTGACCGGTGATGACCACAAGGTTCACCCCCTTGCCCTGACTCTCCCGGTCATGCCCGGACTGTTCGGCCAACTTCGCTATCCGATTCTGTTCAGCTGTTCGTGGATCTCCCGGGCCACTTTACCGGGAAGGCCGGGCACGGCTTCGATCTCCTCGCGGCTGGCCCCGAGCATCCGGTCGGGAGAGCCGAAGTGGTTCAGCAACAGCCGCTTCCGGGCCGGCCCGACGCCGCGCAGGCCGTCCAACGCCGACTCGGTCATGGCCCGCCCGCGGCGGCCACGGTGATGCTCGATCGCGAATCGGTGTGCCTCGTCGCGGACCCGCTGAAGCAGCAGTGAGGCCTCCGAGTCGGCGGGCAGGTCGATCGGCTCGGCACTGCCCGGACGGTAGACCTGCTCGAGGCGCTTGGCCAGGCCGATCACCGTCACTCCGAGGTCGATGAACTCTCCCAGCGCGCGGACCCCGGCGGCCAGCTGGCCCTTCCCGCCGTCGATCAGGATCAGCGACGGCAGCGCCGCGAAGCTGTCGTCACGGCCTGAATCGTGCGGCGAGAGGTCGGCCTGCTCGCGATAACGGGTGATGCGCCGGCCGAGGATCTCCTCCATCGAGGCGAAGTCGTCCGGTCCGGAGTGGCCGGTGTCCTCTCTGATCCGGAACCGGCGATAGTCGGACTTCTTCGGCGCCCCCCCTTCGAACACGACCATCGAGGCGACCGTGTGCTGTCCGCCCAGGTTGGATATGTCGAACCCCTCGATCCTGATCGGCAGCTCGGTCATGCCCAACGTATCGGCCAGCGACGAGAGCGACTCCACCCGTCGCTGCCTGCGGTGCTCGGTTCGCAGCCGGTCCTGGTCCAGGGCCAGGTGCGCGTTTCGCTCGGCCAGTTCACGCAGCCGGCGGCGGTCCCCCCGTTCGGCCACCCGGACCTCGACCTTCGAAGGTGATCGTTTCTCGCTGAGAAACTGCTGCAGCGGCTCGACCAGCCCGGCCATGTAGGGCCCGACCACGATCAGCTTCGGGATCGCCGGCGAGGCGGCGTAGAACTGCTCTATGAACTCGGCGGTCACCTCTTCCAGCCCGCGTTCGGCCGGGTTCTCCAGATAGAAGCTCTGCCGCTCGGCGAGGATCCCGTCCCGGACCTGAAAGACCTGCGCGTTGGCATCGGCGCCTTCGGCTGCGACTCCGATCAGGTCGGCCGTGCCGACCTTGGAACCCGTGATCCGCTGCCTCTCGAACAGCGAGCGCACCGAAGCCAGCCGGTCACGGAACAGTGCCGCGGTCTCGAAATCCTGACTCCTGGCCGCGGTCTCCATCTGGCTCTCGAGGTCCGACTCGATCTGGTCGTACCGGCCCGAGAGGAAGTCGACCACCGCGTCGATGTTCGCCCGGTAGGCCTGGCGGTCGATGTAGCCGACACAGGGGGCCCCGCAGCGCTTTATGTAGTAATCGAGGCAGGGGCTGCCGGAACGGCGACCCGGTTCGACCCCTTCGCAGGTCCTGTATTGAAACAGCTTGCCCAGCAGGTCGAGCGTGTCACGCACCCTCCGGGCCGACGAGAACGGGCCGAAGTAGGCCCGCCCGGGCCGATGCCGTTCCCGCGTGAAGTAGACCCGCGGATACTCCTCGTCCAGACTGACCGCGACATACGGATACGACTTGTCGTCACGCAACTTGATGTTGAAACGGGGGCGGTACCGCTTGACGAAGTTCTGCTCGGCGATCAGCGCTTCCGATTCGGACTCGGTCACCAGGAACTCGAAGCGGTCGACCAGCGAGGTCATCTCGGCGTTGCCACCGGAGAAATGGGAGGCCACCCGCTTGCGGATCGATACCGCCTTGCCGACGTAGATCACCTGATCGTCGCGGTCGCGGAAGATGTATACCCCGGGCGCATCGGGCAGGGCCTTGCGCTCGGCCACGATGCGGCGGCCGGAGTCGTCGGAGGTGTCGGCGGGACTGCCCATTCCCCGAAAGGGTAGGCATTGGGTACGCTGGCCTACGATTTCGGCTTCGAACCGGCCGCTCCGGCCAAGGGGAAAGACATGACTGAACGCGTCACAGAAATACCGGAACTGACCACCCTCGAGCTCGAGACGGACGGCAGGATCGGCACCCTGACCCTGAACCGCCCCGAGTCGCTCAACGCGATGAGCCCCGGGATGATCGACGAACTCGAGGTCGTCTTCGGTTGGCTGGCCGACCAGCCACTCCGCGCGCTGATCGTGACCGGCGCCGGCGGAGCATTCTGTGCCGGAGGAGACGTCAACTGGTTCAAGAAGGGGATAGAGGACCCCGAGATCGACATCGTCGCTTCGGTCAAGCGGGGCGCCGACGTCCTGCACGAGGCGATCGCCGGGGTCCGGGCGCTGCCCTGTCCGGTGATCGCCGCGATCAACGGGCCGGCAGCCGGGGCCGGGTTCTCACTGGCGCTCGCCTGCGATCTGCGGATCTGTTCAGATGAGGCGATCCTGGCCTGCGCCTACGGCCGGATAGGTGCCTCGCCCGACGGTGGCATGACCTACTTCCTGCCGAGGGTGGTCGGACCGAGCCGGGCGATCGAGATCCTGCTGAACGATCCCAACCTGTCCGCTGAAGCGGCGCTGGACGAGAAACTGGTGACCGAGGTCGTCGCCGCGGACGACCTGCTCGGGCGAGCCCGGGAGAAGGCGGAAAAGCTGGCCGCGATGTCCCCCCACTACGTGCGGATGGCCAGGAAGCTGGCCGGCAGCAGCCTCGATCACGAGCTGATGGAGCACCTCGACATCGAACGCGACGCGATCGCCCGCGCGATGGCCACCGAGGATCTCCACAACGCGGTCAACGCGTTCCTTTCCGGCGGCGAGGTCGAGTTCACCGGGAACTGACCCCGACTGCTGTTCGGGGTGCGGGCGCCGCGACCGGGGCGCCGCCTCCGGCGGCCGTGGTCAGTCGGGCAGCAGGCGGCCGACGCTGTCGGCCACGCAGCAGGGCTTGTCGGCCCCTTCGACCTCGAGCGTGAAACGGGTGACGTTGTGCACCCACCCGCTGTCGAGCACTTCCGTGCTGACCAGCTCGGCCCACGCGCGGACCTTCGAGCCGGCCGGGACGGGACTGGGGAAGCGAACCCGGTCCCAGCCGTAGTTCACTCCCAGCTTGAAGCCTCCGACCACTTCGAACAGCTGCTCGCGCAGCCCGTCGATCATCGAGAGGGTGAGGTTGCCGTGGGCGACCGTCGTGCCGAACGGGCTCTCCTTCTTCGCCCGCTCGACGTCGACGTGGATCCATTGGTGGTCGCCGGTCAGCTCGGCGAAACGGTTGATCATCTCCTGGCTGACCTCGCGCCATTCGGTCGGCCCGACCTCCTGGCCGATCAGCCCGGAGACCGAATCTAGTCCGTCAATCGTCAATCTTTCCATGGGCCCAACCCTATTGACTGACTCGGCTACCTGACCAGGGACACCTCCATCGCCACCGGGGCGATCGCACCGGCCCCGCCGAGCATCGCGAGTATCCGGGCGACGTAGGCCCGGGTCTCCGGGTAGTCGGGAACGCAGTCGCAGGGGGAGACGGCCCCCGGGCCGGCGTTGTAGGCGGCGAGCGCCAGGGCCGGTGAGCCGAACCGTTCCAGCAGGTCCGACATCAGGTGCGCCTGCGCATTGATCGCGGCATCCGCGTCGAACGGATCCCGGAGCCCGTAGGCGGCGGCCGTCCCGGGCATGAACTGGGCGATCCCCTGCGCCCCGGCCGGCGAAACGGCCCGCCGGTCGAAGTTCGATTCGGCCAGGATCTGCGCCGCGATCAGGGCCGCCGAAACGTTCCATCTCATCGCTGCGGCCAGGATCGGACGACGGTAGCGGCCCGGGACGAAGCCGGGCAGGGCACCGGGAGAGGTCCGAGTCCGGTCGGCACCCGAGCCGGTGACGCGATCGCCCGCCTCGGAACACGGCGGCGGACCGGTGGCCAGGCCGAAATGCCAGGGCTCCCAGCTGTACCGCTGCCGGAAGCCGAATCGGGACGCGTTGGCACGCAGCCAGCCATACGCCGACGGCGGCCCCAGGTCGAGCTCGGTCGCACAGCGGTGAAGCGAAGTGCCGGGCCGTGCGACCCAGGTCGGATCGGGGTTGGCCGCGAACAGGGCCGCCTGCTCGGCGTCCGAGCGGAAAGCCGAATTGATCGCCAGGGTCACGCCGGCCGCCGCGGCCGCCGCGGCCATCCGGTCGAACGCCGCCGCCACGTCCGGGCGCATCCCTCTGCCCTGCCGCTCGGCGAGCGGGCCGCCGTACCCGGCTCCACTGGCCATCCCCGGGACCGCGCCCATGGCGAGCGGTGCTCCGACCATGGCCTCGGCCCAGCTTCCGGCAGCCGGCCTTCTCCGGCCTCCGGCCTCGACCGTGGTCCGGACCGCCACCCGGGCGCGAACCGGGGCGTAGGAAAGCCGGTCCGGGAAGCCGACCGAAACGGTCAGCGGCGAGGCCCCGTTGGCTACCGCAAATCGCGTCGCCGCCAACCTTGCCCGGGCCAGATAGACCGCCTTGCTCATATGGACCGGGTTGGGCAGACCGTTGGGCAGCGTGGGCGGTGCCATCAGCCGGGGCAGATCGTCTTTCATCGAGCGCGCGGCCGACATCGCGGCCAGGTCAACCGTGCGCTGGGCCCTGCCCTTGCCGGTGATCGCCCCGGCGATCGCGACCAGGGCCACCGCCCCGACGGTCAGGGCGAAGACCGCACCGAGGACCAGCGGAGTCGCCTGGCCCCGGTCGCCGGCCAGCCTGTCCCGAATCCACGCGCCGACCGTCCGGCCCGGCCCGGCGCGCCCGGCCCGCACCGCCGCAGCCGGAGCGGCAGCCACGGACGGCACCCGGTCGCTTTCCGATCGCGGCCGGTCGCCGTCGCGCGGCACCCGGCCGGCCCCGGCTAGGGCACGCGATGTGGTGATTCGCCCCGGAGTCCCGGTCACCAGGTCGACTCGATCGACCAGCCGACGGGCCTCGGCGATCGCCAACGAGAGCAGCGGATCGTCGGCCGGATCGCTTACACCGTCAACTACAATCGCCACCGAATCGAGGTGATCGTGCCCGATCTCGAGCAGCCGCCTGTACTGCTCCGGGGCGGACGCCACAACCCAGCCCGTCCCCGCGGGCAGGAGCCCGATCGCACCGAGCAGTGAATCGGCCGCCGAGCCGTCTCCGGGAAGCATCGCCACAACGATCCGGCCCCGGGCGCTGGCGCGCAGCTCCGGGTACCCCGCGTCGAGCGCCGACTCGGCCACCTTGGCCGGGCCGGTCGAGACGACGGTCGCCGGCCTGACCCGGCCGCAGCCGGCCTGGAACAGGACTACTGTCCCGCCGTCGCCGACCGCCCGGTTGGCGCTCACGGCAGCCGACTCGAGCACGCCTCCGACTCCCGCGGTCCCGGTGACCAGCAGGCGGATCGGACTGTCGCCGCGTCTGGTCATCCCGGCTTTGCACTCGCGGTCGAGGTGATCTCGAGGCGCTCCGAGACCGGTCCGAACAGCGACGGCGGGCGGAGTTTCACTTGCACAGAGCCACCGCCGGTCCCGACCGAGATCCTGGACCGGGCCCAGCCCGGCAGCGCATCACGGACCGCTCGGTCGACCGGCTCGCCGCGAACCAGGGCCACCGCCCCCGCAGTTGCCGCTCCGTCGGCCAGCGAGGCCGCGTAACCGGTGGCGAGCAACTGGAAGCAGACCAGCCCGGTCAGCAGCAGGACGACGGTTCCGGCCACCGCCTCGACCGAAGCCTGACCGGAAACCGCCGTCGGTCCGGCCCGGGGGTTCAACCGGCGGTTCAGCTTTCCCCCAGTGAGCTGGAGCCGTACACCCGGGCCGCCGGCAGGCCGGGGATCAGCTGCGGGATCCTGACCCCGACCCGGACCCCGTCGTCCCTCGAGACCCGGAGGCCGGGCCTGAGCGGCGCCGGAAGTGCGTTCTCGGCCGCCCCCCGGGCAGGCTCGCCGGTCAGCACGGCCCGCGCTCCGGCTCGTGCGGCGAGGCCGGCGGACCACAGGGCATGCCCGGCCACCGCGATCTGGGCGGCGACCAGAACCGCCAGCAGGACGACCGGGATCGCCCCGATCAACTCGAGCGAGGCGGAACCGCTCCGTTCGGCGAGGCGGGCGGTACCGGTGGATCGACTTCCGGCCGGGCGGCCGGACGGGCTTCGGGTGGGCATGGCCCGACCATGACCGGCCAATGCTCAGCGATGGCCGGCGGAGTGCAACAAAAGGGTGACCGCTCAGACGGAGATCCGCGAAGCCACCGGCGTATGGTCGGACAGCCTGATCAGGAGGTCGCTTTCGGTGTCGGGTACGTCCCGGCGGCTATCCGGCCAGGCGGTCGCCGCCACGGTCCGTTCCACACCGCGGGTCAGCAGGTGATCAATCGCAGCGTCGCCGGTGACGCCGCTCAGGCCGTACCGCTCCGACAGGTCCTCAAACAGGTCGCCGTCATCCGGGCGCAGGTTGAAGTCCCCGCCCAGCACGAGAGGGTCGTTTCCCGCCCACCGGTCGGCCAACCCGGCCGCCCTTGCCACGTCGCCGGCGGCCCGGGCGCCGGTGCCGGCGTGGAAGTTGGCCGCGCAGAGCCCGCACTGGAGCCGGACCATCGATACCACCCTCCGCTCCGGAAGACGGCTCAGGACCGCGCTGCGATGCTCGACCACGGCCGAGCCCGGCCGTCCCCTGCGTACCAGGATCAGGTTCGACCCTCCCTCCCAGCTGCCGGTGAGATGTGGTCGGTAGCGGGCCAGCGGCCAGGTCAGAGGCCGCATCCAGTTGCGCGAGGTGAGTGACGCCCGACCGTCGGCTCCGGTCGCGTCGGCCAGCGCCCCGATCCAGCGGGGTGGCACCTCCTGGAGCAGGGCGAGATCCCACTCGGCCGCTGCCAGCAGCGCTCGGAACTCGATCGAGAGGTCCCGGTTGACCAGCACGTGTCGGTCTCCCGCGACCGGCCTGCCGAGCAGTCTCCACCCGAGGCCGCCGCGATCGGGTTCCGGGGGACGGTCCCGGCCGTGGAACAGGTTCCAGGAGAGAAGCCGCCAGTTCAGTAGCTCTTGGCCTCCGAGACGACCAGCCAGATCCCGATCCCGGCCGAGCCGAGCAGGAGGATCCAGGCTAGCGTCCCCAGGCCCGACTCGAACATCTTCGAGGATCCGGCGACCATCAGGACGACCAGTCCGACCGATGAATAGAGGACCGCCCGGCGTGACACCGGCAGCGAATCGAGGGTCAGGCTGTTGGCCCGGGCGAGCCTGAATACGGCGAGGGTCAGGACCACCAGGAAGGCCATCGTGACCGCGGTCAGGACGGCCTCTGCCACATCGCCGCCGCGCGGCAGGAACGCCACACCCAGGGCCAGGACGGCGATGATCGCAATATTGCGGACGACAACCATCGGGGCCATGCTATCCCCCTGCCACCGGCTCCCCCGGCCGAGCCCTGCGGACGAGCACTGTGACCGACAGGGCCAGCGCGATTGCGCAGATCAGGACCGGGCCTACCGCCCCGCCTCCGGCCAGTTCGGTCACCCCGAAAGTCACCGCGGCGATCGCCGCGGCCGCAGGCAGGGTCACGATCCAGGCGGTCGCGATGTTGCCGGCCACGCCCCACCTGACCGCCGACAGGCGGTTCGCGATCCCGGAACCCATGTTGCCGCCGCTGATCACCTGTGTGGTGGAAAGCGGGATGCCGACGAACGAAGCCACGAGGATCACCGCCGCCCCGGCTCCCTGCGCCGAAAAGCCCTGGGCGGCATCCATCTTGACGATTCTCGTATGGCCGGTCGTGGTGGCCCGCCGGCCGCTGCCGTAGGTCCCGAGCGCGATCGCCGTCGCGGCGGCGGCGATCACCCAGAACGGCGGATCGGCCCCCGCGCCGAGAGTCCCGTCGGCGATCAGGGCAAGGGTCACCACGCCCATCGTCTTCTGGGCGTCGTTCATCCCGTGGGCGAGTGCCAACATGCCGCCGGACAGGATCTGGGCCGACCGGAACCCCCTGGTGACCGGCCCGGGACGCTTGCGGTGGACGATCCGGTAGATCAGCGCGATCAGCAGGGCCGCCAACGCGAACGCGAGAACCGGCGCGACGACCGCCGGGATCAGGAACTTGCCCAGCAGCCCGGCGCCGTCGAGCGCACCGGTCCCGACCGCCGCCACGGTCGCCCCGACTATCCCCCCGATCAGGGCGTGGGAGCTCGACGTCGGCAGCGCCAGACGCCAGCCGACCAGGCTCCAGGCGATCGCGCCTGCCAGAGCAGAAAAAACGATGTTGAGCGGCGCAGATTCGGCAAGCGCGGCCGGGTCGACCAACTCGGTGGCGACGGTCGTCGCCACCTGGATTGAGATGAACGCCCCGACGAAGTTCAGCGCCGCGACGAACAGGATCGCGGTCCTGGGCGACGCGGCGCCGGTCGAGACCGCCGTGGCGATCAGGTTGCCGGCGTCCTGAAAACCGTTCGAGAAGGTGAACGCGAGCGCCGCCGCGACCACGATGACCAGGATCAGGTTGCTTTCCACGAATCCTCAGCTGTTCTTCATGACGATGCCTTCGAGGATGTGCGCGGCCGTCTCCGTCGCGTCGATCGCCCTCTCGAGCACCGCAAAGATGTCCTTCCACCTGATCACGACCATCGGGTCGATCCCGTTGGAGAAGAGTGAGGCGACCGCATCCCGGGACACCCGGTCGCCCTCGTTCTCGAGCCGATGGATCTCGATCCAGTACCGGTCGAGGTCGCGCAACGACGGGAGGTGCTCCAGGCCGGTCGCCAGCTGTTCGCAACAGCCGACCAGGATCTCGGTCAGCTCCTGCGCCTGCGACATCGGCGCCTCGATCTTGTACAGCACCAGGAAGTCGGCCGCCTCCTCTATGTAGTCGACCACGTCGTCGAGCCGACCGGCGAGGTTGAAGATGTCGTCGCGGTCGATCGGGGTCACGAACGTGGCGTTGAGCCGGCTGACGATGTTGTGGGTGATCCGGTCGCCTTCCTGTTCGGCGATCAGGATCTCCCGGTTGAGTCCGGTGTCCTCGGGCCAGGTGTCCATCATCTCGTCCAGCATTCGGGCGGCGCGCAGCGTGTTCTGCCCGGCCTCGTTGAAGAGGTCGAAGAAACTGCGGTCCTCTGGCAGCAGCGAGAAGCGCATCGCGGGCCGGCTCAGCCGACGACTTGGGGCTTGGACGTTTCGGCCAGGGCCAGGTGCCGTTCGCGAAGCTCGTTCTGGACGTTGCGCCGATCGGAGCCCTCCGGGCTCAGCCGCGACCAGTTGCCGGAGCTGTCCAGGACCCAGGAGTTCGTGTTGTCGGCGAAGCAGCGCTCCAACACGTCGAGGATCTGTCCCCGGACCGTTTCGTCGTCGATCGGAGTGACCAGCTCGACCCGGCTGTCGAGGTTGCGGGGCATCAGGTCGGCCGAGCCGATGAACACCGACCATTCGGTGCCGCGCCTGAACGCGTAGGCCCGCGAGTGCTCGAGGAAGGCGCCGACCACCGAAACCACCCGGATGTTGTCCGACAGGCCCGGCACGCCCGGCCTCAGGCAGCAGATCCCTCGCACGTTCAGCTCGATCTCCACCCCGGCCCTCGACGCTTCGTACAGCGCGTCGATGCACTTCCGGTCGACCAGCGAGTTCATCTTCATCCAGATCTTCGCCTCGCGGTCTTCGCGGTGGGCCTCCACCGTGGCTTCGATCTGCTCGAGGATCTGCGACCGCATGCCGTATGGAGAGACCAGCACCCGGCGGTAGGTCGACTGGCGCGAGTACCCGGTCAGCACGTTGAACATCTCGGCCACGTCCGAGGCGATCTCCTCGTTCCCCGTGAACAGGCCGAAGTCGGTGTACAGGCGGGCCGTGGTCGAGTGGTAGTTGCCGGTCCCGATGTGTGCGTAGTTGCGGACCTGGTCGCCCTCGCGCCTGGCCACCAGGAGCGCCTTTGTGTGCGTCTTCAGTCCCGGGATCCCGTAGGTGACGTGAACCCCCACCTCCTCCAGCCGCTTCGACCAGTCGATGTTCGCCTGTTCGTCGAACCGGGCCTTCAACTCGAACATGCAGACCACCTGCTTGCCCAGTTCAGAGGCCCTGATCAAGGCCGAGATCAGCGGCGAGTCCTCGTTGGTCCGGTAGACCGTCAGCTTGATCGCGAGTACGTCGGGATCTCTTGCCGCCTGGTTGATGAAACGCTCGACCGAGCTGGTGAACGAATCGTACGGCAGGTGCACCAGCACGTCCTCCTGCCTGATAACGCTGAAGAAATCGACCGGCTCGTCCTCCTCACCCTGGAGTCTGGGTTGCGTGACCGGTGCCCATGGCGCGTACCTGAGGTCGGCATGGCCGGGAACCTTCACGACGTCCCCGAGGTCGGCCAGGTCCAGCAGGCCACCGATGTCCATGACCTCGCTCTCCTGGAGGTGGAGAACCTCGACCAGCTGGTCCCTGAGTTCCGGGTTCATCCGCTCGGAAACCTCGAGCCTCACGACCTCGCCGAACCGCCGGCGGCGGATCTCTTCCTGGACGGCCTCGAGCAGATCGTCGGCCTCGTCGCTGACCGTGAAGTCGGCGTCACGGGTGACCCGGAAAAACCCGTGGTCGATCACCTCGACCCCCGGGAACAGCATTCCCAGGTTGGCTGCAATGACCTCCTCCAGTGGTACCAGGGTGATCTCGTCGTCCTTGCCGATCTCGACGAAACGGCCAAGCAGCTCTTTCGGGACTTTGACCCTGGCCAGGACCCGGGTCGAGGTTTCGGGATCACGCAGCAGGGCGGCCAGGCTGAGCGACAGGTTGGAGATGTACGGAAACGGTCGGCCGAGACCGATCACCAGCGGCGTGAGGGCCGGAAAGACCTGCTCCTCGAAACGGCGGTCGACTTGGGCCCGCTGCTTCTTGCCGAGCGATTCGATCGAAGCGATGTTGATGTTCTCGGCTCGAAGTTCGGGCCGCAGGACCCCATCGAAGCAGTCGTGCAGCCGCCGGTCGAGCTCCAGCGCGCGGCTGTGGATGGCCTGGATCTGCTCGCGGGGAGAGAACCCGTCGGGCCCGCGGGCGTCGATTCCGGCGTCCACCTGGTCCCACAGGCCGGCCACACGGACCATGAAGAACTCATCGAGGTTGGAGGCATAGATAGAGCAGAACTTGACCCGCTCCAGAAGCGGCACCGACGGGTCTTCGGCCAGCTCGAGAACACGCTGGTTGAAGTCCAGCCACGAGAGTTCGCGGTTGAAGTAGAGCGACGGGTCGCCGAGTTCAGGGGTCTTCATTTGTTCGCCACCCCCAGCGAAGTTTCGAGCGCAACCCAGACTCCCTGGCGTGACTGCTCGGTCCAAAGGCGCTTGACCCGATCAATAAGCCTCCGCCGGGTGGCGTCGAGGTGCACCAGGGAAAGTTGCAGCCCTCGATAGTAGCCCCGGTTCGGAGTCGCCTGGACCAGGACCGGATCAAGCTCGCGACTCCCCCTGGCCCGTTCGAGGATCGTCTTGATGTCTTCAACTTCGAGTTGCCTGATCTGGTCGCGAGCCACTGGAATCGCGAGGTTACAGACCCGCGTATCGGTCAGGATTTCCTGGAGGGCCCGCGCCGCCCGCCTGGCGGTGTGGGCCTGCGTGCCCAGCGCGTCGCCGGTCAGCTCCAAGGCGTAGCGAAGCCGCTCAGCGGCCACCCTCATCCGCCGCTGGTCGTCAACCGCCTCCAGTTCCAGTGCGCCGGGGGCGGCTCCCCGAAGCTTCTCCAGCCTGCGGGCGACCAGCTTCACCGTCTTCGGTGGCAACTGCTCGACCGGGCGGTAGTCGTCGGCAACGACCTGGCGGTCGGTCCCGGCGGCTACCTGCACCAGTTCCTCGAAGCGAAAACTGAAAGCCTGGAGCCGGCGTCCATGCAGCGCCCGGGCCAGCTCCCGGTTCGCTTCCGCCTGATCCCGCCTGAGCTGGTCGACCGCCCCCCTTATGCCGGCCCCCTCGGTGTGGCCCATTTCGGCTTCGATTCCCTCCAGCGATGTTATGACGCAGTCGACATCGCGTCTCGCTCCCACCGGCCCGAGCAGGAACTTCACTTCGTCACGGCCGGCCCTGAACTGGGACTTGCTGAGACAGGGCCGGAAGACCTCGAGAGCCGCCCTGAGCCGTCGCAGGGCGAACCACATCTGCTCGACCGGGTCCATGTCGGTGACGTCGAGGAGACCGCGACTCAGCTCGACCACCCGGTTGACGCGAAGCTCAAATACCTGCGCCCCGGCCAAGCGGAACCGCTCCATCCCGGCTTCGTCAGATTCGGAATCGAAAACGGGGCTCTTCGCGCTTGCCATCCTCCGGGAGAATATCCGCAGCTGAGTTTCGGCGCGGCCTCCGCCGGCCGGCCGGCCGCGGCCGGCCCGGGCAGCCGGTTCGCCTGCCGGAAAGCGGACCGACGCCGCGGCTCGATCAACCGAATCGACCGCTGACGTAGTCCTCGGTTTCCTTGTGGGCCGGGTTGGAGAAGATCTTGTCGGTTTCGTCGAGTTCGATCAGGATCCCCGGGTCACCGCTCTGCCCGATGTTGAAAAAGCCGGTGATATCGCTGGCCCGGGCCGCCTGCTGCATGTTGTGGGTGACGATCACGATCGTGAACTTCTGCTTGAGCTCTTCGATCAGATCCTCGATCGCCAGCGTTGCGATCGGGTCGAGGGCCGAGCAGGGCTCATCCATCAGCAGTACGTCAGGCTCGACCGCCGTGGCCCGGGCGATGCAGAGCCGCTGCTGCTGGCCGCCGGACAGGCCCGACCCGGGCTTGTCGAGCCGGTCCTTGACCTCGTCCCAAAGGTGAGCTCCGCGTAGGGCCTTCTCGACGATCGCGTCCATCTGGTCCCGCTTCATACGCTTGCTGTTCAGTTTCAGGCCGGCGGCGGTGTTGTCGTAAACCGACATGGTCGGGAACGGGTTCGGGCTCTGGAAGACCATTCCGATCTGCCGCCTCACGCTGACCGGGTCCATCGACGGGGAGTAGATGTCCCGGCCATCGAGCAGGACCGAGCCCTCGACGCTCGCCCCCGGGATCAGCTCATGCATGCGGTTGAGCGAACGCAGGAACGTCGACTTGCCGCAACCCGAAGAGCCGATCAGGGCCGTCACCTTGTTCGGCTGGATCCTCATGGTCACGTCCTTGACGGCAAGGAACGCGCCGTAGTAGATGTTGAGGTCGGCGACGTCGATCCGCTTGGCCACCCCGGTCGTCCTCACCGTGGGCCCGTTCTTTGCCGGTACCGGATCAGCTGCGGCTGCTGTCATTTGTTGCTCCTTGGTCTCCATGGGCTAGCGGCGGAGCTCTGTCCCGTAGCGCCGCGAGATGAATCGCGCCACCAGGAAGAGCACCATTACGATTGCGATCAGCACCAGGGCGGCCGCCCAGGCTCGATCGATATACGGCTCCGGGGGGACGCCCGGGTTCTTGTACTGGTTATAGGTGAAGACGGGAAGGTTGTCCATCCGGCCGCTGAACGGGTTCAGATTGACCGATGAGAACGCCCCGGTAGTTATCAGCAGCGGTGCCGTCTCGCCGATGATCCGGGCGACGGCCAGCATGACCCCGGTCACGATGCCGGCCATCGCGGTCGGCAGCACGACCTTGGCGACGGTTCGCCACTTGGACACGCCGAGCGCGTATGAGGCCTCCCTGAGTCCGTCCGGCACGATTCGCAGCATCTCCTCGGTCGAGCGCACCACGATCGGGATCATCAGCACGCAGAGCGCGACCGAACCCATCACGCCCATACGGATTCCGGGGCCGAAGAAGATCGCGAACAGGGCGAATGCGAAAAGTCCGGCAACGATCGAGGGGATTCCGGTCATGACATCGACGAAGAAGGTGAGTGCGCGCTTCAGCTTTCCTTTGCCGTACTCATGGAGGTAGACCGCCGCCATGATCCCGACCGGGACAGAAGCCAGGGTGGCCAGGCCGGTGATGATGAACGTGCCGATGGCCGCGTGGAGGATCCCGCCACCTTCGCCGATCACGTTCCTCATCGAACTGGTGAAGAACTCGGCGTCGATTCGCGAAAGCCCCTTGGAGACGACCGTGTAGAGCAGCGAAACCAGCGGGATCATGGCCAGCGCGAACAGCGAGGTGACACCCAGGGTGACCGCCCGGTCGAAGGCTTGACGGCGACCCTCGATCAGCCTGGCCCACAGGTAGATGCCGAAGATCGAGATGATCACCGTGCCGAAGATCAGCAGGGCGAGATTGAATGCGGTCAGGGCAAGAAGGCCGCCCAGTACCGCAGCCGTCCCCGCTACGACGACCCAGGGTCCCCAAGTCGGGATCCGGTTGTCGGTCGGACCGCTTTCGGGCAGGTTGTCCGCCTCGCCCACCTCGGGAAACGGGATCAGCGGGTCAGGATTCATCGAGCTTCTGCCTTTCGATTACCGCCCGGGCCAGCATGTTGACCGCCAGCGTGATCGCGAACAGGACCAGGCCGCTGGCGATCAGCACATTGATGTCCAGGCCGGAAGACTCGGGGAAGTCGAGTGCGATGTTGGCGGCGATCGTCGACGGATTGTCCGAGCTGATCAGGTTGAACGTGACCCCCCCGGAAACGGAGAGGATGATCGTCACCGCCATCGTCTCGCCGAGGGCGCGGCCCAGGCCCAGCATCGACCCGGCTACCACGGCCGACTTGCCGAACGGGAGCACGACCATGCGGATCATCTCCCAGCGGGTGGCGCCCAGCGCCAGCGCGCTCTCCTGGAGCCCGCGCGGAGTCTGGGTGAATACTTCGCGGGCCACCGCGCTCACGATCGGCAGGATCATCACCGCCAGGACGACTCCGGCGACCAGCATCGTCCTTCCGGTAGTGGAAGCCGGACCCTCGAAGAACGGGATGAAGCCGAGGTTGTCGGCCAGCCACTCGGTCAGCGGGACGAGGGCCGGGCCGAGCACGGCGATCCCCCAAAGGCCGTAGATGATGCTCGGAATCGCGGCCAGCAGGTCGACCAGATAGCTGAGCGTGTCGGCCACCCTGCGCGGGGCGAAATGACTGATGAAGAGCGCCACCGCGACCGCCATCGGGACGGCCAGAATGATCGCCAGCGTGGCCGCCAGGACCGTACCGAATGCGAGCGGGGCGATGTATGAAACCAGTCCGTCGCCACCAGGGATCTCGTCGGATGATGCCGTTATTGCCGGCCAGGCCTCGATCAGGAGGAAGATCGCCACACCGGCGAGCAGGGCCAGGATGAATACGCCCGAACCGATCGCCAGTCCGGAGAAGATCCGGTCGCCAACCCCGTGCGTTCCCGGTTTGGCCGGCTCGCCCGGTACTGATGCTGTTGGTGAGGTCTGTTTCATCTGGCGGGCTTGGCTGTCTGGTCAGGATAAGAGGCGGCCGGCCCGGGCGTTTCGCCCATTCGGCGATTCGCCCGGGCCGGGGCCCGCCGCCCGGCCAACTGCGTGCCGGGCGGCTATGTGACGGTTCGACTCAGTTCGATCCGATGGCATCGATCGCCGGCTGGATCTGATTGCGCAGCTCACTCGTGATCGGCGCCGATCCGGCCGCCTCGGCGGCCGCGTTCTGGCCGTCTTCACTGGCAATGTAGTCGTAGAACGCCTGGACCAGGGTCCCGTCGCTCTCGGAGTCGTACTTGGTGCAGGCCATCTCGTACGAGACCAGCGAGATCGGGTAGATCCCCTTCTCGACAGTGCTGCGGTCCAGGTCGTAGGCGAAGACATACTTGCCCTCACCCTCCACCTGCTTCGAAACGGAGAAGATCTCCGCCGCGGCCTCGGCCGACGGCGCAACGAACTCCCCGCCGACGCCGATGTTGACCGAGTTGAGATCGCCCACCTGGCTCAGGTCGGCGTATCCGATCGTGCCCGATCCCTGTTTGATCGCGCTGATCACACCCGAAGTACCCTGCGCGGCTTCGCCGCCCTTGACCGGCCAGTTCCCGTCGACCGGGTAGTCCCATACATCGGGGGCCGCCTGGGACAGGTATCCGACGAAGTTCTCCGTGGTCCCGGATTCATCGGAACGATGGACCGGAGTTATACGGGTGTCAGGAAGGTCCGCGTCCGGGTTCTCGTTGGCGATCGCCTGATCGTTCCAGGTCGTGATGTCGCCCTTCATGATCTTGGCCAGCGTATCGGCGGTGAGGTTGAGGTCGTCCACGCCGTCCAGGTTGTACGCCACCGCGATCGGCGAGACGTAGACCGGGATCTCGACGTAGTTGTCGACCCCGCCGCAACGGTCCTGGGCGCCCTTGAGCTCGGAGCCCTCCATCGCGGCATCCGTTCCGCCGAACGGGGTGGCGCCGGCCACGAACTGCTCGCGACCACCACCGGAGCCGACCGGGTCGTAGGAGATCGTGACGTCGGGGTTGTCGGTCTGGAAGTTGGCGATCCAGGCCTGCATGGCCGCCTCCTGGGAACTGGCTCCAGCCCCGGCGATCTGGCCGGACAACGAGGAGCTGCCGCTGCCCGATCCCCCGTCATCGCTGCTGTCACTGCTGCAGGCGGCCACGCCGAATACGAGCGCCGCCGAAAGCGGGAGCACCAGCATCAAGTTCTTGATTCTCACTAGCTTTCTCCAATCGTTCGGTTTGTAGCGGCCGAGCTTTCGTGGCCACAGACCGGAAGTGAACAGGCAACGTGGCCGCCCCGTGTTACCGCCCTGTAAACGTCCCGAAACGGAGCAACTACCACTCGCCGGTCGAAGGACGGGGCGAGAAGCAGTAGCCGAATCCGATGTGGGTCCGGATGTATGCCCAGTGGGGAAGCGCACGCTCGAGCTTGGACCTGAGCCGGGAGACATAGACGTCGACCGATCGGTCGTGATCCCTCATCTCGCCGTGCCAGACCGCTGCGTACAGCTCTTCCCTGCTGACCACCCTTTCGGCCCGGTTGACCAGCGCGGCGAGGATCTGGAACTCCCGGACGGTGAGCGGCAGCGGGCGCTGGTCGGCCAGAACGGTCCGGTCTCCTAGCCGGACTTCCAACGGCCCGGCTCTCAATACCGGGTCCCCCTGCTGGGAAGTTTCCATCTGCGTTCCTCCGGGTCTCTGGTTGCCGTCGACATCCTCGACGGCACCGGTAGAACAAAACCGTGTTGCCCGGCCCGCGGTGTTATCGCGGTGTGAAAGGGATGTGAAAAGGTCTGGACCGAGACCGCAGCCGGGGGCCGGATCAGACCAGGGCCGCCGACCGGTGCGAGTTCTCGCTCCCGTTGAGGAGGTCGAGCACGATCCCCTCCCGGATTCCGCCCTTACCGATCTGAAGCGGCTGGCCCAGCAGATCGGAGATCTTCTCGAGAAGCAGAACGCCGGAGGGAAGGATCCGGACCCGCTGCGGATCCAGCTCGAATTTACGACCCACCTCTTCCGCGGTGTCGCCGCAGAGCAGCCGGATCGACCGTTCGAGAGTCTCGTACTCGAGCATCGATCCGACCATCTTGCGAAGCGAGGTCGCACTTCCACCGACCGCCACGGCCTGCCTGGGCCGGCCGATAGAGACACCGTCGAAAAGGTCGTCGATCCTGTCCCGCATCCTCCGGATCTCCGAGGCGGAAGGCGGATCCGACGAAATCATCTGGTCGGCGAGCATCCCCGATCCGACCGGCCAGGACTGAACCGATTCGATCCCGCCGGCAGCGGAACCGAGCACCACCTCACTGGAACCGCCGCCCACGTCGACCACTGCGATCTGGCCCTCGAGCGGGTGACCGAGGCTCTTGGTGGCGCCGATGAACGCGAGCCGACCCTCCTCTTCCTCGGACACGACGTCGACCGGTACCCCGGATGCCGATTCCACCCTGGAGGCGAACTCGTCGCTGTTCGAAGATTCGCGGACCGCGGCCGTCGCGACCGCCCGGAATGCCTCCGCACCCAGCTCCCTGGCCAGGCGGACCTGGGTTGCGACCACCAGCCCCACCTCTTCGATCTTTTCGTCGGCGATCGGATCGCCGGGGTCGACTCCTTTGCCGATCCTGGTGTAGGCACGCTGTTCCATCACCTTCTTGAGCTGCCCGCCGGCCGGCTCGGCTACGAGTATCCGAGTCGTGTTCGAGCCGATATCAATCGCTGCGCATAGCATTCAGATCATTCCGATCATTGCAGGTGTCGCGGACGCGGCCCCGGGCCGGTGGCGCGATCGGAGGCCGTGACCTTCCGGGGTCATGTCCGGCAGGTCCCGGACGGTTCCCGACACCAAGGCGACCCGATCTCAGATCGGGTGTGAAGCGTCTTCGAACTCCCTGAACAGCCCGGTTACCACGAATGCCACCTGCTCACCGACGTCGACCGCGTTGTCGCCGATCCGCTCCAGGGCCCGGGCGGTGAGCAGCATGGTCATCGCCCACTCGCGACGGTCGTGATCATCGCCGATTTCGAGAGCGATCGCGAAGCACTCGCGGTTCAGCCGGTCGATCAGGTCGTCCTGCCGCACCAGGTCCTGGGCCATCGCTTCGTCCCGGTCTGCGAACGCATGCTTTGCCTGGATGATCTGCGAATGGGCCTGCTTGCCCATGCGCAGGATCCTGTCCATCAGTTCCTTGTTGGCCGGGGGGTTCGTACCGGTGAGCGGGATCAGCTTGCAGACGTTCACACACTGGTCGCCCATCCGCTCGACCGACTTGATCACGTGGAGGAGCGCCGAGATGAGCCGCAGGTCGGTGGCTACCGGTGACTGCGTGGCCAGCAGGGTTATCAATCCCTGGTGAATTTCGAGGTAGCGACCGTCGATCTGGTCGTCGTCGGCGATCACGAACTCGGCGAGTTCGATGTCCCTGCCCTCGACCGCCTCCATGGTCCGGTCCAGCGACCCGATCACCAGGTCGAGGCCGTTGAGGGTCTGGGCCTCGAGCCGGTCCAGCTCATCCTGATATTGAATTCGCATTTTCTCCATTGCTGCTTCCTCAGGCCCTCCCGGGCCGTATGCCCACGGTAGCGGAATCGGCATCAGGCACGTTCCGCTCCCGTTTCGGGCTGATCGATTTGCGGTGTTCAGATTCCCACCGCCCACCGGGCGATTTGTTACCCAGGTGTGTCGGGCATGTGAAAAACCTGTGACCCCCGGCGGATACAGAACGCCCGTTTCCGGGACGTTCAGATTGCAGGTAACAGCTCTAGACCGGGACGGAGAGTGTCTCGACACTCGTTGTTTGGGCCCGGTCTGGGCCGCCCTTGTCCGGAGGCTCAGCCTCCGGAATCGGCGTTTCGGCCGCGAATCTGTAGCCAACGCCGAAGTGCGTGTGGATGTAACTGAAACCGGGAGAACGGCGCTCCAGTTTGTGCCGTAGCTTGCGGATGAAGACGTCGACCGAGCGGTCGCCGTGGGCCATCGAGTAGCCCCAGACCTTCTGGTAGATGGTCTCGCGCTCTAGCACCGTGCCTTCGCTCTCGCCCAGCAGCAGGAGCAGCTCGAACTCCCGGCGAGTGAGGTCGAGGCTCTGACCGGCCACGAAAGCCTGGAACTGGTCGGCGCGGATCTCCAGCTCACCGACGACCAGTGGTGCAGCTTCCCCGTTTCCGTGATGCCGGCGCCGCCTGCGTGCCACCGCTTCGATCCTGGCGATCGCTTCCTCCGGATGGCAGGGCTTGTTGATCCAGTCGTCGGCCCCCATCCTCAAGCCGCGTACACGCTGGGACACGGTCGCACCAGAAGTGCAGACGACGACCCCGAGGTCGGGCATCAGCCCGCAGATCTTCTCGAGATAGGACCAGCCTTCGTCGGCCATGACCCGAAGGTCGACCAGTACCGCGTTGACCTTCATCGAAACCAGCTCGTCGGGGGGGACGGCCGAGGCCAGGACGCGGTGACGCCAACCGGCCGTGTCCATCCGGTTGACCAGAACCTGCACGAAACTCGAGTCGTTGTCGATCACCGCGACCCGCAGCGATGCCCTTTCCTGGTTCATCTGGGAAAAGTGTAGGGACAAATCAGGTCGGAGTGGTTGCCACCGGGCAAATTTTCACAAGCCCTTAACAAGGTCGCTCCCGCTCTGGCGCTCCTACCGGCTTTTCCCGGAAATGGTCGGGCGGTCGGCTTGCCCGGGACGGTTGCGCTAGATTTCAGTTCGTGATCGTGAATCGTCGAATTGCCGTTCCGGTGGCCGCCACGCTGGCCGCCCTCTCGGCCCTGATTCTCTCTCCCGTGGCGCTCGGCGCCGACGGCGAAGGCACCGCCGGGCGGATCGACGACGTGTACATCACCTACTTCTGTTTCGCGGTGATCGCGTTCTTTGCCGTGGTGGTCACCGTGCTCTCGCTGATCCAGGGACGACTCGACGCAAAGAAGGAACAGCGCCGGCACGACCTGGACCGGTTCAACTCCTGACTCAGCCGAGTTGCCGGTAGGGCCGCTGCGCGGCCACGATCTCTCGCCGTCGCTCGTCCCAGCCGGGATCGGACCCGCTCAGCCTGGCGCGGCCGGCTTCCGGTTCGTCGAGTTCGGCGGGGTAGTCGCCGAAGCCGGCCAGGATCGCCCGGTCGAGCCCGGGCAGGGTGGCCAGGTTGTAGCCACCTTCGTGAACAGCAAGCAGTCCGATCCCCAAGCGCCGGGCCAGCGAGGCCGACCTTGCGGCCAGCCGGTTGTACCCGGCCGCGGTGATCGCCTCGTCGGAAAGCGGGTCGGCAACGTGGCCATCCTGGCCGGCCGAGACGATCAGCAGTCCGGGATCGAACGCCTCCAGCGTCGGCTCGACCACGGCGACCATGGCCTCCAGATACTCGCGGTCGCCACAGCCCGGCGGCATCGGCAGGTTGACCGTCGTGCCCTCGCCTTCCCCGGCACCGGTTTCGACCAGCCAGCCTGTTCCGGGATACAGCGGCCACTGGTGCAGCGAGACCACCATGACCGAGGGGTCGTCCCAGAAGGCGTCCTGGGTGCCGTTGCCGTGGTGCACGTCCCAGTCCAGGATCGCCACCCGTTCCACCCCGTGGCACTCCTGCGCATAGCGGGCCGCGATCGCTGCGTTGTTGAACAGGCAGAATCCCATCGCCCGCCCCGGCGTCGCGTGATGTCCCGGCGGGCGGATCAGCGCGAACAGGCTGTCGGGCCGGGAAGCGGAGTCGCCCAGCAGCGAATCGATCCCGACCAGCGCCCCGCCCGCGGCTCTCAACGCCACCTCGAAGCTGCCGGTGCTGACCGGCGTATCACCGTCGATCCACGACGGGCCGGCTGCGGACCGGCTCTCGATCAGCTCGAAGTGTTCCGGGGTATGCACGCGGATGATGTCTTCGGGCCGGGCCCGGCGGGACTCGAGCAGGGCGAGCCGTGACCATTCGGGCGCCTGGCGGAGATGCTCGAGGACGGCCGGGATCCGCCGGCCGTTCTCGGGGTGGTCGCCGGTGTCATGCTCCGCCTGTTCCGGCAGCAGGACGAGTCCGGTCTTGCGGCTATCGGACATCAGTCCGACAGCCGAAAACCGGACAGCAGCCGCTTTTCGCTCTCGCCCCTGACCTCGGCCACGACTTCCACGTTCCCGGCCAGCGGCGTGTCGCGGATCTTGGTCGCCAGCAGATCGTCGACCTGGAAGATCCCGGCCGAGTTGTTCAGGTCGATCTCGATCCTGACCGGCCTGCTTTCGCCGGCCGAGATCCGGACGTTGTCGATCGCCGCGGCCGAGATCGAGTGGATTCCCTCCTGGCCGGCCTCGAGCGGGATACGGGTTCTCCCCTCGGCCATGTCGAGCGCGTCGGCGACCCGCACGATCCCGGCTTCGACCGTGTACGGCTGGCCGCGACGGCGGTGGCCGATGATCGCGTGCAGAATCTCCGAGGCGACGATCGAGCGCTCCGGCTCCGGGTAGATGTCTTCCAGCAGGCGGCCCAGTGCGCCGTTGGCCAGGAACAGGCTGTAGGCCTCGTGATCGGCCCGGTGGATCGACATTCCCACGTCGTGGAGCAGGGCACCGCCGGCGACCACGACCTCGGCGTCGCGCTCACTCATCCCGTGGTCGGTGACCATCGCCGGCCGGACCCCGCCTTTGACCAGTAGCCGGGTCAGTCGCAGTGCGATGTTGAGCACGATCTGCATGTGAACCCAGGAATGGTCCGACATCCCGAGCCGCTCGGCGTGGACCTGCGCCATGTACCACCAGGCCCGGACCTGATCGTCCCGGTTGATCGCGTCGAGGAAGCTCTCCAGCTTGCGGTTGCCCCGGGTAGGGGCCTTGACCGAAACCGAGGCGATCGCGGCGCGACCGGTCTGTTCCTGCGGGACGGCCGCCGGTACTTCGCGTTCCTGGCTCATCCCGGTCGACGCCCGGCGAACACCCGGTCGGCCTCGGCCAGCCACCTTCGGCCGGCTACCGGGTCTCCGGCGAGCGGCTCGACCGGCTGCCCGAACGCCTCCGAGAGCGCACCGTGAACGACCATGGCGGGGATCAGCCCCCGGGCCTCGGCCGGACCGATCCCGAAACGGGCGGCGAGATCTTCGGTACGAAGTTCCCGGATCGACTCGAGCCCCGTCCGGACCTCGCCCGGCCCGATCCGCGGACCGCACAGGTTCGCTACCTGTTCTGCCCGGGAGGAAACCACAATGGCGCGCTCGCCAGGCGGCGCGATCAGCGTCCCGAGCGCGCGGGTCGCGCCGGTCAACGCCGCCTCGACCTGGTCCTGCCGTGGCGGATTCGAGAACCTGGCCTTACGCGCGATCGCGGTCGTCCCGACCGGCCTCGAACCGAACCAGCCCGGTACCCGTCCGGCCGTACCCGACGCGACCTCGACTCCGGCCTCACCGACCCTGGCCACGGTGACCTGTTCGTCATCTCGGGCCTCGGCCGCGACCGTGGCCCCGAGGAACGCAGCGGCGGCGATCTCGCGCCGGGAGGGGATCCTGATGCTGCCCGATCCGACCGCAGACGAGACCCGGTCGAGCAAGCGGATCAGGCGGGTTCCCCTTAGCTCGGGTGAGGCGGTCACCTCGATCCCGGACGCCCCCAGGTCCCTCAGCATCTCGACCTCGGCCATCAACAGCGAGGTCAGGCGCTCGATGTTCTCCTGCCGGGCGGCTATGGCGTGTTCACGGGCGAGCAGCCGCGACGACGTCTCGGTACCCACATCGGCCGCGCTGACCCGGGTGGAGCGGAGCGATATTTCGATTACCCCCAGAAGCAAGTGGGGGTAATCCTAGATCACTGCCCGCAGACCGGCCACTGGCCGGGCCCGGACTGCGCGTAGAGGAGCGCCGCCCGGTAGTCCTGTTCGGCCTCCGAGGCCTCGGCCGGATTGCCCTGGCCGCCGACCGCGGCCCAGGTGCTGGTGTGGAACTGGTACTTGCCGAAGTAGAGGCCGGTCGACGAGACCGCCCGGGGATTCCCGCCGGACTCGCAGCTCGCGATCGCGTTCAGGGTGGCCAGGGAGACGCCGCCCGGCAGATCGCTGAACCTCGCCGCCTGCTTCTTCTTTTGGGCCAGACGCCTGGCCCGGGCCTCGGCGACCGCGGCCCGGTGGCGGCGCAGATGGCCCTCCGGATCGAGCGCGACCGGCCGCAGTCCGGAACCGGGCCTATCCGCCCGGACACCGTCGCGGTCGACCTCGAGACCCGGGGAACCGGCCTTCCCGGAATCCGGGTTCCCGGCCGGCGCACCGGTCGACCGTGAGATCAGGAGATTCCCGGCGATAATGGCGACGACGATCAGGCCCAGAACCACGCCCGCTGCCAATCGTCCACTTATGTTCAATGTTTCGATCATTTATTAGCAATTACTAATATCACACACATAGAACCTATGCATTCCGAGTTCGAGCTGATACGAGAGGCGTTCCCCGATCGTCCGGAGGCCGGTCCGGCGCTTTCGCGGATCCTGCTCGACCAGGTCGCCGATGGACGGCGGGCTCCGACGATCAGGCTGAGCCGGCCCGGGCGGGTGGTCGCGTTCGGCCGGCGGGACACCAGGAGCCGTGGCTACACCAAGGCCGTGGCCGCGGCCAGGAACTGCGGCTTCGCAGCGATGGAACGGCTCGCCGGAGGCCGGGCCGCGGCCTACTGCGAGGGGACGCTCAGCCTGACCGTGACCACTCCCGACCCCGATCCGGGGAGACGGACAGGGGAGCGTTTCGAATGGGCGGCCGGACTGCTCCGGCAGGCTCTGGCCGAGCTGGGGATCGACGCCCGCACCGGTGAGGTGCCCGGCGAGTACTGCCCCGGCGCCTACAGCATCAATGCCAGGGGCGAGACCAAGCTGGCCGGGATCGGGCAGCGGCTGATCAGCGGTGCCGCACACCTCGGCTTCGTGATCGTCGTATCGGGCGGCGACCGGATCGGGGCGGTGCTGGAACCGGTATACCGGGCGCTCGAACTCGACTGGAACCCCGAGACGGTCGGGGCGGTCGCCGACGAGCTCCCGGGCACCGGCCTCGAGGACGTGGAAGGAGCGATCCTCGCCCAATTCGGGCATCGGGCCAGGCTCCGGCCGATCGCCCTCGACCGGGCCACACTCGAAGCGGTGCAGGCCGCCGCGGCCGGGTTCCGCTCGCCGGGCTGAGCGGGGAGCACCGGGGGCGACCATCCCGCGGTCACGGCGGATCGCCGACCGGCGGTAGGGTTGGGCCGTGGACACCGACCCCGATCCCGGAGACCGGCCAACCCGCGATCTGCCCGAGTCCGAGCAGGCCAACGGCGGCCCGGCGGTCGACGACGGGTCGAAGACGCTGGCCGAGCGGCTGGTCTCGGGCGGGACCCGGGGAGCCCAACGGGTGGCCGGCGCGACCGGGGTCGACCGAGCGGTGGAAAACGCCGTCGAAGACGCTCTGGTGAAGGCGATCGAGAGCGAAGCGACCGAGCGGGCGATCGCCCGGATCCTCAACGGGCCGGTGATCGAACAGGCCGCACGGGACGCGCTGCAGAGCGAATCGGTGGAAAGGGCGCTGGTCGAGGCGATCGACAGCGAGATGGTCGACCGGGTCTGGGCCCGCCTGCTGGACAGCGAGGAGACCCAGCGGCTGATCGAGCGGATCGCCGAGTCGCCCGAGGTGAGGGCGGCGATCGCATCGCAAGGGATCGGGCTGCTCGACGACATCGGTCGTCAGGTCGCAAGGGTGACCCGGATCATCGACTTCATCGGCGAGCGGATCGCCCGCCGGATCCTGTTCCGCCCCCGGCGCACGACTCCGACCGATCGGGTCGGCCTTTTCACCCGGGCCCTGGGGATCGGCCTCGACGCGCTGATCATCAACCTGGTCCTGGTCACGACCGCGGCGCTGCTCGGACTCGTGGCCTCGGTCTTCGGAGCCAGCTTCGCCAGCGCCGGGAACCAGCTGCTCGCCCTGGGGGCCGCCACCTGGTTCCTGATCTCGTCGCTCTACCTGATCACCTTCTGGGCGCTTTCGGGCCAGACGCCGGGGATGCGCTTCCTCGACATCAGGATCGAGCACCGGGGCAGCCCGGAGATCGGCATCCGGCTGGCGTTCCGGCGGCTGATCGGGTTCTGGCTGGCCGCGATCCCCTTCTGCCTGGGCTTCCTGGGGGTCCTGGTCCGGATCGACCGTCGCGGCTTCCACGACCGGCTGGGCAGGACCGCGGTCTTCTACATCGACCCGGCCCGGCCGGACCAGCAGCACGAAGCGGCCGCCACCTACGCCGCAGAGATACCGGCCTCACCGGAGTAGCACTGGTAATCTCGGGGCAGGGAAACCGTCGGAAACCGCCACGACGGCCGATCGAGCGGGGAATGGATTGAACTTGAAACGTATTCCGGGATTCGTACTAGTCGTCGCGGTGGCGCTCGCGGCCGCTGCCGGTACGGCAACGGCCGACCCGGCCCCCGAGCTGCCGGCAGGCCCGGTCCTCCCCCAGGCCGAGTGGCCCAACGATCCCGGCTTCGCTGCCTGCGAGCTCCAGGACCCGGTTTCCGGCTGCACCAACCACGAACAGTGGAACCTGTACGGCCCGATGGACGGCCTCTGCAAGGCGCCGGGCGGCGTCACGTTCGACCAGCCCCGGCCGGACGGCGGCCTGCCCTGCTGGGCCCGCAACGCGACCGACCCGGAAGGCTCGTCCGGCATCAACATGACCGGTGCCTGGGCACAGGGCAACCTGGGACGGGACGAGATGCTGATCGCCTACATAGAGGGCGGCGTCAACTACAGCCAGAACTCGATCAAGGACGGCCTCAACTCGATCTACATCAACCCCGGCGAGCTGCCCTATCCGCAGGGATGGGACGGGAACGACCTCGGCCGGCACGACTTCGACGGCAACGGCCGGTTCGACATCCGCGACTACGCCCGGGACCCTCGGGTGAACCCGAAATGCCAGGGTGGCTCGCCCCAGTTCTCGACCGAAGAGGAGGGAACCGTCCGGGGCTGCGTCAGCAACGGGCGGCACGAGTACCTGCACGAGGTGAACATCGGCGGGTCGCGTACCCCTTACCTGTCACCGGAGGACCTGATCGCGGTGTTCGGCCACTGCCGGATCGAGAACTCGCGGGTCAGCTCCTGCCCGGCCGGCGGCCGGATCGACAACGACGGCAACGGCTACCCGAACGACGTTTCCGGCTGGAACACCTATCGCAACAACAACGACCCCCAGACCGAGGACCCGGGGTACGGCCACGCATCCAGCCTGATCAGCCTGATCGGCGCCGAGGCCGACAACAACTACGGGGACGTCGGGGTCTGCCGCGAATGCCGGGTACTGCCGGTCAAGGCCAACGCCGAGGCGGTAGGCAAGACCGACAACTGGACTCCCGCCCTGACCTATGCGGTCGACGCCGGTGCCCGGGTGGTCTCGTCGGTGGTCGTCTCGTACAGCTACTCGAGCGCCGCGGCCGAAGCGGTCGAGTATGCGGTCGACAACGACGTGCTGCTCTCGTTCGACTCGAACGACTTCGACTCGATGGACCACACCGACGGTCACCTCTATGAGCAGGTATTCCCAGGTAACTCGGTGATCGCCAACGTCGACGGCAGCAACGTCCGCAGCTTCAGGGCCCGCTCGAACGTGACCAGCTACGGGACCCACTCGGTTTTCTCAGGGGGCGAGAAGACCACCTCGGGATCGACCCCGTTCCAGGCCGCCTACCTGGGCATGGTGCAGTCGGCGGCAATGGACGCGGTCGACGCCGGGAAGTACCGGCGGACCCTCACCCCGAACGAGGTCAAGCAGGTCCTGATCAACACGGCCAGCCCGGTTGTCACCCAGGTCGATCACCCGACCGTGCCCAACCAGTGGCCGGGCAACCCCGACTCGAAGACCGACGCCACCCACAGCAACTGGTCGACCCAGTACGGGTACGGCCGCCCCAACATCGGCAAGGCGACCAGGTTGATCCTGGACGGCAGGGTGCCGCCGAGCGCGGTGATCGAGTCTCCCGAGTGGTACCGCTACGTCGACCCGTCCGACGGCGGCGAGATCCAGGTCAAGGGCTCGGTCGCACCGTCGGCCTGGGGCTCCCAGGGGATCGACTGGACCCTCGAGTGGGCGCTCGGTGCCGATCCCGCCGATTCCGATTTCAGGACGATCTCGACCGGCAAAGCCGGCAAGGCCGGAGTGTTGGGAACCCTCGACCTGAGCCGGATCCCGGCCCAGTATGCGGCCAAGGACCCGGCCGACCCGCTGCCGCCCGAAGGCCCCGAGCAGTACACGGTCACGCTCCGGCTCCGGGCCAGGGACGGGAACGGTCTCAAGGGCGAGGACAGGCGCTCGATCGGTACCCGGACCGATCCCCAGCTGGCCGACGGCTACCCGAAACCGATCGGCACCGAGATCAGTGCCGCGCCGTCGTGGGTCGACCTGACCGGGAAGCGCCGGCTCGAGCTGATCTACGGCACCTACGACGGCACGGTCAATGCGCTCGACCCGGCCGGCAAGCAGATCGACGGCTTCCCGGTGAAGACCCGTCAGCTTCGGTACGTCGATCCCGACTCCGCCCAGAACTTCGATTCGAAGGCCTACCAGAGCGTGCGGGCCCTGCGGGAGGCCCGCGACCCGGTCAGCGGCATCGCGGTCGGGGACCTCCGCGGCAACGGCAGCCAGGTCATAGTCGCTTCTACCGCCAGCGGCTGGGTCTATGCCTGGAACGGTTCCGGCAAGCTGCTCCAGGGCTTCCCGGCCCGGCCCGACGACTCGTACGCGACCCTGCCGGTACCGACCCCGATGGAATCCGAAGACGGCGCCCGAAGCCCGGTGCGTGGCAACTGGTCGGCGCCGGCACTCGGCAATCTGACCGGCGACGGGAAGTTGAGCATCCTGATGTCGTCGTTCGATGGCCAGGTCTACGCCTTCCGTCCCGACGGCAAGCCGGTCCCCGGCTGGCCGGTCCGGGTGACCCTGCCGGATTCGGTCCGCGAGACGATCCCGCCGGACAAGCTGATCCGGGACCCCAAGCTGATGGTCACCCCGGCGGTCGGAGACCTGCTGGGGACCGGGACAGACCAGGTCTTCGTCCCCGGGTTCGAGTGCGACGAACAGTCCAACCATACATTCGCCTACGGGATCCACTCGGACGGCAACAACCACTCCGGCGGACCGTTCATGACCGGCTGGCCGGCGCCGATGACCAGCACCGGCGGCTGCTATTCCGAGTCGATCGACTTCGTCCAGGGCGGAGCGAATTCGCCGTCGATCGCCGACTTCGACGGGTCCGGCCGGCTCCAGCTGGGGATCACCCCGGTTGCCGGGTTCCCGGTTGTGCTGAACGCGGACGGTTCGACCGAGAAGGTGCTCGCCGGGAGCTGCCTCACGCCAACCTGTGCCGGGATCCCCCCCTACTACGGAGCCGATCCGTTCACGGTCGGGGTCACCAGCCAGGCGGCGCTTGGGGATCTGAGCGGAGACGGCGCGCCCGACTACATGCAGGCGGTCACCGGTGCGATCACGATCAGCTCGGCCCTGGGAACCGCGGGCAGAGCGGCCCTGATCCACACCTTCGACCAGGCCTGGGATGTTCGCGACGGAAAGGCCTTGCCGGCCTTCCCGGTCGACCAGGACGGCTTCCCGTTCTTCACCTCCCCCCTGGTCGCCAGCCTGAGCGACGGCGGCAGCCAGTCGATGATCGCCGCGAACGATTCATACTGGATCCACGCCAGGGACGCCAACGGCGAAGAGGCGCCCGGCTTTCCCAAGTGGACCGGCCAGTGGACCTCGTTCGGCGGAACGATAGGCGACCCCGGGCTGGACGGCCGGCAGCGACTCGCGTTCGGCACCCGCGAGGGCTACCTGTTCGTCTGGGAGGTCGGGGGCGACCCCGCTGACAACGATCAGTGGTGGAGCTTCCGCCACGACGAGCACAACTCGGGCCGCTACGGCAACGACACCCGCCCCCCGGCCGGGATCAAGGCCGCGATCAACCGCAAGCGGAAGAAGGCGAAGCTGACCTGGCGGGCCCCCGGCGACAACGGGGTCAGCAACGGAAAGGCGGTCGGCTACCAGATCTACCGCTCGAAGAAGCCGATCAAGCTGAACAAGTTGGACCGGACGTCCAGGGTCAAGGCGCCCAGACCGGCCGAGCCGGCCAGGAAGCAGTCGATCCGGCTCAAGGTGGCAAAGAAGCGCAAGCTGTACGTCGCCTTCCGGTCACGGGATGCGGCCGGCAACTGGTCGTCGCTGACCAGGGTGAAGGTGCCGAAGTTCCGAAAGTCGGTCAAACAGAAGATCAGGCAGTGCAAGAAGGCCTACAACAAGAAGCGGAAACGCCACCGAGGCAACCACAGGGCCCTGAAGCGGGACAGGAAGCAGAAGAAGAAGTGCATCCGGAAAGCCCGGAAGTCCGGTAAGAAGAGCTAGGTCAGACGCGGCCGGCCTCGAGCAGTCGGCGCAGGAACTGACGGGTTTCGGGTTGCTGGGGGTCGTCGAGGACCCGGTCCGGGGTGTCCCGCTCGACGATCCTCCCCTGGTCCAGGAAAGCGACCGTATCGGCAACCTCGCGGGCAAAGCTCATCTCGTGGGTGGCGATGATCATCGTCACGCCCTCCTGTTTCAGGTCGCGGACGACCTCGAGGACCTCCCCGACCAGTTCCGGGTCGAGCGCACTCGTCACCTCGTCCAGCAACAGGGCACGGGGACGGCCGGCGAACGCCCGGGCGAGTGCCACCCGCTGCTGCTGGCCCCCTGACAGCTGGTCGGGCCGGTCGTCCTCACGCCCGGCCAGCCCGAACCGCTGGAGCAGGTCCCGGCCCCGCTCGCCGGCCTCGGGCCGGCCGACCTTCTGGGCCCGGACCGCGCCGAGGACCACGTTCTCGAGCGCCGTCATGTGGGGAAACAGGTTGAAGGCCTGGAACACGAAACCGAGCCGGCGGCGTACCGCGACCGGATCGACCGACGGGTCGGTGATCACCTCGCCGTCGAGGAAGATGTCGCCGTCATCGATCTCGACCAGCAGGTCGATGCAGCGCAGCAGGGTCGACTTGCCCGAGCCCGAGGCCCCGATCAGGGCGACCGCTTGATGCTCGTCGACCGCGAGGTCTATCCCGTCCAGAACCGGCCGGTCGCCGAACGACTTGGTCACCCCGGTGATCTCCAGGACCGGTGCACTCATGCGTTGACCTCGCCGCGGGCCGTTATGTGGTCGAGGACGCGAGCCATCGGGATGGTCACCGCCAGGTAGAGCAGGGCCGCTGCGATCAGCGGCGTGTAGTTGAAGGTCGACTGGGAATCGATCTGGGCGATCCGGAAAGCCTCCTGGATTCCGAGTACCGAAACCAGGGCAACGTCTTTCTGCAGCGAGATGAAGTCATTCAGCAGCGGTGGCCGGACCCGTCTGATCGCCTGGGGCAGGACCACGAAGCGCAGTGCCTGTAGCGGGGTCAGACCGGTCGCCAGCGCGGCGTCCGTCTGGGCCTGGTGGACCGAGGCGATGCCGGCCCGGTAGACCTCGGCCACGTAAGCACTGTAAGCCAGCGAAAGGGCGAAGCAGGCCAGGATGATCGGGTCGGTCGGTACCCCGGCCAGCTGCAGGGCCGGGATCCCGAAGCCGAACAGGTAGACCAGCAGGATCACCGGCACCCCCCTGAAGAGGTCGCAGTAGACCGCCGCCAGCAAGCGGATCGGGAACAGCGCCGGCAGCCGGCTGGTCCGGATCAGCGCGATGACCAGGCCGAGGATCAGCACGATCACCTCGACCGCGAGAAACATCTTCACGTCCAGCCAGAATCCGTCGAGTATGTCGGGGAACGAGGTGCGGAAGGCCTGGGCGGAAAAGAAGGTCTCCTTGACGTCGGGCCAGCCCGTACTGGTGAAGATCAGGGCGGCCAGCCCGCCGATAACCACGACCGACGAGAGCGCGGCGATCGCCTGGCCACGCCGCGACTTGGCCCGCCGGGCCCGCTCACGGGCGGCCCGGCGATCGCCCCTCTCGGCGACTGCGGATCCGGCAGAAGACGTTGCGATCGGCTCCGTCTAGTTGAGCTTGGGAGCGTTGGCCGCTTCGCTCATCCACCGGTCGGTGATCTGTTCAAGCGTGCCGTCCGCCTTCAGTTCGTCGATCGCCTGGCTGACGCAGGGCGTCATCTCGGAGCCCTTGGCCAGCAGGGCACCCCACTGGTCGCCGCCGGGCGCGTCGAACTGGCCGACCACACTGGAACCGGAGACGACCGCGTCGCGCAGATAGATCGCCTGGGGCAGGTCGACCACGATCGCGTCGACCTGGCCCTGTTTGAGTGCGCTGACCACGTCGTTCGAGTTGTCGAACACCTTCGGGGCAGTATCGGGCTGGATCTCGTCGTTGACCGCGTCGAGGCTGGTGGTCCCGATCTGAACGCCGATCACCGCGTCCTTGAGCTGATCGATGCTGGTGATCCCTTCCAGGTCGGAGCCCTTGCCGACCAGGACCCCCTGGCTCGCGGTGTAGTACGGAACCGAGAAGTCGACCACCTTCTCACGGGCCGGGGTGATCGAGATCTGGTTGAGGTCGAAGTCGAACTTCTTCGGACCCGGGGCGTACGAGGCGTTGAACGGCACCTTAGTCCACTCTACGCCCGACTTTTCGAAGCCCATCTGGTCGGCGATCGCGTAGGCGAGCGCTCCCTCGAAGCCCTTGCCGTTGGATGGATCGTTGTCTTCGAAGTACGGAGGGTAGGCCGGGCTGTCGGTGGCGATGGTCAGGTAGCCGTCCTTGTAGACCTGGAGATCGGCGTAGTCGCACTTGGTCTCCACCGCGGCCTGTTCGTCGCTGGACGAATCGTCGCTACTGCATCCGGCGATCAGGGCCAGGGCGAACACACAGATCAGCAGCAGCACGAAGCGGTACCGGGACACTTTTCTCCTCCGTTTGATGACGAGAGTACGGCAGAAGCCTACGCAAACCGTGGAATCCGTGTCTGGAGCCGCCGGTAGGGTGCGACCACGGTGGACAGCTTCGGCGAGGCAATCGAGTTCGGCCTGGCGGTCGCCCTCTTCACTTTCCTGATCCTGGTCTCGATCGGGCTGGTCACGCTGCGCTGGCGAAGGCACCGGAACCTGCCGCGGCCGGCCCGGATGAAACACCTGTGGCGATACCTGCTCGGACGGGCCGCGGTCGCGGCCGGGGTCGGCCTGGCCGCGCTCGCGATCCTGGGTGCGTTCTTGACCCTTAACACCTACCGGCCACAGACCGACACGACCCCGTCGATCCGGATCGACGGGCCGGCCGGCCGGACGACCGTACGACTCAACGTCGAGGACTGCTGGTCATCGGCCGACCTCCAGCTGCGGGTCGACCCGCCGCACGGTTCCGGTTCGGGGGCCCGTTCGGCCGGGCGGGCGGAGCTCTATTCCGACCAGGGCGGTATCCGCCCGATCGAGCTCGGCAGCAACGGAGTCGGCGAGCTCGAGCTGGACGACCCGAGCTCGAAGCGGGGACTGCTCTCCTGCTATATAGCGCTGCCCACCGTGGCCGGAGCCGACGGGCCGGTCCGGGTGGAGCTCCAGATGGCCGACTACATGCAGGTCGACACGGTCGAGTCGATCCCGGCCCCCGACGGCTATCGCAACGACAGCTGGATCTGGGACTGCCCCGCCGGCCGGAAGTGTCCGGCCCTGACCACGGCCGGCTTCGCGTTCGAAGACGGTGCGAAGCAGGTGATTGTGGTGGTGCTCGCCTCGATGATCGGGGCGATCATCGCGCTGATCATCGGTGAGGCCGTTTTCAAGCCGATCCGGAGGCGGCTCGACGGCGATGGCGGCGGGTCCGGCTCGAATGCTCCCCCGACCTGAGCCCGGACCGGTCAGGATGCCGGGTCCCGACCGGGATCAGACCTCGGCCGGGCCGACGCCGAGCCGCGGGTCGAGAACGATCATCGCCAGCGGCTTGGGTGTGCCGAGATAGTAGCCCTGGGCGAAGTCGACGCCGAACTGCCTGAGCAGCTCCAGCGAGTCGCCGTCCTCGACACCTTCGGCCACGGTCAGCTTGCCCATCGCGCGCGCCGCGTAGACCAACGACCTGACCAGCAGCCGGTTGTCCCGCTCGGTCGCGAGATCGTGGACGAACTCCCCGTCGATCTTCAGGTAGTCGCAGTCGATGTGCTTGAGGTTGTAGAACGACGCGAAACCGGTCCCGAAATCGTCGAGCGCCATGCTGCAGCCGAGCTGGCCGAGCTCTTCGGCCAGCTTCCGGGCGCCGGTCATGTCGCTGATCGCGCCGGTCTCGGTTATCTCGAATACCAGGCTCCCCGGGTCCACCCGGTATCGGTCGAGTTCGGTGGCGATGAAGTCCGGCAGTCGCGGATCGCCGACCGACCGGCCCGACAGGTTGACGCTGAACTTGAGGTCGTCGCCGCCCAGGTCGAAACCGGCCAGCGACTTGATCGCGCTGCTTATCACCCACTGATCGATGTCCTGGATCAGGTCGTGCCGCTCGGCGATCGGCAGGAAGGTGCCGGGCTGGACGATCGATTCATCGTCGTCACGCATTCTGATCAGCAGCTCGAAGAAGGCCGGGCCACTTCCTTCCAGGCTGACGATCGGCTGGGCGTAGAGCCGGAAGCCCCCTGATTCGAGCGCCCGCCCGATCCGGCTGTGCCAATCGATCGACTTCGCCATGCCGGGGTCGCCGGTACGGTCGTACAGGCGCACGCAGTTCCTGCCCGAAGCCTTGGCGTCGTACATCGCGGTATCGGCCTCCATCAGGATCTGTTCGGTCGACGCGTCTTCACCGGTCTGGGCGGTGGCAATCCCGATGCTCACCGTGAGCCGGACCGTGCGGTCGGCCACGCCGACCCTGACTTCGGCCGAGATCGCCTCGGCCAGGCCCTCGGCCAGCAGCCGGGCGGCTTCTCCGTCCAGCCCCGGAAGCAGCACCGCGAACTCGTCGCCACCGGGCCGGGCCAGGATCCCGGCCCCGTTGACGTGAGCCCTGAGCACTTCGGCGGCACGGACGATCAGCTGATCGCCGACCGTGTGTCCGAAGCTGTCATTGACGAACTTGAGGTTGTCAAGATCGAGGCTCAGCAGGGCGACCTGCGAATCGGCAGGGCCGGCCAGGGCCGAAGCCAGCTCCTCCCTGAATCGACGCCGGCCGAACAGCCCACTCAGGGCATCGTGATCGACCATGTGCTGAAGACGCTGGTGGAACTGGTGCCGCTCGGTTATGTCCTCGACCATGTAGAGGGCCCGCGGATCGTCTCCGGCGACCTCGCTGAGGCGGGCCACGGTGAGGTCGACCCAGACCACGTCGCCATCCTTCCTGATATTGCGCTTCTCGAGGCTGTACCGGTCGATTTCGCCTTTGAACAGCGACCTGACCAGCCGCCGGTCCTCTTCCAGGTCATCCGCGTGGGTGATCTCGGTGAACGGGATGCCTTCGAGCTCGCCGGCGGTGTACCCGGTGATCCTCTCGTAGGCGGAGTTGACCCGCTCGAAAGTCCCGTCGGGCCTGACCAGGCAGATCCCGATCGGGCTCTGCTCGAAGACCTGTCGGAACCGGTCGAGCGCCCGGGCCCCCGCCTCCTTTGCCCGGTGCTCGGCCGTGATGTCACCGACCACAATGATGCGGACCGGGCCGTGCTCGGGGTGGTCCGCCACCGAGACCTTGCTCCGCGCCCAGATCGTCGCTCCGTCCCGGCCGACCGAGCGTCCCTCGAATGCGACCTGCCCGGTTCTCTTGAGCTCCCTTTCGAGCCTGACCCACTCCGCCTTTTCTTCGGGGTCGAGGTCTGCCGGGTACAGGCATGAGACGTGGCGCCCGATCAGCTCGCCGGGGCCATAGCCGTACATCAGATCGAACTGGGGGTTGGTCAGGATGATCTCCTGGTCTTCGTCCCGCAGCATCGCCACGCCGTCGCTCATCGAGCTGAGGACGGCCGCCCGTTCGGCCCGGCCGGCCTCGGCGATCTGCCATGCCCGGTAGAACCGCTGGAGCCTGCGCGAAGTCCCGGTAACGACCAGCAGCAGCAGACCGAGCATCACGATGTCGCCCAGGCCCTCGGCCAGCCGGTCCCCGACCAGGGGCTCGCACAGCGACGAGGTCGAGATCAGGACCGGCAGCAGCATCACGGTCGGGACCAGGAAGCGGGCCATGGCCGGGCCGGGTCCGGTCGCGAGCATGAATCCGGCGATCCCGCGATCCGGCCGCAGGAAGAAGTAGCCGAGGTACGCGGCGACCGTGACCAGCATGATCGTCAGGCTGAAAGCGGGGTCCATCCGCCCGATGCCCAGGTCCACCTGATAGCCGAAGGCCAGCAGCCCGACCATCAACGCGCCCGCGATCAGCGGGTTGAGGAAGTCGTTCCAGCGGTACCGCGGCCCGCCCGCATCGATCATCAGCACCCCGACCGAGAGCAGAAGGATCATCACGACCGGACCCGATATCGGCTGCTGCCAGGCCCCGTCCGCCGCCCAGTCGAACAGCAGGCGGTCGCTGACCTCGTTGACGAGGAGGACCGTGGCCCCGGCGATGGCGGCCAGGACCACGAGCTTGGCGGCCCGCCGGTGACGTGCCCGTCCGTTCGCACCGGAGCGCGAAAGGACTATCGCCGCCCCGAGCAGGCCGATCAGGATGGCCGTCCAGCCGGTGATCGGGGGGAGTTCGAAGTAGGCGCCCTGAAGCGGCTCCGACCCGGTCGCCCAGCCGAGGCCCACGGAGACCGCGCAGAGCAGGGCCAGGCCCCCTCCCAGAACGGGCGCGTGGGACGCCGACCCGAGCCAGAGCCGGCGGAAACTACCGGCGTTCGCCTCATCCCAGGCGTCAGCCGGAATCGGAAGGTCGGCCGTGGCGTCCGGAGTTCCCTTCGCTCCCGGACCAAGGGTTATTCGAGACATGTGGCCTGAATCTATCAGCGGTTTTCCGGTGGGACCGCGGCCCGGTGACCCTGGCAGACCGCTTTCAGCCTGCACCGGCGCTTTCTTCGGCCTACCGCCGCTGTTCCGGGACCAGCGCCTGCTCGGCCCGCTCCCACTCCTCGTAGAGCCGGGCCACCTTGTCCCTGGCCCTGTCGTGGCGCCGGGCGGCCCGATCGCTCTTCTCGGGCGTCGACCAGGCGGCCGGATCGGCCAGCTCGTCCTCGAGCGCCGCCAGTTCGGATTCGGCCCGCTCGATCTTCTTCTCCAGGCTGCCGACCCTGCGCCGGGCCCGGGCCGACTCCCGGCCGGGCGACCCACCGCGTCCGGCCTTTCCTTCGGGCGGATTCCGCTTCGACCCGGCCGCCAGTCGCGCCGCCTCCCGCCGGTCGGCCTCGTCCGACTCGTCCCTCGCCTTCTGGTATTCCGCCCAGCCGGTCATGTGGTTGTCCAGCTCGCCCCCCTCACAGACCAATGTCCGGCTACCGACCGCCTCCAACAGCGCCCGGTCGTGCGAGACCAGGATTACGGCCCCGGGGAAGGCCGACAGCGCATCTTCCAGGGCCTCGCGGCTCTCCAGGTCCAGGTGGTTGGTCGGTTCGTCCAGCAGCAGCACGTTTGCGCCCGAAGCGACCAGGATGGCAAGCGAGAGCCGGCGCTGCTCGCCCCCCGAGATATCGGCGAGCGACTTGTTGACTTCGTCGCCGGAGAACAGGAATGCGCCGAGCAGATCGCGGACTTTCTGCCCGCTCAGCCCGGTCTCTCGCGCGGCGGCGTCGATCACCGTGCCCTCGCCGGCCGCGGACTCGGCGTGCTGCGAGAGATACCCGACCACGGCGTTGTGACCCACTCTGACACTGCCCGAAGCCGGCTTTCGCTCGCCCGCCAGAGTCTCGATCAGGGTCGTCTTGCCGGCCCCGTTCGGGCCGACCAGCACAACGTGTTCATCCCTCTCGATCAACAGGTCGGCGTGCTCGAGCAGGACCCGTCCCGGGACCTCGATCCTGCCGTTGACCATCTTCAGGACCACCCGGCTCGCCCTCGGCGGCTCGGCGAAGCTGAAGGCCAGGCGGCGCCGGTCCTCCGGGTCGCGGGTGGCTGCATTCTGCCTGACCCGGTCGATCCTCTTCAGCCGGGACTGGGCCTGACGGGCCTTGGTCGCCTTGTAGCGGAACCGTTCGACGAACCGCTCCATCCGGGCGATTTCGGCCTGCTGCCGCTCGATCGCCTTGCCCAGCGCGACCTGCCTCGCGGCCTGCTCTTTGCGCCAGGCATGCCAGGGACCGGAGAAGTACCGCGCCCGGCCCGCCTCGAGCTCAAGCACCGCGGTCCCGACCGATTCGAGAAACCAGCGGTCGTGGGCGACCAGGACCACCGCTGCATCGAGCGCTTTGAGGTACTCCTCGAGCCACTCCAGGGTAGGAATGTCGAGATGGTTGGTCGGCTCGTCCAGGAGCAGCAGGTCCGCGCTCGCCGCGAGGGCCCTGGCCAGCGAGGCCCGGGTCAGCTCTCCGCCGGAGAGGGTGGCCAGCGGGCGGTCGAATTCCTGCTCGCCGAAGCCGAGCCCGCGAGCCACGGCCACTACCTGGTCCCGCCAGCGGTACCCGCCGGCCATCTCCAATCGCTGCTGGGCGGCCGAGTACGCCCTCATCGTCTCCTCATCGTGCCGGCCGGCCGACATCACCTTCTCCAGCCGCTCTAGTTCGGCCTCGGTTTCCAGCACGTCGGCCCGGCCGGTGAACACGTACTGCTCGAGCGAAAGGCCGGAATCGCGCGGCGGGCGCTGGTCGTGCAGCGCAACCCGCACGCCCTTCTGGAAACTCAGTGCGCCCGAATCATTGCTCAACTCCCCCGCCAGGATCCGCAGCAGGGTCGATTTCCCGGCTCCGTTCCGGCCCGACAGGGTCATCCTCGTACCCCGGCTCAGCTTGAACGAGACCTGGCTGAACAGGGGCTCGCCCCCGAGGTGGATCCCGATGCCTGTTGCGGTTACGACTGCCATGCGAGAGACCGGCCAGTTTGCCAACTTGCCCGGATCGGTGGTAGGCGGCGGCCGGCAGCCGGCCGGGACCACGGCGGGCGCAACCGGTGCGGGCCATCCTGCACGGTCCCGCCCGGAATGGACAGCCGGCGCACGGGTGTGCCAGCATCCCTCCCCAGTCCCTGAATTTCGTTGGAAGGAGATCGCATTGAGCAACGGCTCCTATGAAGCGGGGCCCGGTCCCGGGCCCCAGTTCGGCTCTACCTGGGAGACCCAGATACCGACCCACGAACCGGTCCACGGAGTCTCCCCGTATCCGCCGATCGCCGATTACGGCTTCCTGTCCGACGGCGAGGTCTCGGCCCTGGTCGCGCCGAGCGGCAACGTCGAGTGGCTCTGCCTGCCTCGGTTCGACTCACCCAGCGTCTTCGGCTCGATCCTGGATCGCAGCGCCGGCACCTTCCGTCTCGGACCGGCCGACATCAACGTCCCGACGAACCGGCGCTACGTACCGGGCACGATGGTTCTCGAAACCAGCTGGGGAACCGGCGACGGATGGATAATCGTGCGCGACGTCCTGCTGATCGGCCCCTGGCACCACAAGCGCGATCGGTCGAACACACACCGCCGCGCCCCGACCGACTACGACGCCGACCACGTCCTGCTCCGCATGGTCCGGTGCGTCCACGGCGAGGTGCAGCTCGTGCTCGACTGCAAGCCGGCCTTCGACTACGGCCGCCGCCAGGCGAGCTGGGAGTACACCGGAGAGGCCTACCACGAAGGAGTGGCCACCGCGCCCGGCTCGGACCTTCAATTGCGGCTGACCAGCGACCTCAACCTCGGTTTCGAGGGGCCCCGGACCACCGCCCGTACCCTGCTCAAGGAGGGAGACGTCCGGTTCGTGGCGCTCTCCTGGAGCGAGCACGAACCGCCCAGGGACTACGACGAGGCCCACGGGAAGCTGGTCTGGACCGCCCACCACTGGCAGAACTGGCTGGCCCGCGGGACCTTTCCCGACCACCCATGGCGGAGCTACCTCGAGCGCTCCGCCCTGACCCTGAAGGGCCTGACCTATTCCCCGACCGGAGCGCTGATCGCGGCCGCGACAACCTCGCTTCCCGAAACCCCCGGCGGCCTGCGGAACTGGGATTACCGGTACTCCTGGATCCGCGACTCGACCTTCACGCTGTGGGGCCTTTACACGCTCGGCTTCGACTGGGAGGCGAACGATTTCTTCTACTTCATCGCCGAGATCGCCCGGGAGGCCGGGGACATCCAGATCATGTACGGGGTCGCCGGCGAGAAGGAACTCGACGAAGAGATCCTGCACCACATGCACGGCTACGAAGGTGCCGCCCCGGTCCGGATCGGGAACGGGGCCTACGACCAGAGCCAGCATGACGTCTGGGGGGCCGTGCTCGACTCGTTCTACCTGCACGTCAAGTCGCGTGACGGGATGCCGGAGGAAATCTGGCCGATCCTCAAGCGTCAGGTCGATGCCGCGCTGGAGAACTGGCGCAGCACCGATCACGGGATCTGGGAAGTGCGCGGCGATCCCAAGCACTTCACCTCGTCCAAGGTCATGTGCTGGGTCGCGGTCGATCGCGGCGCCCGGCTCGCCCTGATCCGTGAAGACGAGGAGCTGGCCGCCGAATGGCGCCGGGCGGCGAATGAGATCCATGCCGACATCTGCGAGAACGCGATCGACGACCGTGGCGTGTTCACCCAGCACTACGACACCGACGCCCTGGACGCGTCGTGCCTGTTGATGCCGCTGCTTCGCTTCCTCCCGCCCGACGATCCCCGGATCCGTGACACCGTCCTGGCGATCGCCGAGGAGCTGACCGAAGAGGGCCTGGTCCTGCGCTACCGCCCCGAGGAGACCGACGACGGCATGGACGGAGACGAAGGGAGCTTCACGATCTGTTCGTTCTGGCTGGTCAGCGCCCTGGTCGAGATCGGTGAGCTGCACCGGGCCCGCCAGCTCTGTGAGAGGCTGCTCGGTTTCGCCAGCGGCCTCCAGCTGTACGCCGAGGAGATCGACCCCCTTTCGGGCCGGCACCTGGGGAACTTTCCCCAGGCCTTCACCCACCTGGCGCTGATCAACGCGGTCATGCACGTGATCCGGGCGGAGCAGGAGACCGGTCCCGCCGGCGGTCGGACCCGCCACCCGGGCTGATGCCGGCCGCCGTCCGGCGCCCCGGATCGGCCGTAAGCCCACCCGCCCCCGAATGAGCCTCGACGCCTGGATAGCGGCCGCGGTGATCGTCTCGATGCTGGTCGTGCTGGCACTGGAGCTGATGCCGCCGGCCGCGACCGTGCTCACCGCCACGGTCACCCTGCTGGTGCTCGGCGTGATCGACGAGCAGCAGGCCCTTTCCGGTTTCTCCAACCCGGCTCCGCTTTCGGTCGCCGCGCTGTACGTGCTGGCCTACGCCGCCGACAAGACCGGCCTGCTCGGGCCGCTGGTCAATCGCATGCTGGGCAGGCGGGGCGAGGTGGACCGGAAATCGCTGGCCCGGCTCAGCATGCCGACCGCGGCGATCTCGGCCTTCATCAACAACACCCCGCTGGTCGCGATGCTGATCGGCCAGGTCACGACCTGGTGCAAGCAGCGCGGCGTCTCTCCCTCGCTCCTGCTGCTGCCGATCTCCTACGCGGCGATCCTGGGCGGGACGCTGACCGTGATCGGCACTTCGACCAACCTGGTCGCGTCCGGCCTGCTGGAGGCGACCGGGGAGCCGGCGATCGGCATGTTCGAGATCACCAAGATCAGCGGGATCTCGGCCCTGGCCGGAGTGCTGGTCGTCTTCCTCCTGGTCCCGCGGCTGCTGCCGGAACGGCGGGCGGCGGTCGAGGAGTTCACCGAAGAGATGCGCGAGTTCACGGTCCAGATGGAGGTGATCGAAGGCGGGCCGCTGGACGGGTCGACGGTCGCCGAGGCCGGCCTGCGCAACCTGAGGGGCATCTTCCTGGTCGAGATCGAGCGTCACGGGACCAGGTTCCCCGCGGTTTCCCCCAGCCGCAGCCTGAGCGGCGGCGACCGGCTCACCTTCGCCGGTGACTCGGACTCGATCGTCAGCTTCCAGCGGACGGCCGGGCTTAAATCGGCCGAGGACCAGCACATGCTGGCGATCGACAGTCCCGGGCACACCTTCTTCGAGGCGGTGATCGGCGCCGACTCGAGGCTGGTCGGGCAGACCCTGAAAGAGGTCGAGTTCCGGGGTCGCTACCAGGCCGCGGTAGTGGCGATCCACCGGGCCGGCACCAGGATCGACCGCGGCCTCGGCCGGGTCGAGCTCGAAGCCGGCGACACGATGCTGCTGCTGGCCGGGCCCGATTTCCGAGCCCGGTCGCGCCGCGGGCGGGACTTCCTCCTGGTCACCCGGCTGGGTGGGCCACCGCCGTCGGCTACCCGCCGGGCGCCGCTGGTCGGGCTGGTCGCGCTCGCGGTGATCACCCTGGCCGCGTTCGAGGTGATGTCGATCCTCCAGGCCGCCCTGATCGCGGCCGGCTTCCTGATCGCGACCCGCACGATCAGCTTTTCCGAGGCGGGCGAGGCGATCGATTTCGGCGTGATCCTGCTGATCGCCTCGGCCTTCGGGATCGGCGAGGCGATGCAGGCGACCGGCCTGGCCGAGCACGTGGCCACCGGCCTGCTCGACCTGTTCGGCGGGCTGGGCGACCTGGGGATCATCTTCGCGCTGGCCCTGGCGACCACCGTGTTGACCGAGGTGATCACCAACAACGCGGCGGTCGTCGTGGTATTCCCGATCGCGGTTGCGATTGCCGCCGGCGCCGGGCTCGATCCCCGGATCATCGCGATGATGGTCGCGGTGGTCGCCTCGTCGTCGTTCCTGACCCCGATGGGCTACCAGACCAACACCATGGTCTACGGGCCCGGTGGCTACCGCTTCTCCGACTACGTGCGGGCCGGCCTGCCGGTCAACCTGGTCGTCCTGACCTCGGTCACCCTGACCGCCTGGGCGCTGGCCTGAGCGGCTACGAGCGGGCCGCCGGAGACCGTCGCGGGCGGACCGGTCGGTCGCAAGTGGCGGCCCCTGGTCGGGGGCCGCCCTGGGGGCTGGATAGTGGAGACGGCGGGAATTGAACCCGCGTCCGCAGCCGCGTGACGAACAGTATCTACAGGCTTAGCCGGCGCTTTGTTGTCGCCTCCCGGGGGCCGTGCCGGCGGGCACTGCGAGAGACCGAGCCCCTGAATGTCCCCTCGAGGCCGGGGCGCTCCTCGCGGGCGAGCCCGTTTCTGAAGCCGGTGCCCCTCCCCACGGGCCGAGGGAGGACCGACTCTCATCGCTTAGGTATCAGCTAAGCGGCGAGGGCGAACTCATGGTCCGCACGTATTGGTTTTTGCCGATTTTTTACGAGGCCATCGGCATCCTCGACCTGCAACCCTCCGCACGGACCGACTGCGTCGAAGCCTGTCGTCCCCGGAATTGCTGCCGATCAAGTGTACGGCGTCGGGGAAACGGGGTCAACCGCGCGGTCGGGGCCGACCGGCCCTCTCCACCTGGAGCGGGATCCGGCCCGGGCTGTTGGATTCCTGGGAGCCGGCCGGCGGTAGACCCCGCGCCCCACCGGTGGACTAGGGTTGAGCCATGCGACTACTCGCGTTCAGTGACCTGCACCGTGACCTGAACCAGGCCGCCAAGCTGGTCGAACTGTCCGCCGACGCCGATGTGGTGGTCGGGGCCGGCGACTTCGCTTCGGTCCACGAGGGCCTCGAAGAGGCGATCACGGCGCTTTCGGCGATCAGCAAGCCGACCGTGCTGGTGCCGGGCAACAACGAGACGCTCGACGCGCTCGAGCAGGCCTCGGCGGCCTGGCCCGCCGCCACCGTGCTGCACGGCGCCTCGGCCGAAATCGGCGGCGAGACCTTCTTTGGACTGGGAGCCGGGATACCGACGACGCCATGGTCCTGGAGCTTCGACCTGGATGAGTCCGAGGCCGAGCAGGCGCTGGCCGGACTCCCCGATGGAGCGGTCCTGGTCGTCCATTCCCCGCCCAAAGGGCACTGCGACGAATCGGGCAACGGCATGCACCTCGGCAGCAGCTCGATCGTTGCCGCGATCGAACGGACCGCTCCGAAACTCGTGGTCTGCGGACACATACACGAAGCCTGGGGCTGCAGCTCGACGATCGGCTCGACCGAGGTGTGCAACCTCGGTCCCGAGGGCAGGTTCTTCGAAATCGAGTAAGCGCGCCGGGGCGACCCCGGCGGCGGGTCAGACGGTGATCCGGCCGCGCAGGCTCTCGATCAGGTCTTCCGGGAAGCCGGGGACCTTCTCCAGGTCATCGACCGACCTGTACCCGCCGAACCGCTCGCGGTAGGCCAGGATGCGGGTCGCCTGGGTGACCGAAAGGTCTGCGTCGCGGAGGTCCTCGAAGGTCGCGCTGTTCAGGTCTATCGCGTCGGGGTCGGCGCTCGATGCGGCCAGAGGGGGGCCCTCGGTGCGGTCCGCAGCTCCGGTCCTCCCCACATCCCGGCCGTCGAACATCCCGGGGCCGGTTGCCGGTGCGCTTTCCGGCCGCTCCTCCTGAATGCGCGGCGGCGGCCCGGTTTCGGCTCCCGCCGATCCGCCGCCGCCCGGTTCCGGGGGGTCGGCCGGGGCGACGCTCCGCTCTTCGAGCGCCGCGGCGGCGGCCCTTTCGGCCGACTCGGCCCGGGCCTCCGCCTCTCGCGCCCGTGCCTCTGCCCGGTCTATCCCGGAGACGACCTCGTTGAGCCGCCGTTCCCGGTCCGATTCCTCGATCTTCAGCTGGGCGAGCCGCTCGGCGAACGCAGCCCGGCGCTCGGCATCCTCAGCGCGGCGCTCGATCCGGCGCAGGCGCTCTTCGGCCTCGCGCAGAGTCCGGTCGCGCTCCTGGCTGTCGGCACTGAGCCGCCGCTCGACCGAGGCCAGCCCCGGGGTCAGCGGCGGCAACGGGTCGACCTGGTCGAGATCGCGCTCCAGCTCCTCGACCCGCTGGATCTGCTGCTCGGCCAGCGGGGCGGCCTCCGATCCGGACTGTTCGGCCTTGATCTCCTCGACTTTGGCGCGCAGACGGGCCTCGGCGTCGTGGGCCGCCTGGTCGGGGGCCTGCTCGTCGGGAGGGCTGGCCGAGCTGGCCGCCCGCCCGGCAACCGCTCCCCCGGCTGCCCCGGCCACGGCTCCGGCCGCCAGAGCGACCCCGGTCTGCGGCGCGGACGGCGCTCCGGATGTTTCGGACGCCACCTCGGAACTACCGGATGGAGCCGGCGGCGGGGCGGTCTGCGGAGCCTCGGTCACCACCGTGTCGGGCTCGGGGCCGACGGCCGGCGCGGCCGCCGACGGAGTGGCAGTGACCGCGGCCGACGGTGCGGTCTGGCTGGGCGAAGGCGGGGCCGGGATCGCGCCGCCCGAACGGGCAACTGCGGCGGCCGCCATGCGCTGATCGCGGGCGGCCTGTTTTTCAGCGGTGACCGGGTCGACCGCGGCTCCGGTGGCGGCGCCTGCCGCCAAGCCGGCCGCGGCGGATGGTGCCTGGCGCCGGGGGTCGGCGCCACCCTTCCGGCGCAGCCGCTCTTCTTCCCGGGACCGCTGGATCGCAGCCCGCTTGCGGCGCTTCATCTCGGCAGCGCTGGGCTGACCGGCGCCTGACGTCGAGCCGGCCGGGCCTGCAGGCCGGGACCGCCCGCGCACGATGAAGATCCCGGCCACGATCGCAGCCACGATCACGATTCCGATGATGAAGAACGGAGCGTTGTCGGTCACGAAGTCGGAAACGTCCTGAAACACGCTCTGATCACCTGAGTTCTGACCCGACGCCTCTTCCAGGGCGGAAATCTGATCGTCGCTCAGGGTGACCGGTGCCTGGTCCGCCCCGTTGCCGTCGGCGGCCTGGGCAAGTCCGGGCAGCGCGGCCGTCAGGGCCAGCGCAGCGAGGCAGATCACGAGGCTGAATCGCTTACTCATCCGCAGCAATCCTTACACGCCCGCCAGTCCCGGACAAACCGGGGCCCCGCCATGGTGCCGATCTTGCCGTCGAATTCGGGTCCGGTGCGGGCGGCGCCGACCGCTCAAGAGCGGTACCGGCCCTTGAATTCGCGCTCGACGTCACGCTGTACATCGCGGTCGGCGATCTCGCGGCGCCGGTCCCGCCCCTCCTTGTGGCGGGCCAGCGCGAGTTCGACCTTGGCCCGCGGGCCCTTGAAGTAGATACGGGACGGGATCAAGGTCAGGCCCTTCTGCTGCGACTTGCCGATCAGGCGCTCGATCTCGGCCTTGTGAAGCAGCAGCTTGCGGGGACGCTCCGGCTCGTGGTTGTTGGTCGTGGCCGGAGCGTACGGCGGTATGTGCAGATTTCGCAACCAGACCTCGCCGTCTTCGATCGCCGCGTACGCGTCGCCCATCTGGGCCTCGCCCTGGCGCAGCGCCTTGACCTCGGTGCCGAGCAGCGCGATCCCGGCCTCGAGCTTCTCGACCGTTTCGAACTTCTGGCGGGCCCGCCGGTTGGTCGCGACGTCACCCGACGCGGGAGCTCTCTTCTTGCCTTTCTTCTTGCCCATACAGGGTTCAATCTAGCCGTAGGCCGGCCCCGGCCCCGGCCGTGGTTCAGGCCGGCTCCAGATCGACCCGGCCTCGCGGGCCGTCCACCCGTTCCACCGAAACCTCGACCGGGTCGCCGAAACGGAAAGCCCTGCCGCTCTTCGCTCCCACCAGGGCGGTCTCCTCCGGGTTGAGATCGAACCTGTCTCCTTTCATCTTCCTGACCGGGATCAGCCCCTCGTAGCCCGCTCCCAGCTCGCCACCGAAGGTGACGAACGCTCCGGCCCCAATCACCCCCGACACCTCGCCCTCGAAGGTCTGCTTCCAGCCACGCTCGAACAGCTCCCTCTCCAGCAGGAAGGCGGCGCAGATATCGTCGGTATCGCGTTCCAGCCGGGTCGCCTCCCGCTCCATCTCGGAGCAGTTGATCGCGGCGGCAGCTACGTCCCCGGGATCGGGGGCCCGCTCGCCCTGCCCCAGCTCGGAGAGCAGCCCCCGGTGCACGATCAGGTCCGCATAGCGCCGGATCGGCGAGGTGAAATGCGAGTAGGCCTCACTACCCAGCCCCGCATGGCCGAGGTTCTTCTCCGAGTAACGGGCCGGTTTCAGCGACCTGAGCACGAGCGAGCCCCACGGCACCGCCCCGTGCCCACGCCGCGCCGCCTCCTTGGCAACCGAGCGGGAAGACTCGATCGCGAGCCGGCCGGCCTGGACCGGCCCGATCCCGTCCGGAACCGGCGGTGCCGGCAGGTCGAGCGAGGCGAGCTGGTCGGTCAGGCGAACGATCCGGTCCGGGTCCGGAAGTTCATGGACGCGGTACAGCGTCGGAGTCCGCTTTGCCTCGAGCAGTTTCGCGACCTGCTCGTTGGCCAGCACCATCAGCTGTTCGATCAGGCGGTGGGCCTCGGTCTGCGACTCCGCCTTCGAGCCGGTGACCTGCCCATCGTCGTCGAAGCTGAACGACGGCTCGGTCGAGCTGACATCGAGCGTAGCTTCGGACCTTGTCTCGGCCAGTCGCGCCGCCACCTTGCGGGCAAGCCCGAGTGGCTCCGCGGCGGTCTCGGGCGGACGCTCCTGCCCGACAAAAATTCGGTCGAGTTGGTCGTAGTCAAGCCGGGCATCGGAAACCACCCGGCTCCGGTACCAGGCGATCGAGCTCACCTCGCCGCTGCCCGAAAGGACGATCTCGCTGGTCACGGCAAGTCGCTCCTCTCCGGGTGACAGCGAGCAGACCCCTGCGCTCAGGGCGAGCGGCAGCATCGGCTCGACCGACGTAGCCACGTAGGTGCTGTTGGCTCGCCGGGCGGCCTCCGCCTCGAGGCCGGAGCCCGGCCGGACGTAGGCGGCGACGTCGGCGATGTGGATCCAGACCCTCACGCCGTCCGCTTCGCGCCGGGCCGAGACGGCGTCATCGAAATCGCGGGCGGAAGATGGATCCACCGTGAACGTCGGCAAAGCGGTCAGGTCTCGCCGGCCGCCCGGCACCTCGACCGGGTTCCCGGCCGCCGCTTCCGCCTCCGCCTCGATCGCCTGCCGGAATCCCCGGTGCCGCAGCCGTTCCAGCGTAAGGGCCTCGCTGACGTCGGTGGCGTTGTCGATCTGACCGAGGTCCCGGACGATCCTGGCCCGTCCGCCGGCGAACTCGGCCCACGCGATCTGTCCGCGGCGGAACCTGGTCCTGCGGTCGAGCGTCGCCTGCTCTCCCGGCTCGAACAGCGGCCTGGCCACGGTGAACCGGCCGCGCCGTTCGAGCGTCGCTACGTGAAAGGTCCCCCGCCGACGACCGCGGGACCGGCCCGAACGGCTCACCCGGAGCCCTGTTCGGTGGCCACCTCGTCGCCCAGCACCTCGAACGCGCGCTCGAGCTGCCGGTCCCGCCTCGCCTTCGGCGGCTGGGCCACATGGACATCGGGCTCGAGCCCCTTGCCGGCCAGCGATACGCCGTCGGCCGTCAGGAATTCGCCGACCGTCAGATCGAGCGCACCGCCGTTGTCGAGATCGATCACCTGCTGAAAGACACCTTTGCCGAAGGTCCGGGTGCCTACCACCGGCACGTCGACGTTGGTCTGGAGAGCGGCCGCCAGGATCTCGGCCGCCGAGGCCGTGTCCCGGTTGACCAGAACGGTCAGCGGGAAATCACCGATGTCTCCCCCGATTGCCCGGTAGACCCGGTCGCCCTCCGTGCGGGAGCTGGTTTCGACCACCACCTCGTTCTCGGGGACGAAGATGCTGGCCGTGAGCACGGCTTCGGGCAGCAGTCCCCCGCCGTTGCCGCGAAGGTCGATCACGATCCCTTCCGCCCCCTTCTTCCTGGCCTGGTTGACGGCGTGCCTCAGTGACCGGCTCGCCCCGTTGCTGAACGTGGTCAGCCGCACGTACCCGAGTCTGTCACCGTCCACCTGCTCGACCCGGTTTGAGGTGATCGGGACCCGGATCTCTTCCCGGGTGAGCGTGAAACGCTTAGGCCTGCCTTCGCCCTGTACCTTCACGCCGATCGTTACGTCGGTCCCGGCCGGCCCCTTGATCCTGGCCACCGCGAGGCCGGCGCTCTCGCCCTTGATCGACTCACCGTCGGCGCTGACGATCACGTCGCCGGCCTCGAGCCCGGCCCGGTCCGCCGGCGAACCCTTGAACACGAACCCGACCCTCAATCCCCGGCTCCCGACCTCACCCACGGTCATGCCGACGCCGCTGAATGAGCCGTCGATCGATTCGTTGAACTGCTTCAGCTGCCGGGAGTCGAAGTAGTGGGAGAAGCGGTCGTCGTACTGTTTTCGCAGGCGCTGGATCATGCCGCGGATCGAAGAATTGGTGACCTCGGACGAGTCGGTCGGCCGGAAGTACATCCGCTCGATCACCTCGGCCGCCTGATCCGAAGCCGACTGGGCCGGGCCCAGCTCGGTCTCGACCAGGACATCCCGCACCGGGCCCGGCAGGTTGTCCGGGTGACCTCCTATCCAGATGCCGACAAAGAGCGTGAGCGCGAGCGCCCCGAGGGCGAGGAATGCCCGGCTCAAGGCCGTTCCAGCCGAAGGCTCAGACCTTGAGGAAACGACGCAGGGTGAGACCCGAACCGATCGCGGAAACGAGGATCGCCGCCACGAACAGGCAGGCCATCAGCACCACGAACGACATCGAGTCCTGCGCCTGCATCAGGGCGAAGCTTTCCGAGAGCGGGTCCACCACTGTGACCTTGCCGATCCACAGCACCAGTATCGCAATCGCGCCACCGAGCATGCCGACGACGACGCCTTCGATCATGAACGGCCAGCGGATGAACCACCGGGTCGCACCGACCAGGCGCATGACCTCGATTTCGCGGCGGCGGGTATAGATCGAGAGCCGGATCGTATTGCCGATCAACAGAAGCGAGGCACCGATCAACAGCGCGGTTATCACGGTCAGGACGAGCTTCAGCGCGCCGGTCACCTCTTCGATCCGGTTGGCGTCGGCCTGACGGTCGTCGACCTTCTGCACGATCGGTGAGATGAAGGTCGGCTTGCCGCTCTTGTTCGGCGGCTGGAGCGAGGCCCGGATCGCGTCGAGATTGGCCGCGTCGTCGGGCTTCACGATGAAGTTCGCCGGGAAGGGATTGCCGTTGATCTCCTTCAGCACGGCCCGGTCCTCCTGCGCGAAGTCGCGCTTGAACTCGTTCAGCGCGTCGCGCTTGGTCAGGTAGGCGACGGTGCCCACGTGCGGCAGGGCCTCGATCTCGTTCCTCAGACTCGATACCTCGCCCTGGGTGGCGTCGTCATAGAGGTAGACCCGGATCTGGAGCTCGTCGCGGACGTCGGCACTCTTGCTCTGCGTGGTCTGGAAGACCGGGATCAGGACCCCGATCAGGATCGCGGTCAGGACCGTGGTGACCACCGCGGCCGTGGTCGGCGCCACGTTCCTGCGGATCGCCCGGATCGCTTCGCCCGTGAAGAACCAGATCCGGCCCATCAGTGGACCCCGTTCGAGTGGCCTTCGACCCCGACGCCCATCTCGGCCCGCATGCGAACGCCGAACTCGGTGGTCGATTCCTCCGTGTAACCGCCGGCGATCTCGTCGCGGATCACCCGGCCCTCGTAGAGCTCGACCACACGTCGTCGCATCCGGTCGACCATCTCGCGGTCGTGGGTGACCACGACTACTGTGGTGCCGGTCCGGTTGATCCGGTAGAGCAGCTGCATGATGCCGACCGAGGTGACCGGGTCGAGGTTGCCGCTGGGTTCGTCGGCCAACAGCAGCGGCGGGTGGTTGACGAAGGCCCGGGCCACCGAGACCCGCTGCTGCTCGCCGCCGGAAAGCTCGTCCGGGTAGTTGTGGAGCTTGGTCGACAGGCCGACCAGGCGGAGGGTCTCGGGGACCTTCCGCCGGATTTCGGCCCTGGAGGCGCCGATCACCTGGAGCGCGTAGGCGACGTTGTCGTAGACGGTCCGGCTGGGCAGGAGCTTGAAGTCCTGGAAGACCGTGCCGATGTTGCGCCGCAGGTGGGGGATTCTCTTCTCGGAGAGGGTGCCGATGTCCCGGCCGGCAATCGAGACGGTTCCGTCGGTCGGGTCGAGCTCACGGATCAGCAGCTTGATCAGGGTCGACTTGCCGCAGCCGGTGGGGCCGACCAGGAAAACGAAATCACCCCGGTCGACTGCCAGTGAGACCCGGTCGACCGCGAGATGGCCGCCCGGGTAGACCTTGCTGACGTCCCGCATCTCGATTATCGGGGCGCCGCCCCTGCGTGGCCGCTCGGCCTGCTTGCGTTCACGGGCCTGTTCGAGCTCGGCGCTCGCCCGCTTCTGTTTCCTTTTTCCGAATGCCATCTGTTCCCGCTTATTCACCCCGTTCAGGGTGAATCCTTCCGATGGGACGGGCCTTCCGCCCTCCCGCAAGTATTTGGTCAGCGGCAAACTAGCATTTGCTAAGAATCTGAACCGGGTAGGCTTCCGGGATGGTCGGAATCGCCCAGAAGGCAGGGGTCCGGACCGTGAGCTTCGGCTGCGGCCTGGTCGTCCTCGCGCTCGCCCTCGGATTCGGCACCCCGACCGCCCCCGCCGCGCAGCACGGGGCGTCGGCCGGCATTGCAGACGGTGGCGGTCAGGCGGTGGCCAGCGTGGTCAACGGAACGGCGACCTCGATCGGCAAGTGGCCCTGGCAGGTGGCCCTGCTCGGCGGCAGGCGACCCGGCACGAGGGCCACTCCGCTGGCCCGGTTCTTCTGCGGCGGTTCACTGATTGCGCCCGACCTGGTCCTGACCGCCGCGCACTGCGTCGCCAACGTCAAGAAGAGCGGGTTCCGGAACATCCAGGTCGTTTCCGGGCGGACCCGCCTGAACCGTAGATCGACCGGGACGGTGTCGGCGATCAAGCGGGCGATCTTCCCGCTGAACCGGAACGGCAAACGGCGGTACCGTGCGACCGACGGCGTGCCGAGCTGGGACCTGGCCCTGCTGCAGCTGAAGGCACCGCTGTCCTCGGCCACTATCCGGATCGCCGGCCCGGACGAGGCCGGAGCCACAAAACCGGGTAGACCGACGTTCACCGCGGGATGGGGAGTGACCGGCCCGCTCAAGCGGAAATCTTCCAACCGCCTGCGCATGGCCAGGCAGGTGATGCTCCCGAACCGGATCTGCCGCTCGACCACGGGCCGGTTCTTCGACGGCACGACGATGAACTGCCTCGGTGGGCCCGGCGCGCATTCCTCGACCTGCTTCGGAGACAGCGGGGGCCCGCTGGTCACCGCGGTCGGTGACGAGTTCCGGTTGGTCGGCCTGACCAGCAACGGCGATCCCTACTGCCGGCCCTACATCCCTTCGGTCGACACGCGGATTGCCGCCGGACCGATCAGGGGATGGATTCACGAGACCGCCCTGGCAATTTCCGGGATCGACGTGATCGGAAGGGGCGGAAGCGTCGGTCCGCTCCCGAGATGGTGCCGGGTCCCGCGGCTTCGCAACCTGACCCTGCCCGGGGCACGCCGGCTGCTCAGGTCGAGGAGCTGCCGGCTGGGCCGTACGCGTCCCGACCGTTTCTCGGGCCTGAGACGGGGCCGGATAAGCTTCTCCGGCTTCCTGCCCGGCTGGTTCGCCCCGCCGAATGCCCGGATCACGGTCTGGGTGGCAAGGTGAACCGGCGCCCGGCGGTCCTCTCGATCACGGTCGCCGGCCTTCTTTCGGCCGCGATCTTCGCCGGCTGCTCCGACTCGGACGACACGTCCGGAGCGACCGGCAGCGGCGCGACCGGCAGTCAACCGGCCACCGAGGTCGATGCCCCGGCCGGGACCAGCGGCCCGGCCAGCGCCGGCGACAAGGTGCCCGACGCGCCCGACAACGCGATCAGCGACCGCCCGGGCGGTCCCAACGACACGAATGGCAAGGACGATAAGGGTGGCAAGGATGCCGACCACGAACAGCAGGAAGGCTCGGGCTCGGCCGAGCCCTACTGATCAGCCGATCGAAACCATCCGCTCGATCGGCAGGCGGGCCCGTTCGGCCAGCTCTTCGTCGACCTTGACCTCGTATTTCGAGTCACGCAGCGAGTCGCGCAACTTCGGCAGGGTGATCATCTTCATGTACTTGCAGAAAGCCATCCGGTTGGCCTCGATCAGGTTCGCTTTCGGCGCCGCCTGGTGCATCGGATAGAGCATGCCGTTCTCGGTCGCGACCACATAGCTGCCTTCGGGGTTTTCCTTGACCCTGTTCAGCATTCCCGACGTCGAGAGCAGCCTGACCCCTTCCGGATCGATCTCGCCCGAGGCCACGTACTCCATCGCCTGAGTGGCGCAGCCGCATTCGGGGTGGATCAGGAACTCGGCCTCGGGGTGTTCCTCCCGGGTCCGCTTGATGTCATCGGGGCGGATTCCGGCGTGAACGTGGCATTCACCGTCCCAGACGTGGAACCGGCCACGCCGATCCGGATCGTCGACCAGGCCGGTGACCCGCTCGACGAATGCCCCCAGCCACATGTCGGGCCCGAACAGGATCTCGGTGTCCGGGCCGTGCTCCTGCCAGATGTGCTCCACCACCTTGACCGCGTTCGAAGAGGTGCAGCAGTAGTCGGTTTCGGCCTTGACCTCGGCCGAAGTGTTCACGTACATCACCACGACGGCACCCGGGAACCTGCTCTTCCATTCCCGGAGCTGGTCACCCGTTATCGAGTCGGCCAGTGAGCAGCCCGCATCGAGGTCGGGGATCAGGACCTTCTTCTCCGGCGAGAGGATCGAGGCCGTCTCGGCCATGAAATGGACCCCGCAGAAAGCGACAACCGAGGCGTCGGTCGCCTCGGCCTGCCTCGAGAGGCCGAGCGAGTCGCCGGTGTAGTCGGCGACGTCCTGGATCTCCGGGACCTCGTAGTTGTGAGCCAGGATGACCGCGTCGCTTTCGGCCGCAAGCTGCCGTATCTCCCCGCTCAGCTCCCGGATCAGCTCGGGTTCGAGCGGACCCGGCAGCCCGGGTTGGATGACCGGCAGTTCTTCAATCGCCATGACCTGATTCTACGGGTTCGTATCCGTGGGCCCGGCGGTTGGCCAGGCACGGTGCCGGTGGCCGGGCCACCGCGAGCCGGCCGGGGCCCACGTCCGCCGGTGGAACTCTCAATCCAGGGGCTCGATCAGCATCGAGAGATCGAGTTGGGGGGCCGAGTGCGTCAATGCGCCGACCGAAATGAAGTCGACCCCGGACTCGGCGAAGGCCCGGACGTTTCCCAGGTTGATCCCGCCCGATGCCTCGAGCTCCACCGCGCCCCCCGAGAGATCCCTGGCCGCGACCGCCGCACTCAGCTCGGCCGGGTTCATGTTGTCCAGCAGGATCCGGCCCACCCCTACCTCCAGGGCCTCCCGCACCTGCTCCAGGCTGTCGGCCTCGACCTCGACCATCAGGCCGGGACTGAACTCGCTGCAGGCCCAGACCGCCTCGGCCACGCCGCCGGCGATCTCGATGTGGTTCTCCTTGATCAGGATCGCGTCGTAGAGCCCCATCCGATGGTTCAGGCCGCCGCCCCAGGAAACGGCCCGTTTTTCCAGTTCCCGCATGCCGGGCGTCGTCTTGCGCGTGTCCAGGATCCGGACTCCGGTCCCGGCCACGGCGTCGACGAATCGCGCGGTCAGGGTCGAGATGCCCGATAGGTGGCCGAGAAAGTTGAGCGCGACCCGTTCCCCGGCCAGCAGGGTCCTGGCCGATCCGGTGATCAAGGCGACATCCCGCGGGACTGCTTCGTGCCAGTGACCCTCGATCACCAGCCGGTCCACTTCCCCCGAACCGAGCTGACTGAACACCTCGTCCACCAGATCGAGGCCGAATATCACGCCGGGCTCCTTCTGGACGATGTGTGCCCGGGCCTGGAGTCCGGCCGGAATGGTCGCCTCCCCGGTCACGTCTCCGGCGCCGAGATCCTCGTTCAGCGCGGTCCGGATCAGCTCGGCGGTTCCGTTCGGGAGTCTGCCCATGCCCCAAGCCTAAGCATCCCGGGCGGCCGGGACCGGTTCCCGGCTGAAACGATGGGACCCCAGACCCGATGAAGACGTTCAGCCATACCGTTTTCGACACCCGCTTCGGACCGGCGGCGATCGCCGCGACCGCCCGCGGGATCGTCCGGCTGGAGCTGCCCGCCTCCGACCCCGACGAGCTGATTGCCGAGCTCGCCCGGGCGACCGGATCGGTCCCGGCCGACGACGACGGCCCGGGCGGCGAGCGGATCGAGTCCGCGGTCGAAGCGGTCGGCACCTTTCTCGCAGGGGAATCGACCGTGATCGATGTGAAACCGGACTGGGCCCTGGTCGGCGGGTTTTCCCGACGGGTGCTCCGGTCGACCATGGAGATCCCGTACGGACAGACCAGGAGCTACGGCGAGATCGCGCTCGAGGCCGGCAGCCCACGGGCGCACCGCGCCGCCGGTACCGCGCTTGCGAGGAACCCGATCGCGCTCGTCGTACCGTGCCACCGGGTGATCAGGGGAGACGGGGATCCGGGTGACTACGGCCGGGGAGCGGAGGGCCGGCGTCTCAAGCGTGCCCTGCTGGACCTGGAAGCCGGTCGGCTGCGCTGACCGCCGGCGGCGACTCCGGACCCGTCCCGAACCTGCCGGCAAGGTGCCGCGAACTCAGGCCGTGCGGTTCAGGTACTCGCGGATAAAGCCGTCGATATCGCCGTCGAGCACCCGTTGCGCGTCGCCGACCTCGAAATCGGTCCGGTGGTCTTTGACCATCGTGTAGGGATGGAGCACGTAGCTGCGGATCTGTGAGCCCCAGGCGACGTCCTTCACCTCGCCCCGCTCCTGGTTCACGGCCTCGGCCCGCTTTCGCTCCTCGAGTTCGATCAGCTTGGAGCGCAGCATCTGCATCGCTACCGCCTTGTTCTGGGTCTGCGACCGCTCGTTCTGGCACTGGACGACGACTCCACTGGGCTCGTGCGTGATCCGGACCGCCGAGTCGGTCTTGTTGACGTGCTGGCCGCCGGCGCCGGACGCCCTGTAGGTGTCGACCCGGAGATCGCTTTCGTCGATCTCGACCTCCACGTTCTCGTCGACGGCCGGCGCCACGTCCACCTGGGCGAAGCTGGTGTGGCGGCGGGCGGACGAGTCGAACGGCGAGATCCGGACCAGGCGGTGCACCCCCCGCTCGGCCGCGATCAGGCCGTAGGCGTTTTCCCCCTTCAGCATGAAGGTCGCCGACTTCAGGCCGGCCTCGTCACCCTCGGACGCCTCTTTCATCTCGACCGAGAAGCCCCGTCGCTCGGCCCAGCGGAGATACATGCGCAGCAGGATCTCGGCCCAGTCCTGAGAATCGGTGCCGCCGGCCCCGGCGTGAACGGTCACGATCGCGTCACCCGCGTCATAGGTGCCGCTGAACAGGCGGGCCTCCTCGAGCGCTTCCAGCCTCGACTCGATCGACTCGAGCTGTTCGCCGAGCTCTGCCGCCATCTCCTGATCGGTCTCGGCCATCTCGGCCATCTCATCCAGATCGCCGGCCTCCGCCCGCAGCGCCCGGAACGAATCGAGTTTTCGCTGAGCGCGCGAATGTTCGGCCGATACCGCGGCCGCCGAGTCCTGGTCATCCCAGAACCCCGGCTTCTGCATTTCCCCTTCCAGCCGTCCGATCTCCTGTTCCAGGCCGGGTGGATCGAGGTAGTCCGAGAGCAGGTCGAGGTGCTCGCGGATCGCGGCGAGTCGCGCCGGGATCGATTCGAGGTTCACGGTTTCGGCCATTCAGGCAGGGTAGATCATGGTCGGATGGCGCGGAACGGTGGTCCCGCTCCACCCCGGTGCGGATCAGAGCAGCTGGTCCAGCTTCACCCCCGCTCAGGGGGGTGAAGCTGGATCGCCGACGCGGTGCCGGGAGCAGGTCACACTCTGTCAGGATGGCCCCGATGGCTGATTCGCTCAAAGCGGTCGTGGCGGGCGGAACCGGTTCGCTGGGAACCGAGACCTGCCGGCAACTGGCGGCGGCCGGCTACGACACGATCGCGCTGTCGCGCCATCTGCCGGATTCTCCCGAGCCCGAGGTCGAGCACCGGGTGGCCGACCTGCGCACCGGGACAGGGCTCGAAGAAGCGCTGACCGGGGCCGACCTGGTGGTCGACGCCGTCAATGAGGTGAGGTCACCGGTCGAGGTACTGGTCGAGGGGACCTCGGGACTGATCGAACAGTGCCGACAGGCCGGGGTGGGCCATTTCATCGGAGTCTCGATCGTCGGCTGCGAGAAGGTCGGCTTCGGCTATTACCGTGCCAAGACGGCCCAGGAGCAGGTCGTCAGGGAGGCCCCGATCGGCTGGAGCCTGATCAAGGCGACCCAGTTCCACGAACTGCTGGCCTGGGCCTTCGCCGGGTTGGCCCGGTACCGGCTTTCGCCCCGCGGCCCGGTGCCGCTTCAGCCGATCGCGGTCGACTCGATGGTCCGGCGGCTGGTCGAGATCGCCGAGGCCGGCCCGCTGAACCGGACCGAACCGGTGGCCGGGCCTGAGGTCTCCGACCTGAGCGGATTGGCCCGGGCCTGGCAGGCACGGGCCGGCCGTCGCTGCCTGCCGGTCAGGATTCCGGCTCCCGGCAAAACCGGACGGGCACTGCGGAGCGGCGCCCTGACCGATCCCGGGGCGGCCACGCCGGGACCGACATTCGCCCAGTGGCTTCAGTCCCCGTCCCCACCGGTCTCCGATCCACCGGCCTCCGGCTGAACCGACCCCGGTGGCGCGCCCCCCGCACGGTAGACCTCGTCTCCGAAGGTGGACCGGGCCTCGTCCCGTTCCGCAAACGAACGCCAGGACCTGACCCTGCCTTCGTGCAGCCCGAACAGCCAGGCCATCTCATCGGTGGCCGCGTGCGCGCCGTCCTCGTCCCAGTGCCAGTGACGCCGGATCTCGGCCAGGGCCAGGTCGCCGGCGACCGTCACCGACTCGACTTCCACGGTCTGCTGAACGCCGCCCGGAGCGCGCGTGGCCCAGGCCCTGGCCGCGTCGTGCCCGGTCCGCAGGCCCTTCATCGAGTGGATCTCGACCTCGGGATCCAGCGTCTCCACGAACATCTCGAGATCCGCCCGATTGAACGAATCGATGAAATCCCGGACGACCTGCTCCTCCGGGCTCAGGCGCCGTGGCACTTCTTGAACTTCTTGCCCGATCCGCACCAGCAGGGATCGTTCCGGCCGATGTTCTCGCGCTCGCTCTTGACCTTGGGCTCGGCGACCGCGCCGACCGGACCGCTCATGCCCCCGCTACCGGTGGGGAAGCCGGCCACGCCGGGGCCGGCCCCCGCGGCGGCGCCGGTGGCGACCTCCTCCAGCGCGGAAGGCTGTTCTTCCAGCGTGCCTCCCGAGTAGTCGAGGTTCTCGGCGCCGTTGCCGCCGGCCACCGGGGCACGGTCGAGCTGATCGGGCTCGATCTCGACCTCGACGTTGAAGACGAGACGGCTGAACTCTTCCCAGATCCCGTTCATCAGCTCCGAGAACATCGAGTAGCCCTCGTTCTTGTAGGCGACCAGCGGATCGATCTGGGCGAACCCGCGAAGGTGGATGCCTTCACGCAGGTAGTCCATGTCATAGAGGTGCTCGCGCCAGCGCGAATCGATCACCTGCATCAGCAGGGTCCGCTCCAGGTAACGCATGATCTCCTCGCCCAGCTCTTCCTCGCGTTCCCCGTAAGCCTCGTGCGCGTCATCGATCAGCTCGTCCTTGAGCGACTCGCGCTCGACCATCTCCGGCTTCAGGCCCTCGACGTCGATCGCGCAGGGCCAGATCTGGTGGAGTTGCGTATCCAGGGCGGGCAGGTCCCATTCCTCGATCAGGTCGCCCGGGGTGAACTCGTCGACCAGCCTGCGGATCACGTTGTCGAGCTCTTCACGTGCGATCTCCGACATGTCGCGGCCCTCGAGGATCTCGCCCCGGTACTTGTAGATGATCCGGCGCTGCTCGTTCATCACGTCGTCGTACTCGAGCACCCGTTTGCGGATCAAGAAGTTCTGCTCCTCGACCTTCTTCTGGGCGTTCTCGACCGTCCGGGTGAGCATCTTGGCCTCGAGCGGCATCTCTTCACCCTCTTCGTCGGTCGGCCCGAGCCGGTCGAGGATCTTGTAGATCCGGTCACCTGCGAACAGCCGGATCACGTCGTCTTCGGCCGAAAGGAAGAAGCGCGAGGCTCCCGGGTCCCCCTGGCGGCCGGACCTCCCGCGCAGCTGGTTGTCGATCCGGCGCGATTCGTGTCGCTCGGTGCCGCAGATGAACAGGCCGCCCAGTTCGCGGACCTCTTCGGCCTCGGCTTCGCACTGGGGTTTGAGTTCTGCGGCGATCTCCTCGACCGCCTCGTTGTAGCCCTCGTCCTCGGGTTTGAGGCCCTGTTTGGCGACCTTCGGATGGGCCATGCCTTCCGGATCGCCGCCGAGCTTGATGTCGACGCCGCGGCCGGCCATGTTGGTGGCGATCGTGACCGCACCCTTGCGCCCGGCCTGGGCGATCGTCTCGCCTTCGCGCTCGGCATGTTCGGGTTTGGCGTTGAGCACTACATGATCGATCCCCTCGCGGCGGAGCGCCTCGGAGATCATCTCCGAGACCTCGACCGAGACGGTTCCGACCAGGATCGGCTGCCCGGTGGCGTGGCGCTCGACCAGTTCCCGGATCACCGCGTTCCACTTGCCCTCGCGGGTCTTGAAGATCTGGTCGTTCTGGTCGTCGCGGACGTTCGGCTCGTTGGTCGGGATCTCGACCACCGGGATCTTGTAGATCTTCATGAACTCGGTCGCCTCGGTCAGGGCGGTGCCGGTCATGCCGGAGAGCTTCTCGTACAGCCGGAAGTAGTTCTGGAGCGTGATCGTGGCCAGGGTCTGGTTCTCCTCGCGGACCGCCACCCCCTCCTTGGCCTCGACCGCCTGGTGCAGCCCCTCCGACCAGCGCCGGCCTTCGAGGATGCGACCGGTGAATTCGTCGATGATCATGACCTCACCGTCAACCACCGCGTAGTCCTTGTCGACCTTGTACAGCGACTCGGCCTTGAGCGCCTGGATCAGGTGGTTGACCAGGTTGCCGTGCTCGGCCATGTACAGGTTGTCCACCCCGAGGAACTTCTCGGCGCTCTCCACGCCGCGCTCGGTCGGCGCGACGGTCTTGTGCTTCTCGTCGAACTCGAAATCGTAGTCGGCGCCCGAGGTGTCCTTGGACTCGCCCTGGGACTTGAGCTTGGTCTTGGCCGGTACGCCGGTCAACTGCTTGGCCAGCCGGGCGAAGGTGAAGTAGGTCTGGGCCGCCTGCTCGGGGGCTCCGGAGATGATCAACGGGGTCCGGGCTTCGTCGATCAGGATGTTGTCGACCTCGTCGACGATCGCGAAGTCGTGGCTGCGCTGGACCTTTTCCTCGAGCGTGCTGGCCATGTTGTCGCGCAGGTAGTCGAAGCCGAATTCCGAGTTGGTCCCGTAGGTGACATCGGCCGCATATTTCGCCCGGCGCTCGGCCGGATCGTCGTCTTCCTGGATCCAGGCGACCGAGACGCCGAGCTTGTCGTAGATCGGCTTCATCCAGAGTGCGTCGCGCTTGGCCAGGTAGTCGTTTACCGTGACCACGTGGACGGCCCCGCCGGCCAGCGTGTTCAGCACTACCGCCAGGGTGCTGGTCAGGGTCTTGCCCTCGCCGGTCTTCATCTCGGCGATCGCGCCGTCGTGGACCACCATCCCGCCGATCAGCTGGACGTCGTAGTGCCGCTGGCCGAGCGTCCGTTTCGCCGCTTCGCGGGTCAGGGCGAAGCTCTCGGGGAGCAGCTCGTCGAGCGACTCGCCGTTTCGCGCCCGCTCCCGCAGCGCATCTGCCTCTTCGAGCAGCTCGTGGTCTTCCAGGATCTCCGTTTCCGGTTCGATCCGGTTGATCGACTCGACCCGCTTCTGGTACGCCTTGAATTTTCGCCCCTCACCGAGCCTGAGGGCGCGATCGATCAGCTGTATGGCCATGCGCCAAGGTTAGCCGTTGGGGGGACCGGGCATCGCCGCCGGGTCCGCTACGCCGCTCCGGCATGGACGGGGGCCCCTTTCGGGGCCCCCGTGATCACCTCTCTTGGTCGGGGCCGCCCCTGGGCGACCCGTGTTGGCTAAAGGCTCGCCGACGCCCCTCCGGGGGGCCGTCCCCGCATCTCGTTGACCAGGCGACGGGTCCGGCTGCGCTTGCGCCGCTTCTCGCGATGGCGCTTGACCTGCCGGCCCACGTCCTCGGCAAGTTCGTGAATCGTGTGGGTCATCTCCGGGGTCGCTTCGTGAGCGTGAAGCGTGGCCCCCTTCATCTGCAGGGTCGCCTCGGCGACGCATTTGTCGGCAATGGCCGGGTTCTGCTCTTCCGACAGAACCACTTCGACCCGGGCTAGCGGTGAAAGCTGCTGCCCGATCCGCTTGAACTTCTGGGTCACCTGCTCACGCATCTCGTCGGTCACTTCGACGTTGCGTCCACGAACTTCAATTCGCATGAGCCCTCCTCGGGGTGATTGAACCGTTGACCGATGTTAGCCAGCCGGCCCGACGGCGACAAGATCTCCGCCGGAAGACCCTTCGTCCGGGCCGGATATTGCGGAGTCGGCCCGGCCGAACAGGAGACCCGGTCCGCCAGCGGCTCAGAGCCGACGGGTGAAGGTGACCGCCGAGACCGGGCCGGACCCGGCCCGGGCCAGTGCCGCAGCGCAGGCCGCGAGCGTCGCCCCGGTGGTGAGGACGTCGTCGACCAGGGTGACCGCCCGGACGGCCGTGAACACCCCGGACGGCTCGATCGAGGGCGGCGCGGCGAGCCTGGTCGCCCGGCCGCGGCCCCGCTGACTACCCGGATCACTCCGCACCAGCAGGTCCCCGGCCAGCCGCCAGCCGGGATTCCCGCGGACGATCTCGGCGGCGAGCTCGCCGGCCGGGTCGAAGCCACGCCATAGCCTCCGCCCCGGTGCCGGCGGTACCGGGACCATGAGCAGGTCCGGCGCGCCGGAGACGATCTGGTCGGCCATGTAGCCGGCGATCAGCGGGGCGAGGCCGGTCAGTCGCCCGAACTTGAACCTGACCAGCAGGGCCCTGGCCACTCCCTCGTGGGGAGCGCAGCTGACGACCCCGGTCACCCCCGGCGGCGGCGACCTGCGGATCGCCGGGGCGCGATTCAGCTCACCCATGCAGCGCGGACAGAGGGACATCGCCCGGTCACAATTCGACCGGCAGACCACGCACAGCGGCGGGACCAGCGCCTGGAACACTCCGAACCGGGACATCAAGACAGGTTCGCGGTGCCGGACGGAGCCGGACCTCAAACGGATCGAAAGACCATCACAACTCGGTCACGAACTCCCGACGGCCGGAACCGATTGGTCCGACCGGCCCAGCGCGACGCGCCCTACCGGACCTGCCGGCCGAGGACGCCGTCCACCACGTAAGACCCGGGAGTGAGCTCGGCCCCGTCCAGCAGAACCGACTCTTTCACCTTCGAACCTTCGCCGATCACACAGTCGGCGCCGATCACCACCGGGCCGGTCAGCTCGGCGCCCCGGCCGATCCGGCAGCCCGCGCCGATCAGCACCGGACCGGTCAGCTCGACCCCGTCCAGCGACGTTCCCTCGGCCACCCTCACACCGGGATCGACCTCGGGCTCGTCCATGGTCAGGTCAACCGTCCCGGCCAGTCCGTCGAAGCTGCCCTGCAGCAGCTCGCCGACCGTGCCGACGTCGTTCCAGTAGGCGTCGACCTCATGCGAATAGAACGGTGCCCCCGACTCCATCAGCGCCGGGAACACGTCATAGGCCCAGTCGGCGAAACCGTCCGGATCGTCCGGCCCGGCCAGGTCGCTCTCACCGGGCCCGGGGAAGTAGTCGAAGATCTCGCGGTCGAACATGTAGATCCCGCAGTTGGCCAGGTCGGAAAGCGCTTCGGCCGGGTCGGGCTTTTCCTGGAACCCCTGGATCCTGCCGTCTTGATCGGCGATCACCACACCGAACTGCGAAGTCTCGGTCACCTTGCGGGTCGCCAGAGTCGCGATCCCGTCGTGGGATTGATGGAACGCACGCATCGCGGTGAGGTCGATATCGGTCAGCGCGTCGCCGGAAATGACCAGGAAGCTCTCACCGAAGAACGGGGAAGCCTTGCGGACCCCGCCGGCCGTGCCGAGCAGCGCCTCCTCGTGGCTGTAGGTCAGCTCCACCCCGAAATCGTGGCCGTCCCCGAAGTGGCCTTCGATCGTCTCCGGAAACCAGTGGAGGTTGGCGATTATCTGCCTGAATCCGTGGCCCTCCAGCAGCCGCACGATGTGCTCCATCACCGGGCGGTTCAGCACCGGCACCATCGGCTTGGGAACTGAGTAGGTGATCGGCCTGAGCCTGGTGCCGAGCCCGGCCGCCAGAACCATCGCCTCCATCAGTGTTCGCCGAGCCGCCGCTTGAAATCCTGGATCGACTCGACCGGCAGCGGATCGATGCCGCGAATGTCGGCCACGGCGACCGATACCAGGTCGCCCAGCATGACCGACCACAGCAGCCGGTCGGAATTGCTCGCCCCTTCGGTCTCCACTGTGAAGGTCGGCACCCCGGTGCGCTCGACCGCGTCGGCGGTCAACTGCATGCGCCGGCGCTCGCGGGGGGTCTGCCCCTGGTCGGTCAGGAAGACCGCGCCGATCCCGCCCTCGCCTTCTTTCCAAGCTTCCATCAAGTTGTGGTTAGCCTCCGGGATCTCGGCGGAAAATGCAAATTGCTTGGCGTTCTCATTGAACTGGCTGGCCCAGCGTCGGGCGACCGGGACCGTCATGTCGGCGCCGTGAACCACCAGCGGCACCTCACCGATCTTCTGGGCCAGCTCGAGTGCCTTTTCCTGGAGGCTCTCGAGTGACTGCTCGAGGTAGTCGGCGGCCCTTTCGAGTTCGTCGCGCACGTCCGGTGCGATCCCGGCCAGATAGGCGCCGCAGGTCGCGACCACGGTCATGTATGCGACCGTGGCCCGGGGCTGGAAGTTGCCCGGCAGCCCGACCATGCCGAGCCCGGCATCCCGGGCCGCCTCGGCCAACTGGCCACCGGTACCGGCCGCCCAGCGGTGGGCACCCTCCCGGCCGGCCTCGGCAAACGAGGACAGGGTCTCCTCGGTTTCACCGGAATAGCTGGAACCGAGCACCGCCCAGTCGGCGTTCACCCACTCGGGCAGGCGATAGCTGCGTACCACCACCAACGGGCCGGTGAGACGATCGCTCAGCAGGCCTCGGGCGAGCTCTCCGCCGATCGCGGAACCACCCATCCCGCAGACCACGAATCCGGCCGAGTCCTTCGGTTTGAGCTGGGCCGAATCGACCCGCCAGAGAGCATCACGAATGTGACTGGGAATGTCCAGGACGTCTTCAAGCATTCACCGATTCTTGCTTGCCCAGGACCCGATCGCTCACATTCGCACCGGCTGCAACATTTACACCGGCCGACAGAATCGAGTTGGAGACGACCGCGTCTTTCCCGATCTCGCAGCCATCCAGCAGAACCGATCCGGTGACCTCGGCCCCCGGCCCGATCGTGCACCCGGAGGCAACGACCGCCCGCGGGCCGATCGTCGCCTCGCCCGAGATCGTGGCGCCCGGGTCGACGTGCACGCCGGACGGGTCCGTTTCCACCTCGGTCGTGACCCGGCCTTCGATGATGTCCCAACTCGCATCGAGATAGCGGTCGGGGGTGCCGATATCCACCCAGTAGCCGTCCAGCCTGACGCCGTAGAGCCCGTTGCCCACCAGACCCGGGAAGATCTCCCGCTCGATCGAAACCTCACGGCCCTCCGGGACGCCGTCGAACGCCGACTTCTCCAACACGTAGGTACCGGCGTTGATCAGGCCCGCTCCGGCGTGGCCGGGTTCCGGCTTCTCGTGAAAATCGAGGACCCGGCCATCGTCGGCCAGGTCGACCAGCCCGTATCCGGTCGGATCCTCGACCGGGTAGAGCCCGAGGCTCGCCCTCGCTCCCCGGTCCAGATGGCTGTCCCAGAGAGCCGAAAGGTCGAGATCGGTCAACACGTCGCCGTTGAGCGCGAAGAACCGCTCCTCGAGCTCGGGCAGGGCGAACCGGATCGCGCCACCGGTCCCCAGCGGCTCCGGTTCGACCAGATAGCGGACGCTCGGGCCCCCCGGCTCGCCGTCGCCGAGGACTTCCTCCAGCTGGTCGGGCAGGAAGCCGCAGGCGAGCACGACTTCATCGACGCCGTGCGAGCCCAGCCATTCGATCATGTAGCTGAGGAACGGTCGATCGACCAGGGTCAGGATCGGTTTCGGGATTTCGGTCGTAAGCGGCCGCAGCCGGGTTCCCTTACCGCCGACCAGCACCAGTGCCTGCAATTTCTACTCCGTTTCAGAGCCGACGCCCGGGCGGCCGATCCCCTCGTAGGTGAATCCGGCCCGCTTCATGACTTCGGCATCGAGAAAGTTCCGTCCGTCGATTAACAGTGGGTGTCGCATCGTTGCCGCCACCCCGGCCCAGTCGATTTCCCGGAACTCGGGCCACTCGGTAACAAGTACCGCCGCGTCCGCTCCTTCCAGGGCCTGCTCGGCCGTGACCGTTACTTCAACCCCCGGCAGCAGAGTCCTTGCGTTCTCGCGCGCCACCGGGTCGTAAGCCACGACTTCGGCCCCCTCGCCGCGAAGCCGGGCCGACAGGACGAGGCTCGACGCTTCGCGCATGTCGTCGGTGTCGGGCTTGAAGGCGAGCCCGAGCAGCGCCACCCGCTTACCGACCAGCGAGCCGAGATGCCGGGCCAGCTTGCTTACCACCCTTCGCTTCTGCAGCTCGTTCACCTCGATCACCGCGTTCAGCAGCTGGAAGTGGTACCCGGAATTGCCGGCCAGGAGCTTCAGCGCGCTCACGTCCTTGGGAAAACACGACCCGCCGAAGCCGATCCCGGGACGCAGGAAATGGGAGCCGATCCTCTGGTCGAGGCCCATCCCGCGAGCAACCTCGGTCACGTCGGCGCCGACCTCCTCGCAGACGTTGGCGATTTCGTTGATGAACGAGATCCTGGTCGAAAGGTAGGCGTTCGACGCCAGCTTGATCATCTCGGCGCTGGAAGTGTCGGTCATCACCAATTCACCCCCGAGCGGCCGGTAGAGGTCGGCGACTTCGTCGGCGGCCGCCCTGTCGCGATCGGAAGCACCGATCACGACCCGGTCGGGGTGCAGGAAGTCGTCCACGGCCGAACCTTCCTTGAGGAACTCGGGGCAGGAGACGTACGCAACTCCGGGCAGGTCCCGGCGGATGATCTCGCCGGTCCCGGCCGGGACCGTGCTCTTCATCACCAGCACATGGTCACCGTTCTCCTCGAGGTCGGCGACCACCGACCTGACCCGGGACAGGTCGGCGTCGCCCGAGTAGGTCGGCGGGGTGTCCACGCAAACGAACAGCAGCCTGGCCCGGTCGAGCAACTCGTCCATATCCGTCGTGAATCGGAGCCGTTCGCTGTTTCTGGCCAGCAGGTCGGACAGCCCGGGCTCATGGATGGTCACTTCGCCGCGCCGCAGCGCTTCAACCTTCTCTTCGACCACGTCGCGGGCGATCACCTGATGCCCGAGGTCGGCGAGACAGGCGGCCGTCACCAGGCCGACCCAGCCGACCCCGACTACGCCGATCGGTGCCTTTTCTTCCTCACTCATCGCATTTCCTCCAGGCCGGGTCAGTTGCCCGGGGTAAACGCCCTGGTTGACCGGGCCATCCCGAGCATCTGTTCGTTGGTCAGGGTGAGCAGCAGCGAATTGCTGATCCAGTAGGTGTTGCCACCTTCGGACCAGGCGACCAGCCGGACCCTGTCACCCTCGGGGTATACCCGGAAATCCCTTCCATCCATCGTGATGTCGTCGTGGGGGGCCTCGAGGATCGGGGGGTCGTCCCAGCCCTTTATTCCCTGCAGCCCGAAGTAGTTGAGGCCGTTGAGTTCCAGCGCCAGCACCATACGGTAGGCCGGGTACACGTTCTTGTCGGGGTCGCGCACGTGATACGTCCGGCTGCCCTCGGCATAGATCGTCCCGGCCGGAAGCCGTTTCGCGTAGTAGACCGGGAACCCTTTCCGCTTGATCTCGGCGTCGAGTCCGACCGCCGCATCGAGCCCGCCCTGCGAGGCATCGACCAGGCCGTCTTCGTCCTTGTCGGGCGCGGTGGTCGCCGATGCCCGGTCGCGCTTCTTCTGCTGACGGGCCTTCTTCCGGGCACGGGCGATCGCCCTCTTTTTGGCCCGGTCGGTGCCGGTGTTGCTCCCCTCATTCACGGTTCCTACCGGCCCGGCCGTATCCTCGAATCCGAGGAACTTGTCGACCGCAGCGTCGATCTCCGCCTGGGTGGAAACCAGATATGCCGCCCCTCCCTCGATCGAATCGGTGGCCGGGAACTTGACCTCGACCACGTCCGCCCCCCTCGAGTCGAACAGCAGCTTGAGCAGCTCGAGGATCTCGTCGCCGCCTCTGATGTCGGATGAGGTATTGCTGGTGAACGCCTTGATCAACTCGTCGTTGCGTTTCAGGATCTCGCCGAACGAGAGGCGGTTGCGGACTTCGCCGACCAGATCCTGTTGCCGTGCCGCCCGGGAGAGGTCGGAGTCGGTGTGCCGGTACCGGGCGAATTCGAGCGCGTCGGCACCGCACAGCTTCTGGTAGCCGGCGTCGATGTCGATCTCGGCGTACTGTTCCGAAGCGGCCAGCCCCTCGTTCGAGTGGTAGTACTCGCGGTCGACGTCTATATAGACGCAGCCGATCGCGTCAACCACCGAAGCGAACCCCTGGAAGTCGATGTTGATCACGTGGTTGATGTCGAGACCGGTCAGCTGCTTGATCGTCTTCAGGGTCAGCTTGGGCCCCCCGTAGCTGAACGCCGCATTGAACCGGTCGGTCCCGTGCCCCGGTATCTCCACCTTGAGGTCACGCGGTATCGAGAGCATCGCGATCTGGCCCGAGTCCGGATCGAGCCGAAGCAGCATCGTCGTGTCGGAACGACCGGGATCGCCCGGTACCGCGCCGCCGCCGGTTCGCTGATCCGAGCCGAGGATGGCGATCGTCTGCGGGCCGCCGTTGCTTTCGGGAAGGATCCTGTCGGACAGCTTCAAGCCGGGCTCACTGATCTCCTCTCCGATGTTGTCGACCAGGGTGAGCACCGAGGCCGAGGTTGCCCCGGCGAAAGAGAAGACGATGAGCACCGTGGCGAGCGCGAATCGCCACCAGTAGTGCTTGCGTTTCGCCGGCTCACCGAAATCGCCGCTCTTCGGTGGCCGCGGAGGATCCCACGGCTGTCCGGTCTTGCGGGAGTTCTCGACCGCCTGCTGCGCCTCGCTGCGCGCCGCAGCGGAGAGGATCAGCGTCTGCTCGGCCGTGATTCCTTCTGCCGGCTCCTGGTCCCCGGCCTCCTTCGCGGACGGGGGCGCTTCCCCGTCCCCGCCTGCGCCGGCACCGGCCGGTGCCGGTTCGGCAGTCGTGCCGTCCGGGCGCCCACCCTCGGCCGGCGTGCCCTGGGCCGGAGCGTCTTGCGCCGGAGCGTCCTGGGCGGGCTTGCCTTCGGCCGGTTTTCCTTCGGCCGGCGCGGGCGACTCCGGCCCGGACTCGGCCGGTTTCGCACCTTCCGGCGACGCAGCTCGCTCGGGGCTCTCCAGCAACGCCGCCCGGAAGACCGGGTCGAGCTCCGGTGCATTGTCTCCGCTGAGCAGGTCGGCCTCGAACGCGAAAACCTCTTCGGTCGGGGGCTCGATCGGTTCGTCCGGCTGCGCGGCCTCGCCGGGCCCGGCCACGCCTCCGGCGTCCCGGCCTCCGCCGGGTGCCGATTCTGGTCCCGCCTCCTGCTCGCCGCCGGCGGCCTGCCCGGACGGCCGTGGCTCACCGGATCGCTCCGGTCGACCGGGGGCTTCCCCCGGCGGATCGTCTAGTCCGTCGAGCAGGTATTCCTCGGTCGGCTGCGCGGGGGGATCCTGCCCCGGCTTCCCGGGGTCATGTTCGTGTCGGTCAGTCATCGTTGCGGGAGCGGACCATTGTCGCAGTTCGGGCCAGGAACTCCTCCAGCGCCCGACGATAGGCGGACAGCGAGCGGATCGAGACCCATTCGTCGGGCCCGTGATGCCCGGCCCCCGCCGGTCCGAACTCGACCGCCGGGATGCCCACCCGGATGAACGAGACGGCATCCGAAGCCCCGTCGCGGCCGACCGAAACGGACGGGCCCTCGTGGTTCGATTCGGCCGCCGCGATCAGGGCGGTCACCCACGGCGAATCGATTCCGCTGTCGATCGCCGGGATCGCGAAGATCGTCTCGATCCGGGCCGGGCCCAGTTCGCGGATCTGGGCGAGCACGGTTTCCGGGTCCTGGTGCGGCAGATAGCGGATGTCGACGTCGATTGCGCAAAAGTCGGGGACCTTGTTCAGGGCATCGCCACCCCAGATACGACCGAGGTTGATCGATGGGCGGTCGAACAGCTCAGAGCTTTCCCTGGCAAACGGTAGTGATTCCAGCCCCCGGAAAAACTCGACCGCCCGGATGATCGCGTTGTCACCGAGCCAGGGCGTCGAACCGTGGGCTGCCCTTCCGGCGATTCCGATCCTGAGCGCCAGGATCCCTTTCGCGGCGACCCCCACGTGCATGTCGGTCGGCTCTCCGGTGACCGCGAACTCGCCGCGCAGACCCGCACCGACCAGGTGGTTGCTGCCCCGCTCCCAGTCCTCCTCCGACTCTTCATCGGAGACTATTCCCAGCACGACCCTGAGACCCGGGATCGGGTCGGCCGGCGACGGCAGCGCGAGCATCATCGCGGCGAGGGCGGCCTTCATGTCGTAGGCTCCGCGCCCGATCAGGCGATCGCCCTCGATTCGCGGGATGAACTGGCCCGGCCCGGCCGGGACCACGTCCATGTGGCCGTGGAAGATCACCGTCGGATCGGCGGGGTCTCCGACGCCGGCGGTCAGCACCGGCAGGCCGCGGCATTCGTCGTGGGCGACCGCGACACCCCGCGACTCGAGCCAGCCCTTGATGAAGCCGGCCGCCTCGTGGACCCCGTCCGCCTTCGAGGTGTCGTAGGCGATCAGGCGCTGGGCGAGGGCGAGCAGCTCAGAGACCGCTTACGCTCCCCGGGCCAGTTCGAGGAACAGGTTGATCCGCTCCAGGTCGCGCTCGGCCGCCTCCTTCGAGGCCTCGCCGCTCTCCGGGTCGGCCAGCCTGGCCTCTGCGTCGCTCTTCTGCGATTCGAGCAACGCGGCATCGAGCTGGTCGACGGTATGGACCTCTTCGACCAGCAGCTGCGCGTGGCTGGCGAATACCTGGAGCACGCCGTGAGCCTGAGCCCACTCGCGCGTCTCGGAGTCGGAGATCTTGAGCCGGAGCAGGTTGGGCTTCAGCGCCGCCATGACCGGGACGTGATTGGCCAGGATGCCGATCTCCCCGACCACCGTACGGGTCGAGAGCTGAACCACCTCGCCGTTGAACACGGCACCCTCGGGGGTCAGGACCTCGACCGTGAATTTCGTCTCACCGGCCAATTTCTAGACGCTGGAGCTCTTGCCTTCGGCGGTCACCTGGTCGATGCTGCCTTTCATGTAGAAGGCGCTCTCGGGGTAATCGTCGAGCTCGCCGTCCAGGATCATGCGGAACCCGCGGACCGTCTCGCCGATCGGCACGTACTCGCCCGCGGTCCCGGTGAACTGCTCGGCCACGAAGAACGGCTGGGACAGGTAACGCTCGATCTTGCGGGCACGATAGACCAGGACCTTGTCCTCGTCGGCCAGCTCGTCGATCCCGAGGATCGCGATGATCTGCTGCAGTTCGGAGTAGCGCTGCAGGATCTCCTGGACGTCGGTGGCGGTCCGGTAGTGGTCCTCCCCGAGGATGTCCGGCTTGAGGATGGTCGAGCTCGAATCGAGCGGGTCGACCGCCGGGTAGATCCCCTTCTCCGAGATCGCCCGCGAAAGCGCCGTGGTCGCGTTGAGGTGGGCGAACACCGAGGCCGGCGCGGGATCGGTGAAGTCGTCGGCGGGGACGTAGATCGCCTGGATCGAGGTAACCGATCCCCGGGCGGTCGAGGTGATCCGCTCCTGCAGCTCGCCCATCTCGGTCTCCAGCGTGGGCTGGTACCCCACGGCCGACGGCATCCGTCCGAGAAGCGCCGAGACTTCGGAGCCGGCCTGGACGAAGCGGAAGATGTTGTCGATGAACAGCAGCACGTCCTGGCCGCCCGCCTCGCGGTAGTACTCGGCCATGGTGAGGCCGGACAGCGCCACCCGCAGGCGGGCCCCCGGCGGCTCGTTCATCTGGCCGAAGACCATCATCGTCTTGTCGATCACGCCGGACTCGGTCATCTCGATGTAGAGGTCGGTGCCCTCACGGGTCCGCTCCCCGACTCCGCAGAAGGCCGAAAGACCGCCGTGCTCCTGGGCGATGTTGTGGATCAGCTCCTGGATCAGCACGGTCTTGCCGACGCCGGCTCCACCGAACAGGCCGATCTTGCCGCCCTTGGCGTACGGCGCGAGCAGGTCGACCACCTTGATCCCGGTCTCGAGCATTTCCTGGGTCGGGGTCAGCGCGGTCGCTTCGGGGGACGGGCGATGGATCGGCCAGCGCTCGACCTCGCCGAGGTCGTCACCGCCGTCGATCGGCTCGCCGAGCAGGTTGAAGATCCGGCCCAGCGTCTTGTCGCCTACCGGGACCGTGATCGGTCCGCCGGTATCGACCACCCGGTCGCCGCGCTGGAGGCCGTCGGTCGCGTCCATGGCGACGGTGCGCACCCGGTCGTCGCCGAGATGCTGCTGGACCTCGCAGACCAGGGTGCGGCCCTCGCGGGCGTCGCTCTGCTCCACCTCGATCTCGACCGCCGAGAAGACCTCGGGCAGCCGCTCGGGGAATACCACGTCGACCACGACGCCGGTGATCTCTTCGATCGTTCCTGTGTTCTTACCGTTGTTCTCTGACATATCTCCAGTTTCCAGTTTCAGTCGTGGGGCGTCTGCCTAGCCGAGCGCTTCCGCGCCGCCGACAACTTCCAGTATCTCCTGCGTGATCTCGGCCTGCCTGACCCGGTTCATCTCCAACGTGAGATCGTCGATCATCGTCTCGGCGTTCTCGGCCGCGCTCCGCATCGCGGTCATCCGTGCGCCGAGCTCCGAGGCCGCCGACTCGAGCAGGGTCCGGTACAGCGAGATGTCGACGTAGTCCGGGATGACCGTGGCCAGGAGCTCCTCCGCGTCCGGCTCGTAGTCCCAGTAGGACCGCGCATGGGCCTCGGCCAGCTCGCCTTCGGGCTCGACCAGTTCGCCATCGGCCCCGGTCAGCGCCTCGACCCCCTCGCCGACCACCTCGGCCTCCTGAACCGGCAGCATGGTCAGCCGGTGGACGTACTGGGTGAGCGGTGAGACGTAGCGGTTGTAGATCACCTCGACCCGGTCCACGTCGCCGTCGATGTAGGCGACGGTCAGGGCCTCGCCGATCTCGCGCGCGTCGGTGAACGCGGGGCGGTCGGTAAACCCGGTCCAGGAGCCGTGGATCGTCTGCTTACGAAATGTAAGAGCGCCGTCGCCGCGGCGGCCGACCACGAAGAAGACCACCTCCTTGCCGTCGGCCAGGGCCTGGTCGCGTAGCCTGAGTCCCTCCCGCAGGATGTTGGCATTGAACGCCCCGGCCAGCCCCCGGTCGCCGGTGACCAGCAGGATGCCCAGCTTGTTGACTACTTCCCGCTCGTCGAGGATCGGCACGTTCTGGACGGTGCCCGCCTCTTCCGCGGCCCGCCGGGTCATCCTGCGCATCGCCTTGGCGTAAGGCCTGAGGTGGGCGATCCGGTTCTCGGCCCGCCGCAGCCTTGCCGCAGCAACCATCTCCATCGCCCTGGTGATCTGGCGGATGTTCTTGACGCTGGAGATTCGGTTGTTGACTTCCTTGCGATTGGCCATGGATTTCGGTGTCCCGGTTGCGGTGCCCCGGATCGAGGGCCGCCGGATCTAGACGGCGGCGGTCGCCTCCTCGGCCTCGCCGGCCGACTGGCCCGATCCGGCATCGTCGCCGCCCGAATCCTCGGCCCCGTCGGACGCGGCGCTCTTGACCCGGGCCGACTCGCCGGCCTCGAGCGGCTCGCCGTCCTCGTCGAAGTCGGGTCCGAAGTCGTCGACGAACTCGCTGATCGCGTCGGCCAGTGCCTTCTCGTCCTCTTCGGGGAACTGGCCGGTTTCGTTGATCCGGTCGCAGAGCTCCTTCTGTTCCGCGTGGAGACGGGTCAGCAGGTCGGCCAGGAACTCCTGGACCCGTTCGGTCTTGATCCGGTCGAGGAACCCGCCGGTACCGGAGTAGATCGAGGCGACCTGGTCGGCCACCGACAGGGCGTCGCGTTCGTTCTGCTTCAGAAGCTCGACCAGCCGTTCTCCGCGGGCCAGGGTCTTCTGGGTGTCCGCGTCCAACTCGGAACCGAACTGGGCGAACGCCTCGAGGTCCCGGTACTGGGAGAGCTCGCCCTTCAGCTTGCCGGCGACCTTCTTCATCGCCTTGGTCTGCGCGTCGCCACCGACCCGGGAGACCGAGATGCCCACGTTGATCGCCGGCCGCACGCCCGAGTTGAACAGGTCCGACTCGAGGAAGATCTGACCGTCGGTGATCGAGATCACGTTGGTCGGGATGTAGGCCGAAACATCGTTCGCCTGGGTCTCGATGATCGGCAGCGAAGTCAGTGAACCGCCGCCGAGCTCGTCGTTCAGCTTGACCGCGCGCTCGAGCAGGCGGGAGTGCAGGTAGAAGACGTCGCCGGGGTAGGCCTCGCGACCGGGCGGGCGCCGCAGCAGCAGTGACATCTGGCGGTAGGCGTAGGCGTGCTTGGTCAGGTCGTCGTACACGCAGAGCGCCGACTTGCCGTCGTAGAGGAAGTACTCGGCCATCGCCGTCCCGGCGTACGGCGCTATGAACTTGATCGGTGCGGCCTCGTCGGCCGGGGCGGCCACGATGATCGTGTTGTCCATCGCGCCGGCCTCGTCGAGCACCTCGCGGACCTGGACCACAGTCGCCATGCGCTGGCCGATCGCCACGTAGACCGAGATCACGCCCGTGTCGCGGTTGTTGATGATCGTGTCGATGCCTACGGTGGTCTTGCCGGTCTGGCGGTCACCGATGATCAGCTCGCGCTGGCCCCGTCCGATCGGGATCATGCCGTCGATCGACTTGATTCCCGTCTGCAGCGGGTCACGGACCGGCTGGCGACTGACCACGCCGGGGGCCTTGAACTCGGCCGGGCGGGTCTTGCCGGTGTTGATGTCGCCCTTGCCGTCGAGCGGGCGACCGAGCGGATCGACCATGCGGCCGAGGTATTCCTCGCCGACCGGGATCTCGAGCAGCTTGTTGGTCCGTTTGACGGTGTCGCCCTCCAGGACCTTTTCCCACTCGCCGAACAGCACGGCGCCGACGTTGTCCTCTTCGAGGTTCAGGGCCAGCCCGGTCACTCCGTGCGGCAGCTCGAGCATCTCCAGCGCCATGCAGTTGTCGAGCCCGTGGATGCGGGCGATCCCGTCGGCCACCGACAGCACCGTCCCCACTTCGGACAGGTCGGCGCTGCCGGGGTCGATACCCTCGATGCGCTGCCTCAGGATGCTGGAAATCTCGTCTGGCTTGATCTGCATCTCGGTTCTGATCCTCCTTAGGCCGCCTGAGCCACGCTCTGGCGGAGTTTCTCCAAGTTGTTGTGAATGCTGGTGTCGAGAACCATGTTCCCGACCTGGAGCACGAGCCCGCCGATGATCCCTTCATCGACCCGGCTGGTCAGCTCGACCTCGCGGCCGGTCTGCCGCTCGACCGCGGCGCCGACCTCCTCGATCACCGAGGGGTCGAGCTCTATCGCGCTGGTCAGGGTGACGTCCAGACGCCGGTTCTCGCGCTTCCAGAGGTCCTCGTACTCGCGGCGGATCCGGTAGATCGCCGCCATGCGGTGCTTCTCGATCAGCAGTTCGAGGAAGTTGAGCAACTCGGGGTCGGCGTCCTCGACCGCCCGGTGGAGCCCGTCCATCTTCTCCTGGGACGAGAAATAAGGGCTGAAGAAGAAGACCTCGAGATCCCGGTCCCGTTCGAACGCGTCGCAGAGCTGCGCCAGCTCGTCCCGGACCGTGTCGAGGTCTCCCCGTTCCCGGGCGACCGCGAACAGGGACTCGGCATATACCCGAGCCAGCGCTTCCATCAGTCGCCGTCCCGGTCGCCGGCCAGGCTGGAGAAGTCAACCTCACGCAGTGCCTCTTCGACCAGTTCCTTGTGGGCCTGGTCGTCGAGCGAGCGACGAGTCACCTGCTCCGTGGCGAGAATGGTCAGGTCGGCGACCTCCTTGCGGATGTCGTCCAGGGCGCGGCGGGTCTCGGCCTCGATGTCCTTGCGGGCCGCCTCGACCAGCTCCTCGCGCTTGGACTGCCCTTCGGCGGTGGCCTCGAGCTTGGTCGTCTCGGCCGCCTTGCGGGCCCGGGCGACGATCTCGTCGGCCTGTTCGCGGGCCTCGGTCAGCCGCTGGCGGTAGTCGGCCAGCAGCTTGTCGGCCTCGTCGCGCTGGCGCTCGGCCGACTCGACGCTGTCGCTGATCACCTTGGCGCGCTTGTCGAGGGCCTCACCGATCAGCGGGAAGGCGAACTTGCTGAGTACCCAGAGCGTGAACCCGAACACGGCCAGGGTCCAGATCATCAGACCCAGGCCGGGCGTCACCAGGAAGCTTCCACCCTCTTCCGAAGCCGCCTCGGCGGCCACGGGGATCCCGGACAGCAGTTGTGAGAGAACCAGCTCCACTGGCCTAGAGGAAGAACGCGATCAGCGCGAAGATGAAGGTGTAGAACGCGACTGCCTCGGTCAGGGCGAAGCCGAGCCAGCGGATCGACTGGAGTTCGCTCTTGAGCTCCGGCTGGCGGGCGACCGACTCGATTTCCTTGCCGAAGATGAAACCGATGCCGATACCGGCGCCGATCGAACCCAGTCCGGCACCGACGCCGAGCGCGATCGCCTTGCCGGCAGCCTCGACTTCGCCTGAATCAACAGCTGCTAGGGGCAACAGCTCAATCATTTACGGGACTCCTTTTCAGTGACTTTCGGCGGTAGCTCCGCCGATGTAGATGGCGGTCAGGATAGAGAAGATGAATGCCTGCAGGGTGGCGACGATGCCGACCTCGAATACGTAGAAGGCGAACGCCATCGGGAAGGTCAGGACCCCGAGCGCGGCGATGCCGAGCAGGACGGCCAGGCCGCCGCCCATGAACAACAGCAGCAGGTGGCCAGCGAGGATGTTGGCGAACAGTCGCACCGAGAGCGAGATCAGGCGGACGAAGTGCGAGACCACCTCGATCATGAAGATCGCGGCCTTGCCGAACGGGTTCATCTCTTCGAGGCCGGGCGGCAGCCAGCTCGCGAAGTACGGGATGAACCCCTTGGCCCGGATCCCCTCGAAGTGGTACGAGAACCAGATCACGATGGTCAGAGACAGCGGCACCGCGATGTTCGCGGTCGCCGCATACAGCGCGAACGCCGGAATCTCGACCCCGAAGATGTTGACCGTCTCGTGGGTGTTGGTCGGCAGCGGCAGGTAGCCGATCATGTTCGAGAAGAAGATGAAGAAGAACAGCGCCGACAGGAACGGGAACCACTTGCGGGCGAGCCGCTCATCCTCGATGTTGCCGCCGGTGATGTCGGTCTTGGTCACGTCGTAGGCGACCTCGATCGCGGTCTGGACCCGGTTCGGCTTCTGCTGCATCCGCCGGGCGATCCAGACCATGATGCCGATGGTCAGCGCCGAGGCGATGAACAGGTACATCACGGCCTTGGTGATCGAGAGGTCGACCCCGCCGATGTTGATGTACAGCCAGGCGTCCAGCCTGAACTCCTCCTGCGGCTTGAAGACCTCGTTCTTGCCGTCGCTGCCGAACAGCAGTCCGAACACGATCGCCAGACCGATCCAGCCGGCCAGGGCGATGACCACCTTGCCCTTGGTGCTCATCCCGCCCTTCTCGTCGCCGGTCGCCACGTCGGCCGTCTCGTTCATCGTTCCCGGTCCGGCGTGGATGAGGATTCGGGCTTGAGCAGGTGGACCAGTCCCTTCGAGCCCAGGTGGACCGTGAAGACCACGACCAGGACGATCGCCCCGTAGAAACCGGCGTCGCGGGAGATCAGGCCGGCGACCAGGATCCCGAGTGCCATGAACCAGGCCCGTCCGAGAGAGGTCGCGGCAACCGTGCCCATCGCCGTTTTGCGGTCGCCGGACAACAGCTTCTGCCTGGCTTTGCGCTCGGAGATGACTTCACTTACCCGGACCACGGCCCAGAGACCGACGGCGACCAGGTAACCCGAGATCGGCAACCCGGCCACGACGAAGACCGGAAGCGCGATCGCGAGCACGATCAGGTCGAGGCCGGCAACCAATCTGAGGCCTCCTCGACCCATGCCTTCCCCGGGTGAACTCTTTGCGGCAACCGTCGTCAAGACGAGCCGACTATATACGGAAGGATCGGTCCTGCGCGTTACGATCGGCCCACGTGACAGGTGACACTAGACTGCTTGCAAAAAAAAGGCTGCCGGGCAGCCGGGAGGGGGCGAACTCTTACCGCGCGTCTCCGGGCGCCTCGTCCGGTCGGTCTCCGGCCGCCTCCCCCGGCGCGGCCTGCGGCACGTCTTTGGGCCGCGGGCCTTTGATGATCTCGAGCACGTAGGCCAGGTACACGGTAACCGCTATGGCGGCCAGGATCACCACCGCCATGACGGCGGTCCAGAGCAGGTCGAAATTGCCGCGGTCGTCGCTGTACGGGACCAGCCTGAGGGCCAGCGCCAGCAGGGCCAGGACCAGCGTCCAGCCGTAGAGGTAGGCCAGCGTACGGCGCTGGGAGAAGCCGATGTTCGCCATCCGGTGGTGGAAATGCCAGCGGTCGGCCTGGTAGATCGGCTGGTGGTACTTGATCCGCTTGGCCACCACGAACGCGGTATCGAAGATCGGCAGGGCCAGGATCACCAGCGGGAAGGCCAGGGCCACCACCGCGTTGGTCTTCAGCGCGCCCTGGATCGAGACCACCGCGATCATGAAGCCGAGCAGGTTTGAACCGGTGTCGCCCATGAAGCTAGATGCCGGCGGGAACCCGTGGCGGAGGTAGCCGAGCGCGGCGCCGGACGTGATCGCGGCCAGCACCCCGGCCTCGAACCGGTCCAGCGACAGCGCGATCACCGCCATCGCCGCGGCGGCGATCGCGACCACCCCGGCGGCCAGCCCGTCGATCCCGTCGATCAGGTTGACGATGTTGGTCACCGCGACGATGCCGAAGATCGTCAGCGGCCAGGCGGTCCAACCGAGCTCGAAACCACCGATGAACGGGATGGTCAGGGCGTCCGGGTGCACCCCGGCCGAAACCGGGATCGCGGCCGCGACGATCTGGCCGCCCAGCTTGACCAGGGCGGGCAGTTCGAACACGTCATCGAGCGCCCCGACCAGCGCGATCGCCACGGCCCCCAGCAGGATCGCCGTGGTCTGGTCGTCGGACGGCAGCCAGATCCAGCCGGCGATCTCGATCGCGGCGAGGATCGCCACCCCTGACATCGCCGGCGTCGCCACCTGGTGCTGGCTGCGCGGCCCGGGCTCGTCGATCGCACCGACCCGCCTGGCCAGACGCTCGGCCGGCGGCACGGCGGCCCAGCTGATCAGAACCGCCGCCAGGAAGGCGAGTACGGCGTCTGTCGTATCGACCATGGCGGAAGATTCGCACTCGCGGCCGACGGACGCTGCGCCCCGCTCCGTCCCGGCAGGCGATCTACCCCGAACGGGCTGGATCAGCCTCGGGGCCACCGAGCGCGCCGAGGATCCCTTCAACCAGGACCTCGGGGTCCCGCGGCCGGCGGGTGCCCGGCTCGCCGTCACGCTTGACCAGGTCGAGCTCACCGGCGTCGCCGAGGACCGACAGCAACCCGCGGTCGATCAGGTCTTCGTCGACCCCGCCCATCCTCCCGGCGAACGTGGTGTAGACCGGGGTTCCCAGGGCGACCGCCTCGCGATTCATCGTGCCGCCGGCGCTGACCACCAGGTCCGCGTAGGCGATCAGGCTCTGGGCGTCAACCGCATGGTCGGGAACGACCAGGTTCCCGGAGTCGCGGGCCCGGGCCGCGTCCGCCTGCCGTTCGGTCCTGGGGATGATCACCGCAGTCACCTGGTCTGCTTCGACCAGCCGGTCGATCACCTGCTCATACAGCGGGTTGTCGGCGTGGTACTCGGACGTCTCGGGCGGCGGCCTGACCACCACCAGTACCCGCTCGGAGTCGATTCCCAGCTGTTCGATCACCGCCGGGTCCGGCTCGAAGCCGGCGAGGTAGTAGTCCTCTTTCAGGCCGGGATACCGGACCAGCTTCTCCCCTTTCGCCCCCACCTTTGCCATCCGCTCGACCGGGATCGCCTCAGGCACCAGGACCCGCTTGGCGATCCGAAACGCGAACTGACGCTGGAGGCCGGCGAACTCGTAGTCCTGGAGCTGGACCGAACGGATCCTCAGCAGGGCCGAGACCACGGCCAGGTCGACCGACCCGTGGGCCACCGCGAGCTCGGGCCGGAAGTGCCAGACCGGCCGGACCAGTCGGGCCGATCGTTCCACGAGCGCCTTCGCCTTGCCGAAAGCCGATCCCCCTCCGTGCGCTCCGACCACGGTGTGCGGGATCCCGAGCAGCTCGAGGATGCCGACCGTCTGGCCGTATTCGCGGGCCGTGACCAGAACCTCGTCACCACGCTGCTCGAACCGGTCGATCACCGGCTTCAGCACCAGAGGGTGGGCCGCCGCAGTGCAGTCGAACCAGATCCTCATCCGAACCAGTCCCTGACCGGGGGCCGGGTCAATCGAGGCCGGGATAGAGCGGGTGGGCCTCCATCAGCGCCCGGCTGCGGGCGACCAGCGACTCGCGCTCGTCGTCGAAGCGGTCCGAAAGGGTCGCGGCGATGATCGAGGCGATCTCGGACATCTCCTCGGTCCCCATTCCCCGTGTGGTCAGGGCCGGGGTGCCGATCCGCAGCCCGGACGGGTTCATCGGCGGTCGCTCGTCGAACGGGATCGCGTTGCGGTTGACCGTTATGCCGACCTGGTCTAGCCGATCTTCACCGGTCTGGCCGTCCAGCCCGGTCGAAGTCAGGTCGACCAGCACCAGGTGGACGTCGGTCCCCCCGGTCAGCACGTCGATACCGCCATCCATCAGACCGGCGGCCAGGGCCCGGGCGTTCTCGATCGTACGGCGCTGCCGGTCGGCGAACTCGTCGCCGGAAGCGATCCCCAGCGCGACCGCCTTGGCCGCGATCGTATGCATCAGCGGCCCACCCTGCTGGCCGGGGAAGACGGCCCGGTTGATATCGGCCTTGAGCTCCTCGCGGCAGAGGATCATGCCGCTGCGCGGCCCGCACAGCGTCTTGTGGATCGTGGTGGTCACCACGTCGGCGTGGGGAACTGGGTTGGGGTGCTCGCCGGCCGCGACCAGCCCGGCGAAGTGGGCCATATCGACCATCAGCCGCGCACCGACCGAGTCGGCGATCTCACGGAAGGCCGCGAAGTCGAGCTGGCGCGGGTAGGCCGACCAGCCGGCCACGATCAGCTCGGGGCGGCTCTCGGCCGCAAGTCGGGCCACCTCGTCCATGTCGACCCGCAGATCGTCTCTGGAGACGTGGTACGGGACCACGTTGTAGAGCTTGCCCGAAACGTTCAGCTTCATCCCGTGGCTGAGGTGGCCGCCGTGGTCCAGCGCCATGCCCATGATCGTGTCGCCGGGCTCGATCAGCGCCATGTACGCGGCGTTGTTGGCCTGCGCCCCGGCGTGCGGCTGCACGTTGGCGTGCTCGGCGCCGAACAGCTCCATCGCCCGGTCGATCGCCAGTTGCTCGACGATGTCGACCTGCTCGCAGCCCCCGTAGTAGCGGCGGCCGGGGTAACCCTCGGCGTACTTGTTGGTCAGCACCGAGCCGCTCGCCTCGAGCACCGCCCTCGGCACGAAGTTCTCCGACGCGATCATCTCGAGCGTGTCGCGCTGGCGGGCCAGCTCGCCGTCGAGCGCGGCCGCCACCTCCGGATCGAGGTCGGAAAGCCTGGCGTCGAGGGTCTTCTCGGTGACTGCGCTCATGGCGCTGAGACTACCAACGCGCACCGGCGGTTCAGTCCGGCCGGGCCAGCTTCTCGAAGTATTCGTCGCCCTCGATATCGACCCGGGGCAGGGTCCGATCGAGCCAACCGGGGAACTCCCAGTTGCGCCGGCCCAGCAGGACCAGCGTCGCCGGCACCAGCAGGCACCTGACCATGGTCGCGTCAATCGCCACCGCGAACGCGAGCCCGACCCCGAATTGCTTGACCACCGGGTCTCCGTTGAGCACAAAGCTCAGGAACACGGCCACCATGATCAACGCGGCCGAGGTGATCACCCGGCCCGACGAAGCCAGCCCCTTGATCACCGACTCCCGGTTGTCACCGCTCCTGTGGTGGGCCTCGCGGATCTGGGTCAGCAGGAAGACCTCGTAGTCCATCGAGAGCCCGAACAGGATCGCGAACATGACCAGGGGCAGGAAGCTGACGATCGGGATCGGCCCGTCGAGCCCGATCAGCCCGGCCCCCCATCCCTCCTGGAAGACCAGCGTGACCAGGCCGTAGGCGGCGGCGATCGAGAGCAGGTTCATCAAGGCCGCCTGGAGCGGGACCACGAGCGAGCGGAACGCGAACACGAGCACGACGAACGAGAACAGCACGACCAGCCCGATCACGTACGGAAGCCGCTTTGCGATCTCGTCGGCGAGGTCGATGTACCCGGCCGTGCTTCCTCCGACCCAGGCCGTCGACTTCGAGCCGTCAAGGGTCTCGGGGATCGTCCGGTCACGCAGCCTGGCCACCGTGTGCTCGGTCGTCCGCGACGACGGCGCGGTGGTCGGGATCGCGTTGAAGATGGCCGCGTTGCCTGACTTGTCCGGCTGTGGCGGACCGACCTCGGCGATTCCGTCCGCGTTCGAGATCGCCCGGGCGAGTTGCTGCGGCGAGGCGGTGTCGCCGTTGAGCTCCATCGCGATCAGCAGCGGACCGTTCTGGCCGACCCCGAACCCTTCGCTGATCAGGTCGTAGGCCCGCTTGGTCTCGGTCGACTTGGGGAGTGCGCCGAAATCCTCCTGGCCGAGGTGGAGGTTCCTGGCCGGCATCGCGAACAGCAGCAGGATCAGCGAAGTGGCGACCACGGTCGGCAGTGGCCGCCTGGCCACGCCTTCGGCCCAGCGCTCCCAGCCGCGGGCCCGCTCATCCGGTGCGGTCCCGTGCGGAAGCGGGACCTTCAGGTGCTCGATCCGCCGACCGACCAGGGCGAGCAGGGCCGGCAGGAAGGTGATCGCGGCCAGCATCGCGACCGCCACGGCGAACGCGGCCGTGTAGCCGAGCGTCCAGACCAGCGGGATCCCGGCCAGCCCCAGCGAGAGCAGCGCGACCACGACCGTGCTGCCGGCGAACACCACCGCACCTCCGGCCGTGGCCGCGGCCCGGGCGGCCGCCTCGGGCGGGTCGTGCCCGGCCTGGAGCGCCTGCCGGTGGCGGGTCACAATGAACAGCGCGTAGTCGATCCCGACCCCGAGGCCGATCATCGTGGCCAGGGTCGGCGACGTGGTCGAAATCGTGGTCACCTGGCTGAGCAGGCCGATCAGGCTGAGGCTGATCACCAGTCCGGTGACCGCCGAGGCCAGCGGCATTCCCATCGCCACCACGCTGCCGAAGGTCAGCACCAGCACCACCGCCGCGGCCGCCAGGCCAACCACTTCGCTCAGCCTGGTCGACGGCTTGGACACCTGCTGGCCGAGGTAGCCGCCGGCGGCCACGTCGAGCCGGTCGCCTGCGGTCGAGCCGGCGGCGTCGATCACCCGGTTCGCCTCCTCGTCACTGAGCTTCCCGCGGGGATCGTCGAGGATCAGCGAGGCGTAGGCGATCGTCCCGCCGCTGCCGATCTGGGCCTCGTTACCGGGGCCGAACGGGTCGTTGACCGATGACACCCCGGCGGTCTGGCCGAGCTTCCTGATCGACTGCTCGACCAGGTTCCGGTTGTCGCCGTCGGTGATCTTGCCCCGGCGGGCCTTGTAGACGATCGGATTCGACCCGTTGGCCTGGTTGGGGAAGTCACGGGCCAAGAGGTCGGTCGCCGACTGGCTGCCGGTGCCGGGGAGGGTCAGGTTGTCGGCGTACTGGGTCCCGGCCGTGGTCCCGAACACGACGATCGCCACCGCCAGCGCCAGCCAGGCAAAGGCCACCTTCTTGCGATGCCGGACGCAGAGCCTCGCCAGCCTGTACAGGCGCCCGGTGATCCTAGATCCCGCCCCTGGGCCCGGTCGCGACTCTCACGATGCGAGCGTACACCGTGGTGCGGCGCGGTGGCCCCGCTGAACTATCCTCGTTCAATGCGAAAGGCGGCCCTCTCCGCGCTCCTGGTCGTGGTCGTGGTGGCGGCCGGGCAGGTCGCGTCCGGACCCCGAGCCACCGCGACGCCGGCCGCCGCCGCGAACGCGATGGCTTCCCGTGTCGGCGAGCCCTGCCAGGATCCGGCGCGGGCCGAACTGCTGCTCTGCCCGGACCTCAGGATCGCCCGTCCGTCCGGGATGTA